>NZ_JAMYQK010000018.1:0-110939 GCF_040320845.1 Mesorhizobium sp. M0601
GAGCGATCTGCTCGGCCGGAGCGGATTCTGTTTGCTGCTGCTGATTGCGCCGCTTCTTGCGGGGTTGCTCGGACTCGGCTGGAGCCGCCTGCTCGGCCGGAGCGGATTCCGTTTGCTGCTGCTGGTCGCGCTTCTTCTTTCTGGGCTGCTCTGCCTGCTGGCTTTGCGCGCAGGCCTCCGCCGACTCGCCCTCGGCGCAACTCGATTGCACTGGGATGAGCGGCGCTGCGGTACGTTGCACGGGGCCGAATGCGGCGTCGCCTTGCAGCGGGAACGCGCCTAGCGGCGCGGACGCCATCAACAGGCCAAGCGCCGTGCCTGCCAGAATCCGTGGTTGGCGTTTCATCATAAACACTCCTTGTGGCGTCCCATCCCTGCCCAAACTTTCAGCAACCATGTTTGGTTCCTGTTTGTAGGTTCTAGCTGTGGCACAGGGCGATTGACCGGCGTTTTGAAGGCGACTTCATGTCATTCGTATGGTCCTGGCGTATGTTCCGGCGTATGGTCCCGGCGTATCGTTCGGACGAGGGTGCACGGTTGCCGTGCTTGACCTTGAAGCGTCCGGGGGCCACATGCCGACGATGGAAAAGCCGTTCTGGAAGACCAAGACGCTCGAGGCGATGACCCCGGCCGAGTGGGAATCACTCTGCGACGGTTGTGGCAAGTGCTGCCTGTCGAAACTCGAAGACGAGGACACCGGAGAGATCTACTGGACCAGCGTCGGCTGCCGGCTGTTCGACGCTGGAAGCTGCCGCTGCTCCGACTATGCCAACCGGCTGGCGCGTGTTCCGGATTGCGTCGGGCTGACGCCGCAGAACGTGCGCACCATCAGCTGGCTGCCCAAGACCTGCGCTTACCGGCTGGTGGCCGAGGGCCGCGATCTCTATTGGTGGCACAGGCTGGTGTCGGGAAGCGACGAGACCGTGCACGAGGCCGGCATCTCGATGCGCGGCCGGGTCAGCGCCAGCGAGACCGACCTTGCCGAGCCGGACGACTATTTCGACCATATGCTCGCGGACGAGCCTTAGGATTTCCTGCGGTAACGAAGACCGGGAACCATGGCAAAAGGGTACGTTCCCCATCTGCCCTGCATAGAACGGTTCCAGAAACGGACAGACTAACGGCTGGCCCATTCTTGCCGCATGAACGGGGGATGAATGGCCGGTTCGCAAAAAATTCAGACAGGCGGGTGCATTCTCCTCGCATAGGTTTGACGAAAACGGGTGGAAACCCTCAAACAAGGAGAGAAGACAATGTTCAATACCATCAAGACGGTTGCTCTTTCGGCACTTGTCGGCCTTGGCACGCTTGCTGCCATCCCCGCTCATGCTGACAGCATCTATCTCGGCTTCGGCAACAACCAGGATCCGCGCGTCGGCGTCTATACCGGCGACGAAGATGATGGTTACTATCGCGAACACCGCCGTCATGGCGGCTGGCGCCGGTCCTGTTCGCCGGAGCGTGCCATTGACAAGGCCGAACGCATGGGCCTGCACCGCGCCCGCATCATCGACATCAACCGCCGCACGGTCAAGGTCGCCGGCCGCCAGTATGGCGACCGCGTCGTAATCGTATTCGCCAACGAGCGCGGCTGTCCGATCATCTATCGCTAAGGTCTTCGGGCTTGCGGCCGGCTGACTTGCAGCCGGTAGAGTAGCGGAGCCCTTTCCGCCAGGACGGAAAGCGCGGCTCAAAAAACCCCGGAGGATCAATCCTCCGGGGTTTTTTCATGCTGCAAGCGATGATCATTTCAATTCGAAAGTCACCGTCACCTGTGCGGTATAGGAATTCTCGCCGGCTTGCACCGGGACCGACGCGCCGGCGGCATCGAATGCCTTGGCGTTGATCGGCATCGGCGGTGGTGCGAAATTCTGGTCGGTGATTTCCAGGACCCGGCCGATGCCGACGCCGGCCGCTTCGGCCAGCGTCTTGGCCTTGGCCATGGCATTGGCGACGGCCTTCTTGCGCGCCTCGGTGACGGCTGCCGCCGGATCGTCGTTGGAGAAGGAGATGCCGCCGCCCTGGTTGACGCCGAGCGACACCGCCTTGTCGAGAATGTCGCCGGTCTTGTCGATGTCGCGGACGCGCACCGAAAGCGTGTTGGTCACCTGATAGGCGACAAGCTCGGCCTCCTGGCTGCCGTCGGGCTTGTTGGTGTAGTTATAGCGCGGATTGATCTGGATGCCCGCTGTCTGCAGGTCGCGCTCCTTGATGCCGGACGATTTCATGGCAGCGATCACCGCGGCCATGGCGTCGTTATTGGCATCGAGCGCTGCACGTGCCGTCTTGGCTTCGCGCATGACGCTGAGCGTCAGCAGAGCCAGATCGGGTGCTATCGCCGCCTCGCCTTCACCGGTGACGACGATACGCGGCGGCGGTGGCGAATCGGCGGCGGCCGCGATCGCCGGAAATGCGATTGCGGCGGCAATCGCCAGGGGCAAGATACGTCTGGTCATGAAATCTCCTCGATCTGGGATCCCAAGACAGCCGAGTGTTGGCCGGCGTCCAATGGGCGACGTGCAATAGGTTATCAATATGGGCTGATTTGGGCGATCCCTGCCAGCCCCCTTGGAACGCCTGCTCGGAAAGCCTTGTGCGGTTCAGGGAAAAACACTAATCCAGCGCCGTGGGGCCTGTAGCTCAATGGTTAGAGCCGGCGGCTCATAACCGCTTGGTTGGGGGTTCGAGTCCCTCCGGGCCCACCATTGGCTTTTGTGGCCGTTGATTTAATTGGATTTTTTGGCCATTTTTGTCCCACCTCTTTCAACCCCCTCAGAAAGTGGGACAATTTTGTTCTCTTTTCGATCGATAACCAGCAGGTATTTCGCCGCTCTCGCTACCTTCCGGCGACGCGCTTTCTTGATGTAGTGGTCGGGCTGCTGGTACGTAGTCCACCCATATATCGCCTTCAGCTGCTCGTGCGTCGCGCCGTTCTCAGCGGCGATCGTCGCGCCGGCCTTGCGAATTCCATGAGCACTGCAGTGCGGCAGCTCAGCTTGATCACACCACTGGCGCATCTTGTTGCCCAGACCGTTCTCCGAGAACGGGCGACCATACTCATTGACCAGGAAGGTCATCTGGTCGGAGGGCGTGTGCTCAAGTTCCGCCTCTAGTTCGGGCAGAAGCGGGAGCTCCACCAACACCGCATCCTTGTTACGACTGGTCTTCCCAGGCTTAATTCTGATCCACTTCTCCCACTGCTCGGTCTCCTCGTTGTAGACGAGCGTGATGTGCTGTCGACCGAAGATCGCGACGTCGGACAACCGCAGGCCAGTAAACATGAAGATCGAGAGCGCACGTCTGGCTGCGGTACCCAGCGGATGCCGCCTCTCATATTGAACGATCTCCGACACGTCCCATGGGTGCCAGCCGTCGCCGCTCTTTAGCCGTCTGATGCCGCGGGCGGGATTGGAGTCGACGCCCGGAATCTCTGTGTCCTTTGCCCACTCAAACATCGCGCTGATGGCTTTTACGATATTGTTTGCCGCGCCAAGGGCGTCGAGCCTGGTGTCCCTGATCTCCTTAACATGAGACCGTTTCATACCGGCGAATGGCAGAGATCCCTTGGTGGGATACTGAGGATCCGGGTCACCTTCGAGGGGATGAGGTAATTCGCATACGCGCTCCAGAATTGCTCGTCGGCGCGCCATAGTGTCTTGGGTGATTTCCGTGCCGCCCCGACGGTAATACTCCTGGCAAAGCCACAGCAACGTGCCTTTCTTCGCTGGCTCGGAAGGCTTGGGGAGGCGCCGGCAAATCTCGGGAAGAGTGCCGGGCCGAACATAAGTGACCTCGGCGCGCGCGCACCGCAATTCCTCGAGGAACTCGTCGCTGCCGGTCGGTTCACGGAGCCGGACCTTCTTCCGACCCGGTGCGCGAAAATAGTACCGATCATTGCCGTGGCGATCAGTGTCCTTCACTACGCCCTTAAGATCGATTTTCACGGGCTCATCCGTCATGTTCGTGGTTTTCGATCCCAAGGATTGTCTAGTGGCGGCGAATCTTCGTCAAGCTTTGGTGCTCCTCCGATTTGGCGGTGAGGGAGCTTTCGAAAGGCCAATACAAGTTCCTCGACGTCCCAAACAATGCGCCCCTTGCTCGGCATTCGTGGCTGGGGCATCCGGCCGTCCTGGACCATTTCATCAAAGGTCGTTGAGCTTACGCCGATGAACGTCGCAGCCTGCTCGCGATTGATTCCTACCGGCGGGAGCGAGGGCGGCAAGACGCTCGGGGTGCGTAGCATCGGTTTAGCGCGTTGAAAGCGCGTTTTTGACGCCTGCCTGTCTTCCTATGTACCTGTCCGAATATTGCAGACGCTCAATCATGTCCTGGCCCTGTGCTTGCAGGCTCACCCTAGGTCTCCAGACCTCAGGATCGCTCAAGACACCGGACTCTTTTCCAGCCTTTGTGTACGATGATGGGTATCTTAATGCGCTCGAGGCCAAGAACTGAATGGTCGGCGACTTGGAAGGGCAAAATGACCGTGGAACCACGAATCTGAGTCAGAGGCGGAATCCAACTGAGGAAAGTATGGCTGTGTTTTCAGACGGTTATGACTCTCATGCATGCGTAACAACCAACAAGAATACCAACAAAATGTTTCTGTGGTTACTTTCATTCCTCATGGAATGCGCGACTGATTTGGTCCGACAGCGGCTTCACAAAATAAGAAAGCGCCGTACGCTCGCCCGTCTGGATCATCGCTTCGGCCGGCATGCCGGGCACGAGCGTCAGGTCCTTGAGCTTCGTCAGTTCCGCATGCGGAACCGACAGACGCACCAGGTAATACGAAACGCCGTTTTTTTCGTCCGTCGCCAGATCGGCTGCGATCCGGCTGACATATCCGTTCAATACCGGCGTGGTCCTCAGATTGAAGGCTGACATCCGCAGCACGGCCTTGTGACCAAGCTGGATTTGGTCGATGTCCTTCGGGGTGATTCGTGCTTCAAGCGCAAGATCGTCGCCTTCCGGCACGATTAGCATAATCGGATCGGCGGGCGTGATCACTCCTCCGACCGTATGAACTGCGAGTTGTTGAATGGCGCCTGACTGCGGCGCGACAATATCGATCCGTCGCAGTTCCTGTTCAGCCGCCACCTTGCGCTCAACATACTCCCCAACCTGCGCCTGAACCTCTCTGAGCTCCTGGCCGACTTCCGTCTTGAAATCCGGATCGATCTGCAGGATCTGCAGGCGCGTTTCGGCTATGCGGGCTGCCGTCTGTGCCTGATGTGCAATCTTCTCACCGCGTTCGCCGCCGAAAGTGGCAACCTGCGTCTTCAGACTGTTCAAGCGTTGGTCCGAGACAATGCCTTGGTCGCGCAGCCCACTCAGGGCAGCAATTTCCTTTTGGAGGATCTCGGTGCTTTTCTCACAAGCGATTGCCTGCGCCTTGAGCCCCTCGATCTCGTGCTCATATTGAGTGATGCGTTCCGCTAGCTGCGCCTGCCTTCCGTCGCGGGATTGTCTGCGGAATTCGAACAGCCGCGTCTCGCCATGTACTGCCGAAGCTACGTCCGGAACATCTCTGCGGGCGAGCAGCCAGTCCGGGAAGGCGATCTCCGCCAGATCGTCACGCTCAGCTTCGAGTCGTGCCAGGTTGGCGGCCAGCTCATCGAGCCGCTTGGTGACTACAGCGAGAGTGGCGCGCGTCTGGGTGGCGTCGAGCCGCATGAGGATGTCGCCGGCTTTTACTTTATCACCTTCGCTCACCAGGATTTCTCCCACCACCCCGCCGGTCGGGTGCTGCACCTTCTTCACATAGGAATCGACGACAAAGTGTCCGGACGCGACAACCGCGCCGGAGAGATTCGTGAAGGCCGCCCAGGCTCCGGCTCCTCCCACAAAGATCACGCTCGCCAGCAGGCCCGCCACCAGGTGCCGGCGAATGGACCTGGAAACGTCATTGTTCTGATGAATGCCGGACACCGGGATCCTCCATGTCAGCGCGCTCGTTATCCTGTGTAGACTCGATGGCCTTGACCCCAGCGCCTGATGCCATCGCTGCCCCCTTAAGGACTTTGGAAAGCGCCTCATCACGCGCACCGAATGCTCGCTGCCGTCCACCTTCCATCACCAACACCAAATCCACGGCGCGGATGGCGCTCGGCCGATGGGCAACGACAACCGCAATGCCCTTGCGCTCGCGCACGGAGGCGATCGCCTTGACAACCGCAGCCTCGCCTTCCGCATCGAGATTGGCATTGGGTTCATCCAGCACAACAAGGAAAGGGTCTCGATAAAGAGCACGGGCAAGACCGATACGCTGGCGCTGCCCGGCGGAAAGTGCCGATCCGGCCTCACCAATCGGAGTTTCGTAGCCGTGCTCAAATCGGAGGATCAGTTCGTGCGTGCCCGCTGCTTTCGCCGCGGTGACAATAGCCTCAGGGTCAGGATTATCTTCAAAACGAGCGATGTTTTCGGCAATGGTGCCGTCGAATAGTTCAACACCTTGCGGCAAATAGCCGATATGACGGCCTAGCGCTTCCCGGTCCCATTGATCGAGGCTTGCGCTGTCGATGCGAACCTTTCCGGCGACCGGCGCCCATGCGCCGACGATGGCGCGCGAGAGTGTCGACTTGCCCGAACCCGATGCACCGATGATCCCGAGTGCGCTTCCCGCCTGAACGGCAAACGCAAGGCCGGTCACGGTCGGCTTCCTTTCGCCGGGCGGAACGATTGTCACGCCTTCGAGGCGGAGTTCGCGTTCAGGTGCAGGCATTGGCATAACAGGAGCGGTTTCAGGAACCTTTCCCAAGAGGTCCTCCAGCCGCGCCCAACCCTCGCGCGCCATGAGGAAGGGTTTCCAGCTTGAAATGGCCAGATCGACCGGAGCCAGCGCACGCCCCATCATGATCGAACTGGCAATCATGACCCCGGCCGTAGCCTCCTGCCTGATGACAAGGTACGCGCCGACGGCAAGAATGGCCGATTGCAGCAGCACGCGCAGCGACTTTGAAATGCCACCCAGCCCACCTGCCACGTCCCCGACTTTCCGGTTGGCGGCCAGATACTTGGCATTGGCCTTGTGCCATCGGGCGGCGATCCGCTTTGCGAGACCGAGAGCTTGCACGACCTCGGCATTGCGGCGCGCTGCTTCCAGTAGACCATTGCGTACCATGTTGTGGTCAATGGTATCGCGTATCGGCCCTTGCGAGAGAGTGTTGGTAAGGAGTGTCAGAGATGTGAGACCGATCGCCCCGATAAGTGCCGTCATGCCGATCCAGAAATGAAGGAGGAAGCAAATGCCAAGATAAAGCAGCATCCATGGCAGATCGAAGAACGCTGTCGGGCCGTTTCCACCTAAGAATCCGCGAACATTGTCGAGATCGCGTAGCGGCTGCAAGCCGTCGCCCGGCATGCGCGTTAAAAGCGGAAGGCGAACGATCGCATCGTGAACGCGTCCGGAAAACTGTTCATCGAAACGCTCGCCAATCCGCAGCAGCACGCGGGCGCGCAAAACGTCGAGCAGGCATTGGAACGCATAAAGCCCTGCAGCAAGCACGACGAGCCCCACTAGCGTCGATACGCTGCCACTTGCCAGAACGCGGTCGTAGACCTGAAGCATGAACAGCGGCGAGATCAGCGCAAGCACGTTGACCACGCCGCTGATCAACAGAATTCCCCAAATAGCGGAAGTCAGAGGGAAAGGTCTCAAAGCTGAATCCTTCAAGGAATGGTTACTCACGTAGGTCTCCGTGAGGATCTGGCGACCCAGCTCCCTATATTGCTCCCCGAGCGGCAACCGACTGCATCCGCTCGCTGATTCAAGATCAGTGCTCCCGCCGAATGTGTTTGGTTTGGCATCTAATGGAGCGGGTCAACAACAACACCGTCCGGCTGAAGGTTTGGAAGGGCAACGTCATCTGGCCGACCGCAAGGGCCCGAACAGGCTTCCGCCTCCACGCCTTCAGGGAGATTTCGGTGTACGACCAGCGCGACGTGCAGGGCTTCGTCAAGCTGTACACGCTGCGACTGCTCCCGGGCGCCCCGGCCCATCGCACGTAGCGGAAACGCAAAGCGCCCGCCCCCGGGGGGCGGGGCGCTGTTCCGTATGGGTTTTCTGGATCAAACGAAGGTGAAGTCCGACGCGGTCAGGCCTAGGTCGGCCACGGTGACCACACCGCCCAGGTGGACGAATTCATGCGCGCTGTTGTCGGCGGTGACATAGGCCAGAGTTGCGACTCTGTCGGTGTAGCTGCTTTGGTAGACAATGATGTCGCCGGCGTGCTCGCCGGAGATCGCACTCGCGGCTTCAGAAGCAGAGTTGAAAGATTCGCCAGTGATTACCACGACGTGTTCGCCGTTCGCACCCGAGGCCGCACCACTGTAGAAGCTGCTCACCGGGTAGCCGGACTGTATGCTGGCGTTGTTGACGAAGTTCGCGCCAAAACCGTCATTGTAGAGGCCCACCGCATCGAAGGCGAACTTGTCCTCCGCCGGGTTGAAATCGGTGATAGTGGTAATGTCCGACTTCGACCCGACAACCCCAGGCACCGGATTGTGGAACTGGAACACGAAGGTGTCATTGTCGGTGCCCCCGGTCAACGTGTCCTGGCCGTCACCAACGTAGAGGACATCCTGGCCGGGACCGCCGCTGAGCCTGTCATTGTCCTCACCGGAGACGCGCGGGTTGAAGCGGCCGTTGTCGCCGGAGAGATCGTCCCAGCCATCTCCGCCGAAGATGCGGTCGTTACCCTTGCCGCCGATGAGTCGGTCACTGTCCGGGCCACCCGAGATCTCGTCGTTGCCGCCACGACCGTCAATCCAGTCACCGCCCTGGAAACCCTCCATCCAATCGTCAAGCTCGGTGCCGATGAGTGTTTCGGCACCCGGGCCACCCTCGATAATCTTTGCCATCGAAAATACTCCTAATGATGCACCCTGCCTGACGCGTTCATATTGCTCATCGGATAATTAGAGAAATCGATTGCTTGGATAGACACACATTTACGAAATGGATGCATTCACGTTCACTTCGCCCTTCTGCTGAGCAGTTGCGGGCTCGCTGGCGGCGGGGACGCTGGTCGCCCAAGCAATCGATGAAGATTCGACACTCAAACCGGGACCAGGACGAACTTCGTAACGGGGCCGTCCTGGTTTGGGCCCCAAACTTCTCTCTGTTTGCTCGACGCCGGCATACCCGCACCGTGAGCGCTGGACGAGGACAAGTTCCGCTGGCGGAGAACGGCGTGATCGGCTTGCCGCGCCGAACTGATGGCGCTCGTCGAAGGCATGGACTGGACACGCGTTCGAGCCGAACGGCGACGGCGTCCGGCCGGAAGGCGGTGGCGAAGTGACTCAGGCGCAAAAGGCGGGCTTCAGGCCGTGCACAATAAGCTTCTGTCGGCGTCATGACGAGAAGCGCTTCGGCCCGTCCCCACGAAATCGATACGCTCAAGGCGATGTTCGTCGCCATGGCGGCGGAGAAGGCCGAACTGCAACAACTCCGGAGCGAAACACTCAAGGCCGAGATCGTCCGGATGGCGACACTCAACGAGCCTGCCCAGGAGCGGATCGCCGACCTTCATGGGATCGTCAAGCAGCTGGAGCGCGCCGCTTCGGTCGCAGCTCCGAGAAGCTCGAACGTGACCAGCAGGCCTTCGCCTTCGACGAAATCCAGACCGGGCTCGGCGCGATTGAGTCCGAGCTCGAGGCCGCAAGACCGACAGGCGAGCCGCGACGTGCTGCGCGACCGCGCAAGGCGTTCCCGGCGCATCTGGAGCGGGTCGAGATCGTTATCCAGCCCGAGCCATGGGGGAAGAAGCGCTCCCGCAGCCAATGGTCCAGTCCGTCAAACGCGGTCGGCCGCACAGGCTTGCGAAACGGAACAGTCCCGCCCTCGCTTAGATACCGAGGCACCGTGTTGCGAGCGCACCCGAATTCGTTCGCCCGTCGGTTCCCCAGCCAAGCTCATGCAGCGGCAGCATCGCTGCCACCTCTTCAGGCTGAAGGAGCTGCTCTCCCTGCATCGTTCTCGACAATGCAGGAATCGCCCAATCCCAATCGCCATCCATGCCTCCTCTCATAACCGAGGGGTCGTCGGCCGACAACTGAGACGTCCGGTGCTCTTAGGCGGGGTAATCATACGAGATGCCTCCTGCAACATCATTTCCCGCATCCATAGGCTTGCCGGATCATTATTGTGAAGCGCAGGCCATTGGACGGCCTCCGTGAATGCGGCAGGAAGTGGCGGCGGAAGTTCGACAATCCGCAGGGGTGTTAATTTTGCGAAATGCTGCGCCAACCGTAAGGGCATTGTCCCGATGCGGTTGGTGCCTGATATAAGGGGCGGGATCATGCTAAAGCCCTGTACGACGACCTCGATACGTCTCTCGAAACCGTTCTCGAGCAAATACCATTCCTCGATGGAGGGCTGCCGGGTGTCCCCGAATTTAAGCACAACCTGCCCCATCGACAAGTATCGGTCGAATGTAAGTGGCTCTGACAGCTGCTTGTTCGTGCCGCAGCCTACGCATACGAGTATATCTTCGAACAGGGCTGCGCGAGGATGTTTCGACATGAACACTTCCGGCATAATCAGAAAATCAACGTCGCCGCGCCGGAGAAGCTCCTCGGGGTCGTCGGAAATAAGCAGACATTCGAAGCGGACGGCGGGAGCTTCCCGCGCAGCACGCTTTACGATCTTCTTAAAAAATACGAGCGTGAGGTAATCGGAAAGGATGATGCGGAAGCGACGATCCGATCGGGCCGGGTTAAAGGCGTCCCAGGAAATAATCGACAGCTGGATGTGCAGCAATGCCTCCCGGACTGCTGTGGCGAGCCCCTCCGCGCGCGGTGTCAAAATGAGTTCGCGGCCGTTCATCGTAAATAGCTCATCGCTGAAATAGGCGCGTAACCGACCGACGGCGGCGCTCATGGCCGGCTGACTCAGGTTAATACTGCGGGCCGCGGCGGTGACTTTACGCTCCCTGATCAAAGCGTCCAGCACAACGAGGAGATTTAGATCAAGTCCCTTAAAACGCATGTATTGACCTATCCGACGCGTGGATGGGTATCGCCCAAAGAATCAATTTTACGAATGGTGAGTAGCGTCAACGCATCAGCCGACGACGAAATAGAGCAACCGATAGGAAGAACGGCAAAACCGTGTATATGCAAAGCGCGCCGATATGCAGGCCCATGCTGCCGGCCGAACGGCCAAGCATCGCCGGACGAATGAGGTCAATTGCATGTGCGAGCGGCAACAAGGAGGCGACGTCCTGAAAAGCGCCGGGCAATTGGTTGACCGGAAACATCGCGCCGCAAAGGAACAGCATGGGTGTTATAACAAGCGTATTATAAAATATGAAATATTCATAACTGGGCGCAAGCGCCGTGACGACCATCGCTAGACTCGCGAAGGCGAGGCCACTGAGAGCGATGACTGGCAGCAAGCAGAGGATGGATGGCCACGATGTGTAGCCGAGCGTGGTGGCAACAATAGTGATTGCTGTGCCCGCCATCAGGGCCTTGGTGGCTGCCCACGCCAATTCGCCGAGTAAGATATCGCCGAGCGTCAGCTGAGTGCATAGCATTCCTTCCCAGGTGCGCTGGTTGTCCATGCGGCCGAAACTCCCGTAAACCGTTTCAGCAGTCGCCGATGCCATCGCGCTTGTGGCAACCATGCCAGCCGCGAGAAACGCAATGTACGAAGTGCCCTCAACAGGACCTATCATTGTTCCGATGCCAAAGCCGAGACCGAACAGATAGATCATCGGATCGGCGAGGTTGCCGAGAACCGATGCAAGCCCGATTTTCTTCCATCCAAGATAGTTGCGGCGCCAAACCGCGACCCAATTCCATGCATTGGCGGGCATGGCCGCCGCATAACGTTCGCCCATTGTTCAGTCCTCCATCTCGCGCCCGGTTAGCCGCAAGAACACATCCTCGAGATTGGGGGGACGCTGCAGAAGGCGCAGACCCGCGCGCCCGCGTAGCTGCACCAGCACCTGCTCCGGATCGGGTGCATAGCAAAAAAGCGTCTCACCGCTCACCTCGATGCGCTGTGCGTACGGCCGGATCAGCGCACCCAGTTCATGCGGATTGCCGCCGTAGACCTCGACCACGTCACAGCCGATCTGCTCGTCAATGAGTGCGGACGGGCGGCCTTCGGCGATCTTGCGCCCCTCCTCCATAACGCACAGCCGATCGCACAGCCGCTCGGCCTCTTCCATGAAATGGGTAGTCAAAAGAATAGTCTTGCCCCGCGCCAGCAGCGATCGCAGCCGTTCCCAGATCAGGTGGCGGGCCTGCGGATCGAGGCCGGTGGTCGGCTCGTCCATCACTAGCAAGTGCGGGTCATTGATCAGCGCACGCGCGAGCGTCAGGCGCCGCTTCATGCCGCCGGACAGTTCGGCGACGCGCGCATCCGCTTTGTTCTCGAGGCGGGCGAACTCAAGCAGCGACGGTATGACCGCTTCGATCTGGCGTCTGCTCATCCGGAAGTAGCGCCCGAACACCAACAGGTTCTCGCGTACAGTGAACGCGTTATCAAGATTGTCGAACTGCGGGACCACGCCGATGCGCATACGTGCCAAACGCGCGCGCGCCGGCACTGGAGCGCCGAGCACAGTAATCTTCCCCGCATCAGGCGATGTCATGCCGAGGACCATACGCGCAATCGTGCTTTTGCCCGCACCGTTCGGTCCCAAGAGCCCGAAGCATTCCCCCGCCGCAACGCGGAACGACAGTCTGTCGACAACGAGCTTGTCATAAGTTTTGCTTACGTCAGTAAGATCGATCGCTACCATGGACATGGGTTCATTTTACCGAGAGGGACGCCAAGACTGGCGGTTGCTTGGTTGCCTGCCGGACCTGAAACTGTGACTCGTCTTCGCCATCCCAGCCGTCGATAACGAACTGATCGACATCACAAGGATTTAGCCCCTGTTCCGCCAAAGCGGCGACAATTGCGTCGAGATTATCGATGGTTTGATAACGCGGATTGTTGTGCCGCTTTTCCTGCTCAACGCAGAAGACGAGCCGTCCATCCTCGACAAGGGCGATCGCCCCATCATGGGTCAGCTTGGTACCACAGATGCGCATAGTGTCTCCACGTTAACGCCGATAGATTCGATTCATCAGGAAGCGGAAAGCGGGTTCCGGAAACGGACGAGCAAGCAGTCTTCGTTGACCGACTCGCCCCGACACTCAAGACGCTCTACCTCGATCAACGTTTCGTTCAGCATGGCGATGACCGGCTCAGCACCAGCGGCGTGACCCCAGCGACGGCAATTAGCATCCCTTGCCGATCCGAAGATCAGATGCCCGCCTGGCGCAAGCACCCGCACCAGGTTTTTGACGGCCGCGCGCATCTCGGCTATGTCTTCGAGGTAGTATAGGACCTCCGCCACAACGATCAGGTCAAACAACTCGTCGGTCGAAAACTGTTGAACATCGGAGACTATCCAGTTGATGCGCGACGGCTCCTTTATCCGTTGACGTGCTCGAGCAATCGCTTGCGCCACGACATCGATGACGGTGAGCCCTTGGCAGTAGGGGGCTAGTTTTTCCGTGAATGCGCCGGCAGCGCACCCGACTTCGAGGGCATTTGTAATGGGGCCTTGGGCAAGCGCCAGCTGGAGCATTTGCGTGTGGCGCTCCCGCTCGAACGGATTGCCGTCGAGGCGCCACGGATCGTCTGCGGCCAATTCCCGATCGAGCAACTGATGATTCATGTTCTGGGTCAAACTCGTCCACCTCTCGTCCACCTAGGTAATTAGCGATCATTCGTCGCCGCAGATGTTGCTCGACAGCGCTAATCCCGAAGAATCCGCGCAAGATTGAGCCTGCGAAGCGGAGCCGCATGCGGTGAGAATTCTGCCCTGCTTGATCCAGTGATCGGAGTTTGGGTGGGGGCCTGTTTTCCCCCAGTGTTCGATGTAGCGACAGCAGAGCTTCGCGACAGCCAATCGCTATTGCTCAATGTACACAGCGCGTAGGCCTTCAAGGGAAGTAAGAGAAAGATGTTGATGAACGTGTGCAGGGAAAAGCCCAGAAATCGAAACTGTCGAGCACGAAATGCTACCACGCTGCATCGGAGCATGGTCATGGACACAATCATCAGTCCTGTCCACCAAGGCACAGTGCCTGTCAGTGCGAAATGTGCGAGGCCCGTTAGTACCGATAGGGCGAGGAGTAGCGGCCCGAGATTCTGTCCGACCACGTCCAACGTGAGATAGCTATTGAGGCCGGGCAGCAAGCGCAGCCCAAGCAGCGTGTCCCGGAATGTGCTTCGTGCCCAACGGAGTTGTTGGCGCAGATACGGTCCGAGTCTGTTCGGAACGACTGTGGCCGCGATGGCGCCCGGAACGTACTCGGTTCGAAAGCCTGCTTTCAGCATGAGGATAGTGAGATGGCGATCCTCCCCGAAGTCGCTTGGCTTGCCCCGAAAAAATTGCGACTCGTACTGGTCCAGTAACAAAAGGAGCGCAGACCGGCGGTACATGGCACATGGGCCGCAACAGCACATAACGGCACCGAAGCGAGCCTGTGCCGCGCGCTCCTCGTTGCAAGCCAGCCAGTACTCCATGTCTATCAGCCTTGTCAGCCAGCTCTCGCTCCGGTTACTGGCAATCAACTGACCCATGACTGCGCCGACCGCTGGATCTCGCATCTTCGGTACAAGCTTGGTGATGACGTCGGACGCGAGTATCGTGTCTGAATCAACGTTAAGCACCAAATCCCCGGATGAGCGGCGTATCGCGGCGATCTGCGCCTTGCGCTTTCCAACATTCTCGGGAAGCAAAATGATGTCGAACCTAGGGTCGCGCGCGTAGGTTTCGTGGACAGTTCGTACGGCTTCGCGATTTCCAGAACCGTCATCAACCACATAGACCCGAAGTCTTCCGGCGTATTCTTGGTCTGCAATGGACGCCAGGCACTCTGAAAGCGTGCGCGGATCCTCGTTGAAGCAGGGGACGATGACATCCACGCTGGGCAGTTGATCGGAGCCGACGAGATCCTCCAACGCCGATGAGTCGTTTGTCGGCAGAGCATAAATCCCCTGCATGCTCTTATAAGCAGTCGAGAGCAGTGCATAAAGCGAAATGGCCACAGTGCTGGTTGTACCAAGAAGAGTCATGGGATCTCGTTTGTTCAGTGATGTTGAGGAAGTGAGCGGATTACAAATCCGCGCTCATGAAGTGCTGGAATCAGCCGGGACAGCGCCGTGACCGTCTGGTCGCGCAGACCGGCGTGAGCGCCCTGGCTCAACTCGCCGGGAGGGCATCCGTCGTGCAAGAGTACGATTGCGCCCGGCCGGACAGAGGCGAGCACGGTATCGATAATCGCGTCGACCCCAGGGCGAGACCAATCTCGAGGGTCGACGGACCAATGGAGGGCCGTCAGCCCGGCGATCTGTGACGCTGTGAAGACTTCTTCGCTCCAGGCCCCGTAGGGCGCGCGAATATAGCGCACCGAGGCCTGAGGGCACGCCCTCATGATGGCGCCGTTCGCTTCAAAGATCTCACGTTGCACTTCGCCGAAGCCGCATTTGTACAGATCCGGATGAGTCATCGTGTGGTTGCCTAGCTCGTGCCCTTCTGCAAACATTCGTTGGATTAGATCCGGGTGCTCTAAGGCGTAGGCGCCGATGACGAAGAAAGTGGCCGGCACCCGCTGCTCTGCCAGCACATCCAGAATCTCCGGTGTGAAAAGTGGATTGGGACCGTCGTCAAACGTCAGATAAACGCTGCGACGGCCGGTGCCGTCAGAGCACTCACGGCGCACTTCGTACAAGCAATCGGGACGGCTCATAGCTCTGGTCCGTTCCGATCGATCATCGTGCCCGTGGGCCATTCGCTGATCGGCCGTCCAACTGGCAGAACAATGGTGAGTGCGTCATCAATGCGTGTGGGCGGCAGGTCGAGGCGCGCCTCTGGTCGGGTGGAGCGCACGCGAATTCCCGACAAGACGGCCAAAGGGCTGTATCGCCGCCCGAACCTCTCAACATGATTCCGCAGCGCGTGCCGGACGGTTCCGAAAGCGAATGGAACGCCAAGCTCCTGCAGTATTGGAAGCACGACATGGATTGAATGGGCGATTCCGAGACTCTCAAGATCCGGACGTACCCCGTACAGGCCCAGCTCAGCCACCAACAGATCGACCGCGTCAACCTTGATGAAACGGCGCAGTATGCCCATGTGAGCCGCTACACCGTTCGAATCATAGGCGATTGCGCGGAGTTCAGGCCTGGCGCCGGCCCAGCTTCGACTACCTTCGAACGGTTCTGCGTTGGACGCCCCAGTCGGCCCGTAGGTATTACGAAAGAACTGGGCGAGCTCGACGTGGTCCGAGAGCTGCAACTCGTTTTCCCAGCACAATTTCCACTGCACCTGAGGGCGCATTCAGGACCTCTCTTCAAAATAGTTTCTTGCGGGCCGCATTACCCGGCCAAAGCGGCGGCGTTGTTGGCTGCACTCAACCGTTGTCGTTAGCGAAGGTGAGCCAGCCGGTGGGGCTCGCCAATGAGCTCTCTCGATGTTCCCGCCCGTCGCGGCGCCGTCGATTTGAGCTTGACGTCGGTCATTTACGTTCCTCTAATGCATGGTTCGTAAATTCGTAAAATTGATTGTTTAGATGATGCCCATCCACACGCTGGATAGATCAGGATATGCGGTTTAAGGGGCTGGATCTGAATCTCCTCGTTGTGCTGGACGCTCTGATCAGGGAGCGTAAAGTCACTGCCGCGGCCAACAGTATTAACCTGAGCCAGCCGGCCATGAGCGCCGCCGTCGCTCGGTTACGCGCCTACTTCAGCAATGAGCTATTTACGATGAACGGCCGCGAGCTCATTTTGACACCGCGCGCGGAGGGGCTTGCCCCAGCAGTCCGGGACGCATTGCTGCACATCCAGCTATCGATTATTTCCTCCGACGCCTTTAACCCAGCCCAATCGGATCGTCTCTTCCGAATCATGCTTTCCGATTACCTCACGCTCGTGCTTTTTAAGAGGATCGTAGAGCGTACTGCGCGGGAAGCTCCCGCCGTCCGCTTCGAATGTCTGCCTATTTGCGACGACCCCGAGGAGCTTCTCCGGCGCGGCGACGTTGATTTTCTGATTATGCCGGAAGTGTTCATGTCGAAACATCCTCGCGCAGCCCTGTTCGAAGATATGCTCGTATGCGTAGGCTGCGGCACGAACAAGCAGCTGTCAGAGCCACTTACATTCGAGCGATACTTGTCGATGGGGCATGTCGTGCTCAAATTCAGGCACACCCGGCAGCCCACCATGGAGGAGTGGTATTTGCTCGAGCACGGTTTCGAGAGACGTATCGAGGTCGTCGTACAGGGCTTTAGCCTGATCGCGCCCGTCATATCAGGCACCAACCGCATCGGGACCATGCCCTTACGGCTGGCGCAGCATTTCGCAAAAACAACACCCCTGCGGATTGTCGGACTTCCGCCGCCACTTCCTCATCCCGCATTCACGGAGGCCGTCCAATGGCCCGCGCTTCACAATACTGATCCGGCAAGCCTGTGGATGCGGGAAATGATGTTGCAGGAGGCATCTCGCCTGGCGCCTTTGCTTGAAAGCTATTGAGCGTCTCGGGCTTCCTGGAGGCGGTCGCGATCGCGTAGGAGCGGTTGCCATTCGGGCGTCAGGCCTTTGGCTCGGCAGAGCGGCGCAGTTCCTTGCTGAGTACGAGGGCCAGGAACGAGCAGAACACATGCCCGGGTTGGTGCTGAGTTGACTGCCGCCTCCGATTTCGCGTGCGAAGTCCCAGAAGATGTTTAGCCCCACTCAAATGCCAACTTTGCCGGCCCTGCCGCGGCTTTTCACGCGCGGCCAGGCGAGGAGATGCCGGTCGACGAGGTCAATCCCAATGGACTGTGCCGGCCTCGCTCGGCTACTGGCGTGAGGCATCCTTGACGACACCGCCCTGCACCGACAACGTCGAGATGTTGGCAATGAAGCCGGTCGCGATTGACGCTGCGGATGTAGGCAATTTACCTCGCGCTTCCGCCTGAACGCGTGGCCGATCCGTTCACCCAATTGGCGCTTCATCCTGGGCCGCGGCTCAGGCCTGTGGGGTGCGGCTACCCCGCGTGGATGGGATCATCAATCAACTTTCTCTCATTTATGAAAGGAAACTTCCCCGCTTACGATAGAGGCCATCAGTTTCATATATTTTCCGGCAGATGAATGTCGAACGGCAGAAATGTCTGTCCTGGTGTTTCAGCAGTGCCGGTCTCGATAGCCCGCGTCATCAGCGTTATCAGCTCCTGGGAAAGCCGGCGCATTGGCGTGGCGACCGCCATCGTGATGATGTTATCAGCGAGTGCCGCCCGAGATTCCGGCGTGATTTCATTCACGATCGCGACGAGATCGCGACTTTTACCCTCTTCCCGGACCGCGGAGATGGCGCCCTCCATGCCGCCCCCGGCGACATAGAAGCCGACGAGCTCGGGTTCCCGCTGCATGAGATCAAGCGTTGCCTCGTAGGTGACCTGCCGTTTCTCCAGGTTCACAAGCGGATCGAGCACCTCGAACGTCGGCGCGTTCTCACGGCAATAGGAGCGAAAGCCGACGTCACGGAGCTCGTGCCCCTGGAAACGATGGCTACCGACAAACACCGCCACCTTGCCGGGCCGTTTTGCGACCTTGGACACCATCCAAGCGGCCGTGCGCCCCACCTTGCGGTTGTTGAGGCCGATATAGCCCTGTCGCACGCCGGCGGCGAAGTCGGAAAGCAGCGAGAAAACCGGAATGCCTTTGGCCTTGAGGTCCTCAACCGCTGCTGTAATTTTTGGGTGGTCCGGTGCCACCATCGCGATCGCATGGCAGCGTGCGCCCAAATCCTTGAGCGGTGCGATTAGGTCGCTCGGCATATGTGACGGGGCGAATTGGATGAGCGGAATGCCGTGGAAGGACTGGGCCAAATTGACCGACGCTTCGACCTCGCGCGCAAAGTCTTGGTAGAAATGCTGGGCCGGTTTTCTCAAGATGAAGCCCAGACGGTAGCACGGTAGGTCTCGCCGCAAGCGCTGCTTGATGAGCCCGGCAGCATGATAGCCGATCGCGTGGGCGGCGTCGTGGACCCGCCGCGCGGTCTCCTCGCGCACCGGATGGCGGGCGTTCAGAACCCGATCGACCGTTGCTACGCTGACTCGGGCTTCGCGGGCGAGATCGGCAATTGTGGGGCGCTTGGTCATGGGTCCTATTCTGATTGGTTTTTGACGCAGGCTGGCTCTCTGTCACCTAGCGCGATTCGACAATGGTTTCGGGTGGGCAAAGTGAAGACGCCCGCACACTGAATGATCGACAGCGTATTGGACTACTCCAGACGTAGACCGGCCGGGTATAACGGAAGGTTCATTCGCTTAGGGCGGCGATGATTTGCACTCACACATTTAGCGCTTCTGATACATGGTCCGTGAGGCGCCGTTTAGAGCCTGCGAGTCGATCGTTCAGGTCATGTGACCAGCTTGGCGAAACCGGTCGCGGTGCGTCGCCCTTACTCGGCGGAGGATAGCCGGTTTGATGCCTCGGCAACCTGATGACCGCAGAAGGCGGCTTTCATCTGCGCTTGGTCCAATTCTCCTTCCCAGCGGGCGACGACGAGGGATGCCACTGCGTTACCAACGCAATTCGTCAACGCCCGGCATTCGGACATGAAGCGGTCGATGCCGAGTATCAGGGCCATCCCAGCAACGGGAACACTCGGAACTACGGCGAGCGTAGCAGCCAGGGTGATGAAGCCCGCACCTGTCACACCTGCAGCGCCCTTGGAGGAAAGCATCGCAACGAGCAGCAGCAGCACCTGATCGCCGATTGACAGATCGGTGTTCGTCGCCTGCGCGATGAAGAGGGCCGCCAGGGTCATGTAGATATTCGTGCCGTCCAGATTGAACGAATATCCGGCCGGGATGACGAGACCCACAACCGAACGCCTGGCGCCCGCCTTCTCCATCTTCTGCATGAGCGAGGGGAGCGCGGCCTCCGAGGAGGACGTTGCGAGGACAAGCAGCAGCTCTTCCTTGATGTAGCGAATGAGAGAACAGATCGAAAAGCCGTTGTAGCGGCAGACCGCGCCGAGAACCCCGAACACGAAGAGGAAGGCGGTGAAATAGAACGTCGCGACCAGCATCGCGAGGTTGACGACCGAACCGATGCCATATCTGCCGATGGTGAAGGCCATTGCGCCGAAAGCGCCGATCGGCGCGGCTTTCATCAGAATGCCGACGAGCTTGAAGACAGGCGCGATGAGCGCCTGAAGGAAGGAAACGACAGGCTTGCCCGTCTCTCCGGCCATCGCGAGCGCCATGCCGAACAGAACCGAGAAGAACAGCACCTGCAGGATGTCGCCTTCCGCGAAGGCGCCGACTATCGTTGGCGGGATGATGTTCATCAGGAAGCCGGTGACCGACTGCTCGTGGGCCTTTGCGGCATAGGTATTCACGGCCTGGACATCGAGCGAGGCCGGATCGATGTTGAGGCCGGCGCCAGGCTGGACGACATTGGCGACGATCAGGCCGACGATCAGCGCGAGCGTCGAGAAGGTGAGGAAATAGACCATTGCCTTGCCGGCGACCCGGCCGACCTTGTGAAGATCGTTCATGCCGGCAATGCCGGTCGCAATTGTCAGGAAGATGACAGGCGCGATGATCATCTTGACCAGCTTGATGAAGGCATCACCCAGCGGCTTCAGGCTCTCGCCGGTTCCCGGATAGAAATAGCCAATTGCGACGCCGAGGGCGATGGCGGCAAGCACCTGCGCGTAAAGCTTGGCATAGAAGGGTTTGCGGGGCGCGGGACTCGCGCCGCGGACTTGTGCAGCTGACACTGTTTCTCTCTCCCTGACCGGATCGAGGTGGCGTGACTTCTCCCGGGCTTCTCCCTATAGCGGCGCTCCGGTCGAACGCTGCACCAACGCCGCCGCAATACCCATGCCAAATGGATCCGCATGACCTGAACTGACGTTGGGCTCGCCAATGATGGGATGAATGCGGTGGCACAAGACGGGAATGACAAGGCCGCCGTCCAGCACGCGCTTGATGTTCTCCGGCAGATTGCCGGTCGATCTCTCTGGCTTGCGGTTTTGCTGCACATCGTGGTGGGCTCCTCGGTTTGCCGACTTTGGGAAGGGGCCGCATCGCTGGCACCAGAGCGGAGAATTGCCGTGTTCTTTGCCGCGCTGCCGCTGCAGCGACAGCTTGAAAGCGACGTCGAGACGTAGGGATTGACGCCGCTGGTGCTGACCGCGACGATGCGGTTCCGAGCACCGCCGAGAAAGCCGCGCTCGACCGCCACCTTCGCGCCTTCACACGCGACGCCGCCGCCTTATCTGCGTCATCAATATCGAGGAAATGGCGGTTGCCGCGACCGACCAGTGTCGTCGGCAGTGATTATCGCTCCCGCCCCTGGTTCGCAGGCGCTGGTGACTGGCACGGCCCGGCAACTCGGCGCGGTCAGCCGCTCGGGCACCGCATCGCCGGCGCCGTATTTCTGTCGTTCAACATCGCCGACAAAATTAGAACTGATGAATTCTATCATAGGCCGCGAGGTTTCCTTTCACGAATGAAAGAAAGCTCGATTGACTATCCCGCCTCGCTCCAGTCTTTTGAAAATCAACGTGTGGTTGCCCCCGTGCAAGCCGAGAACGTGGCCAAGCTTCGTGGAGGGAGAGCCAAGCGATGCGTCAGGGGTCGACCCGCTTTGCACTCGACCACACGGCGGTGGCACGAGTTCACGTCAGAGCATTTTCGCGCTTGCCCGCGACGTCGCGGGCGCACATGCCGCCGGCATGCATTTCATGGCGCGAGATCGAGGATCATATGCACCACAACATTCCCAAATCAGAACAAAATGCCAGCGAGTGCCGCATTTCGCTTCCGGATGCGAAAAGGGCTTACCCAAAGTCCGAGATGAACACCGCGGTCCCTTTTGTGCCATCGCACGAGCACGCGCTTACCGGCATCTTCGAAATATCGAAAGTACTCACCGACCCCGCCCGGCTCGAAGTCACGTTGGCCAAGGTCGTCGATCTCCTGCCCTCGTTTGTGCAGATGCGGCACGGCATCATCGCTCTCTTCGACGCTGAGGGCGTACTGGACATCACCGTAGTCACCGGCTGCGACGAGAACAGCGATGAGCGCTCCCGGATGCGCCTGCCGCGCAAGGCAATCGATCTGATTGTGACGACGGACACGCCGCTCGTCGCCGAGAACATAGCGGTGCATTCGGCCTTCACTGCCG
This sequence comes from Mesorhizobium sp. M0601, assembly GCF_040320845.1. Taxonomy (NCBI): domain Bacteria; kingdom Pseudomonadati; phylum Pseudomonadota; class Alphaproteobacteria; order Hyphomicrobiales; family Phyllobacteriaceae; genus Mesorhizobium; species Mesorhizobium sp. M0601. The sequence continues at coordinate 22,202 of NZ_JAMYQK010000018.1, forward strand.
CTGACATAGAGGTGCTTGGGGCCTCCGACACCGTGTCCTTCATCGGCGTTCCCATTCGTGTTGATGGGAACGCCGTAGGCACGCTGACTATCGACCGCGCCTTGGACAGCAGGTCAACGTATCGGCTCGATTATGATGTCCGGCTGCTCACGATGATCGCCAACATGGTGGGACAGACAGTCAAGTTGCACCGCTTCTCCGCGGGCGACCGCGAACGACCGACAGAGGTGGAAGATCGGCTGCAAACGCAATTCTCTGATGTCAAGCACCCTGCACCGCAGCGCAAGAAGGTTCACGTCAAGGGGATGATTGGCGATAGTCCGGCGCTAAGCGCGCTGCTCGAGAAGATCGCAGTGGTAGCTAAGGCAAAGACCACGGTTCTGTTGCGAGGCGAATCCGGTACCGGGAAGGAGCTGGTCGCCAAGGCAATTCACGAGTTGTCGCCGCGCGCCAAGCGGCCCTTCATCAAACTCAATTGTGCAGCGCTGCCAGAGACAGTCCTGGAATCCGAATTGTTCGGTCATGAGAAGGGTGCCTTCACAAGCGCGTTCAATTCCCGCAAGGGTCGCTTTGAGCTCGCCGACAAGGGGACGTTGTTTCTGGATGAGATCGGCGAGATCTCGGCCTCCTTCCAGGCAAAGCTACTGCGCGTGCTGCAGGAGCAGGAGTTTGAGCGCGTCGGCAGCAACCAGACCATCAAGGTCGACGTTCGCGTGATTGCCGCCACGAACAGGAACCTTGAAGAGGCGGTTGCAAGGAATGAGTTCCGCGCCGACCTATATTATCGCATCAACGTGGTTCCCTTGCTGGTGCCGGCATTACGCCAAAGGCGCAGCGATATTCCGCTCCTCGCAGCTGAGTTTCTCAAGAATTTCAACGATGAGAACGGCCGTACGCTGACCTTCGATGCGCGTGCGATTGAAGTACTGATGAAATGTGAATTTCCCGGCAACATTCGCGAGCTTGAAAATTGCGTGCACCGGACAGCGATCCTGGCGGAGGGACGATCAATCGGGAGAAACGACTTTGCGTGCTCCCACGACCAATGCTTTGCCGAGGCGCTGCGGAAGAGCAGATCGGGCAAGGCCGCGCTGCAACCAGCGCCAATCCTCCCAGAGGCAGTGAATCCGGCCACGCCGCCGGATGCGGCCGCTCGTTCGGCCGCCACCACAGTCCCGCCTGCCGGAGCAACCCACTCATTGGGCGCGAGGACCACCGACGCCGAGCGCGTCATTGCTGCCATGGAAAGATGTGGCTGGGTGCAGGCAAAGGCGGCGCGCCTACTTGGACTGACCCCGCGCCAGATTGGCTACGTGCTGAGGAAATACGGCATCGAGGTCAAGCGTCTGTGAAAGCTTGACTCAGGCGGATTAGCTGAGACCGCTTAGCGGCTTGGCCCGCGCAGGGATGCAGATCCGCGTCCGCGTCAAGTCGATCCGACCGAGGACAGCCTGGCCGAATTCCCGTGGCAGCCGGCGTTGCGACCATCTTGTGAAAGGCGACGCTGCCATCGTCAATCCGTCCGCCATGTTGCTCTCGTTGCGAGCTCATACGGATGCCCCTGTGCGACTGAAACGGAGATAAAATATGTCCGATGCAAAACTGCAAGCTGTGCTTTCGTCTCTTCCGCAAGGGACGCGACAGTTAGATGCTCTGCCGTCCAACGGACCAGCGCCGGACAAAAGTTTTGTCAAGCTGAATACGAATGAGAACCCGTTTCCGTTGCCGCCAATCATAATGCAAAGTGCAGTGGCGGCCCTCCAGCGCCAGTATCTGTATCCGGACGACGATAACATCAGCTTGAGGGAAGCAGCGTCCAATACCTATGGCGTATCCACGGATCAGGTCATCGCAGGCAACGGGTCGTCTGAACTGCTCGGACTCATCTACAGAGCTTTCCTCGCCCCTGGCGACAAGGTGGCGATGATATCGCCAGGGTTTTCGTTCAACCGCAAACTTGCCATGTTGCATGGTGCTGAGTTTCTCGAGATCGGATGTCAAACTCATTCGCTGCCAATGGAGCAATTGCTTTCCGGTCCGGCAAAAGACGCCAAGTTCATTCTGGTGGCCAATCCAAACAATCCGACCGGAACATTCCTCTCGATAAGCAATATCGAACGCCTCGTGGCACAATCGGATCGCCTGGTCGTCCTTGATGAGGCCTACGTCGACTTTGCACCCGATCACGGGCTGCGCCTCATCAACCGTTATTCGAACCTTCTGATCTTGAGAACATTTTCGAAGAGCTATGCCGCCGCCGGCATTCGCGTCGGTTTCGGTTTCGGTCACCCTGAGATTATTGGCAGGCTGCGCAACATCCAGAACGTCTTCAACATGAACGTGATTGGGCATGCGGTTGGTATCAGCGTGCTTGCGCATCGCGGCGCCTACGCAGAGAACCACAAGCACATCAGACATGAACGACAGCGAGTGACAGCCGCACTGTCGCAACTTGGATTTTCCGTAACGCCCTCCCACGCAAATTTCTTGCTAGCCCGTGTACCAGCGGGACAGGACGGCTCATGGTGGCAAGCAGCCTTGGAAAGGCAAAAGATACTCGTTGCCTACTTTCCGGACAATGGTTTGGAACATTGCATCCGCGTCAGCATCGGCACAAAAGAGCAATTGGATGCATTTCTTGCTGCCGCTCGCGATATAGTTGGAAGCTCAAACATACCAAGCACCACGGGCAGGGGAGCGTCAGGCTCTGCTCGTTCGGTACGCTGACGCTAATCCGATATCACACATTGCTATCTTTAGACTTGCTTGGTCACCCAAGCACGACAACATTTTTCTTCAAAATCGGGGACAATATCGAGTGACAAACGTCTTTCCTTCAAACCTAGCCTTCGGCATCTTCGATCATCTGGACGAGGACGGCCTCGATATCGCCCGGCAGTACGAAGATCGCCTGATATTAGCAGAGGCGTGCGATCAGCTAGGGTTCTATGCCTATCATCTCGCAGAGCACCACTGTACCCCCCATGGGAGAGGTCCATCGCCGAATCTGTTCTTATCGAGCGTCGCCCAGCGCACCCGGCGCCTGCGTCTCGGACCCTTGGTGATGCTGCTTGCGCTTTATCATCCGCTGCGTGCGTTCGAAGAGATCTGTATGCTGGACCAGTTGAGCGGTGGCAGGCTCGAACTGGGCATAGGGCGCGGTGCTCTCCCGATCGAATTGGGTTACTTCGGGATTGGTGCGGACGCGGTGCCGGGCCGCTATGCGGAAGCCAGCGAAATTCTTGTTGAAATACTTGTTAATGCCATGAAGGTTGGCACGCTGTGCTATCAAGGCCGCCATTTTGAGCTCAATGACGTTCCTTTGACGCTAAGACCTCATCAGCGTCCACATCCGCCGACATGGGTCGCCGCCAATCGACCCGAGTCCGCAGCCTGGGCCGCTGCGAATGGAGCAAATATCGCGTGTGTAGGACCTTCCTCTTCTGTTCGCAAAACTACTGATGCGTTCCGCGCCTATCGAGAGGACAACGCTGGCGCGGGCGATCAAGCGCCATTTATTGGATTGCTCCGCATGGTCGTGGTTGGGCGTTCTGAAACAGACGCGTATTCGATCGCGGCACCTGCTTACGATCGATGGCTCAAGAGCTTCCAATTCCTTTACGACCTTAATGCCATCCCGACTCCACCAAACCTGCCGCTGACCTTCGATGCGGCAATAGAGCGTGAATTGTGCGTGGTAGGATCAGCAGCGTCTGTGCGAGAAGCCCTGCTCAGTCAGTTGGAAGAGGCAGGTGCTAACTACCTTCTTTGTCAACTGGCATTTGGAAATCTGCCGCTAGATGCTTCCCTGTACACCGCGACGACCATTCAATCCGAAATCATGGCTCGACTTGGCTGACCATGAAATTCGCGGTCTGATCTGAAGGTTAAATCGTACTAACAGCGCTCCCTCACATCCACGTGCTCGAGCGTGCACGTGGTGGGGGCGGGCAATCGGGAGGGAGGCCAAACTGACGACGAGCCGGCGGCACAGATTACCAGGTTTGTGCGTTGGCTGGCGTCTGGGCCATCGTGTGAACCTGCACGATCCTAAGGAGCCGAGCGCGTCACGATGCGGGCGCGTCTGCTCGTCGCGCTCGCGCTAGTCGTTGCCCATAGCCCGCCGCAGAGGTTCTTCTCGCCAGGGGCGGCGCCGGTGCGCCGCCCAGATCCAGCTTCATCAGCGGCTCGGCGGTAGCAAAGCCGTCACTCGCTACGGCGCTGTTGAGGGCGCGCTCGCGAGCGGCTTTGCTACGCCGAGCGACACCACCTGGAGCGAGTTCGCCCGATGTCGCGGGGTGCACCGCGGTCGGATAACGATGCTGGAGGAAATCTTCGCAGCCGGTCTTCACGATGTGCGCGAGTGCTTCCCATGAATGCTGCCTGATTCCTCGTCTGCGGCGGCCTGAGTGTCCGCCGGCACGCCCGAAGTCAATGCCAGTACCACAAGGCCGACAAGACGTCAGGTCTGGGAGCCGGCTTGTACGGTCGTATCGTGTTCGGGAAGGTCGTCGAAGGAGGCGTAGTTGAGATAGTAGAGTTTGGAATACAGGCCGCCCATGCCTATTAGCTCATCGTGGTTGCCAGTCGCAACAACTTGGCCATTCTGAAGCACGATGATGCGGTTGGCACCCCGGGTCGTGGCAAGACGGTGGGCGATCACGAGGCCAGTGCGGCCTTCAAGCAGCTTTATCAGAGCCTTCTGAATCTGCATTTCCGTGTAGCTGTCGATGTTGGCGGTAGCTTCGTCGAGCACGAGGATCTTGGCGTCGGCGACTAGGGCGCGGGCGAAACTGATAAGCTGGCGCTGGCCGAGAGATAAGTTGTCGCCGCGTTCGCCAAGTTGGGTCTCATACCCGTCGGCGAGGCTCATGATGAAGTCGTGGGCGCCGACCGCCTTGGCGGCCTCGATCACCTTGTCGCGCGTGGCTTCCGTCTTGTGGTATCGAATGTTCTCGAAGACCGTCCCGGTGAACAGGAATGGCTCCTGCAGCACCATGGCGACCTGGCGGCCGAGCGATTCCTGGGTGAGATCGCGCACATCATGTCCGCCGACCAGCACTTGGCCCTGCTGAACATCATAGAAGCGGTGGACCAGGGCCATCGCGCTCGATTTGCCGGAACCGCTCGGCCCGACCAGTGCGACCGTCTCGCCGGGATTGACCCGGAAGGAGACATTTTTCAGCACCGAACGGTTCGGATTGTAGCCGAAGGTGACGTCCCTGAACTCGACCGAGCCGTCCATTTCGGGCGAAAGCACCTCGGCATTGGGTTTGTCCTGAACATCGATCTTGACGTCGAGCACATCGGTCAGGCGCTTGCCTGAGGCCATGGCGCGCTGCATGACCGAATATTGCAGGGTGAGTGAGCGGATCGGGTCAAAGAAGCGCTGGATGTAAAATAGGTAGGCAACCAATACGCCCACATCTATGCGGCCATTCATGACCATCGAGCCGCCGACCACAATAACGGCGGCCATGGCGAGGCCGGTGAGGCCATCGACGATAGGCACCATGACCAGTGCATATTTGGCAGCGATCAGGTGGGTCCTGAGGTTGGCATGGGCCTTGTCGTCAAAAAGGATGAAATTCACCTGCTGGCGGTCCATGGACTGGACGGTGCGCACGCCGTGAATGGCTTCGGCCAGCGCGCCGTTGACGACGGAATTAGTCTCGTGTGCAGCCATGAAGGCGGCGCGGGCACGCGGCAGCCAGACAATGCGGACGATCACCAGGACCGGCAGAACCGAGAGCGTCAGGAGGCCGAGGCGGAAGTCGAGCCACAGCATTACGAAAACGATGCCGAAGAGAAGCGCAACATCGCCTACGGAATATACCGAGGTTTCGAGGAATTCCTGTATGGAGTTGACGTCGCCTTGCAGGCGCGACATGAGGCGTCCGACCTCGGTCTTGTCCATGAAGGAGAGCGACACCTTCTGCAGATGGCCAAACATGGCGCGGCGGATGTCGAACAGGACAGTTTCGGCCACTTTCCCAACCACGGTTTCCTGCATGTAGCCGGCAGCGAAATTGACCAAAATCGCCAAAACGAACGCGCCGACGGCCGCAAGCTGGGCTGAGCGATCGGTCCTTGCCGGGTTCATGCCCTGGTCGATCGCGTAGCGGATGATCAACGGGATGAGAAGCTGCGTCCCGGTGAAGATCAGCATTGCTGCAATCGTGATGACTACCCTGGCCCGATAGGGACGGACGAAGGTCCAGATGCGCCGGAGGATGCTCTTGTCGAAAGCCCGGCCGAACATCTCCTCCTCGATGCGGTGCGAGCCGACAACGGCGCGCGGAGGGCGTCTGCCGTCGTCACGTTCGGCTTCGAGTTCGCCGGCGCGGCCCTGCGCCATCAGCGGGCGCCCCCATACTGGGTCATAATGTCATCACCCGGGCGCGTCTGGAGATCGTAAAGGGCCCTGTAGCGTCCCCGCTTCGCCAAAAGCTCTTGATGCGTGCCGCGTTCTACGATTTCGCCGTTATCGACAAAAAGGATCTGATCGGCGTGCATAAGCGCACTCAGCCGGTGCGCGATGATGATCGTCACCCGATCCTTGGCGAAGCGCCGCATCGCCGCGCGGATGCGCTGCTCGGTGCCGGCATCGATCGCCGCCGTTGAGTCGTCGAAAACGACGACGGAGGGGCGCAGCATCATGGTGCGAGCAATCGTGAGACGCTGGCGCTGGCCGCCAGAGAGAGAGACGCCGCGTTCGCCCACGACCGTCTCGTAGCCTGCTGGGAGCCCGAGGATGTAGTTGTGGAGCTGGGCGAATTCGCCAGCGCGTTCTATTCGCTGTCTCTTCGCCCAGGGATCGCCATAAGCGATGTTGTTCTCGATCGTGGTGGTGAATAGGAATGCATCCTGCTGTACGACGGCGACCGCCTTGCGAAGCGTCGCGAGGGTGACATTACGTATGTCCTGGCCGTCCAGCGTGATGGCGCCACCGGTCACGTCGTAAAAGCGGGGGACCAGATGAGCCATCGTCGATTTGCCCGAACCCGGCGGACCGACGATCGCGATCGTCTCGCCTCTACGGGCCTCAAAGCTGAGGTTCTTCAGAATGGCGCAGTTTTCGGCGCTGGGGTACGCAAACGAGACATTGTGGAAGCGCAGAGTGCCGTCGCTTATCTCGAGCGGTCTGGCCTCGAGAGCATCCCTGATTGTGATCTCCTGGTCGAGGAGACCGAAAAGCCGCGAACCGCAGCTAGAAGCGCGGGCAAAGGCATTGACCATGAGGCCGATCTGGCGGACTGGCATTTGCAGGATTGTCATGAAGGTCAGGAAGGTCGCCACCGTTCCGACGCTGATCTCGCCAGCGACGAGCCTGCTGCCACCGATCCAGAGCACCAATCCCATTGCGAAAAAGAAGGACAAGGTCATCGCCGACGTGCTGGGCACGTAGATGTCAACTCGGTCGTGGGCGAGGTCGAGCGCGTTCTTGGAAGCGCCGTCGAACTTTAGCATCTCATAGGCTTGAGCCGCAAAAGCGCGGACCACGCGGATGCCTGCGAGATTTTCCTCCATCACGCGGCTTAGTACCGAAAGCCGCTCATGCAGGTCGAGCCAAGTGGCGCGCAGCCTAAGCTGTGTGGCCGATGAGCGCCAGGCGACAAAAGGCACGAAGCTCAGCGCGATCAGGCCGAGCATGGGATCGGTCGAGATCATCATGTAGGCGCCGATCCCGATCAGCATGCTGAGCAGGAGCACGCGAACGAGCGCGGTGGAAAAATACATCCGCACGCCTTGGAGATCGAGCATTCCGATGGTGATCAGATCGCCTGAATGGACCCGGTCGTGAAAGGAAAAGCTGAGACGCTGGATCTTGTCGTAGTAGGCGAGCCGCAGTTCGTACGCGACATGATGCCCGACGGCTTCGGCAAAATAGTTCTGCGCCATCGTGAAAAGGCCGCGTAGCGCGCTGACGGCGAGCAGCAGGAGAGCCGGGATCCAGAGCGCTTGTCCTGCCGCGGTCCCCGCGACACCGCCCCCGATGGCTGTCTGGGTCAGGTCGACGGCCCGGCCGAGAAGCTGGGGAATGAGCAACTGGAGGATTGCCGCCAGGACCGTCGAGCCCATAGCGAAGGCGACCTGCCAGGGATGCCGCAAATTCATACGCGTGATGCGCAACAGCGTACTCAAATCCCGGCCCCAGCGCGCCGCTTCCACATGGGTCAACGAATTCAGAGCGTTCGTTGCGCTGCCGATAGCATCACTGCTCACGGGTGTATTCCCGACTGCATTTTGCGCCTTCGAGGCAAGCCGAAGGACCAATCATCAAAGGGGCCCGCCATTGTTAATCCTGTCCACCACCTGCAGCAGTGCCCGTTCCTATAAGCCGAGCCGCGGCTTCACTTACTGGCATGTCGATCGCCGTGATTCCGCTTGCCGCAAGGAAACGCGCTTCGTTTCTGGTCAGCGTTTCCGCGTCCATTACCGCGCAATGTGGACCTCGGGAGCGCTTCATGATCTGCCTGGCGTAGGTGCGCAGCATCTGATCGTTGAAGCGGCAGCCAACGAAGAAAAATCCGCGGGTGATGCGCCGTTCCTTCACCACGTCTGGGATCGGTGTCTGGATATCGATTTCGGTCAGGACTTCGACATAGTCGGAATCTGCGACGAGAAAGTTTTGCGCCGGCCTAATACTCCCGTGAGGTGTATAGAGAACCGTCTTTGCCCCCGATCGGGGGTCGAGTTCCCTCCCGGACAAATCGTAGGTTTTCGTCCAAATGTTACCGATTTCGTTCGCCCGCGTGACGCCTTGTATCTCAACGACGTCCGTTCGGCCGGTCTCTACGAGAGCCGTGCGCATCGCGCCGTCGTACCAGCTGTCGACGATGAGGGAGAGCGGCAGCCTTGCGAGCCAGGCGTGGAGGAGGGTCGGCGCCACCGGCGCTGCGAATATGTCGGTCATCCAAGCTTGAAGTGTCCGGCGATGCCGGCGCTGTTCGATGAACTGCGCAACCGACCACATATTGGTGCGGATCCTGGAAGGGGCTGGCGCCCGCGCATTGAGTGCCGCGGCAACGAGCTCCGGCGTATGCGGCACAGGCGGTTCCGCACAGTTGAACCCAAGAAGACCCGGACCGAGATAGGGGATCACCTCATCGGCGGCGAGCGCTTCCTTCCCCAGGTCAAGCAGCTTTTCGGCAAAACTGTCCCGCACGATGACGAGGTGGCCCGATGTCAGGATCGTGTTCATGCTCGTTTCCTCGCGACGCACCTATCAAGGGGCAGCATCAGTCCTCTTCGGAAATCTTCCTTGCCTCGACGGTGATCGGCAGACGCGTATCCCGTGGAAGATCGGGTAGGAGGAGCCGCCACCCGTTCCTGAGCGTCACAGTTCCGCCCCACAACTCTTCCTTCTCGAACTTGATGATCGGCTCTTCGAGGTCCTTCTTCGGGACATACGCCGACAAGCCAGCATCGGTCCTGCGGATCATGACTTTCATCTGGCCGTCCCTTCATTGGTATTGCTTTCAGCACTGCAGGGCGCCTCGGCTTCGTCGAGGCTCATCAGTTCACGCGCTCGCATGCCGACGACGGTGCCACGGTCGATCCATTCGACCGCATAGATGAAGAACTGCTGGAGAAAGGTGCCAATGTCGCGCACATATCCCTCGTCGCCCTTCCGCACGAGATTTTCGCCGATCTCCCTGCCAGGATAGGTGCCGTCATTCTTTATGTGGCGAGTGGCACGTACCCGCTCTCCCGGCATGAATCGTGGAGGCCTGCGGATTTCGACCTCCTCTTCGCGTCCGAGCGACATGTCCGTTCCCTGATTTCTCTTGAGGCTGCAGATCGTGAACAAAGGCGTTCCAGGCGTCCTGCGAAGGCATCCCCGACCATGTCGGCAGCCCAATGTCCGTCACGCAGGAACGCAGGTCTTCGGCACCGGGCATACCGAGGCACATTGCTGCGCATCGAAGACCCCCTCGCACTCGGTGCACTTGTGCGGCTCGATCACGTAGCTCTCGCCTTTGAACTTGATCGCGCCGGAGGGACATTCGAATTCGCAGGCGCCGCATTGGGTGCATTGGGATGCGATGATCTTGAAAGCCATTTTAACTCCTGGTCCGAATGAATGAGACAGCTCAGGCCGTCGCCGCGAGTGCGGGGGTCCCACACGCGGCGGCGTAAATCGCGCTGATTGCGGTCTCGATATAGTCATGGGCATAAGCGTCGGTGGCTCGGATTCCAGCGTCCGCGAGCTGATCCTGCGGGCAATTTCCGATCTTGGCGCACAGCACGATATCTATGCCTTCAAGCGCTGCGATGACGCCATCGAGGGCGGCTTCTCCGCCCCAGCCGCCGAGGCAATACTGCTCCACCTTCCGATGCCCGACAAAACTGATCCCTCTCGGCGAGGCTTGATAAACCTGGAATTCCTTCGCATGGCCGAAATGTTCATTGACGCGGCCGCCGCCCTTGGTCGCCACCGCGAAGAGAAGGGACTTGCCGGGGCTCGCTGCCTTGACCAATCCGATCGCTTCTCTCCTAGCCGCCACGTGATCATGGCGCTCCTCCGCGACCAGCTCCCGATAGGCCTTGCGATTGCTGGCATCGTAGGTGACCTCGCCGGGAATCCGGTCGACTGTGAATTCCTGGCCACGATCCTCTCCGAGCAGGCCGACGGCATCTGCCCGGCACTGCCGGCAGTGGCGCATCAACTGGGCGCCGCCTTCGACACGATCCTGAAGAGCCTTCAGCTCCATTGCGTTTGGGCCGCGTTGCCCGCTCAGTCCGTACTGCGTGCCGTGCGCCGGGTCCGAAATCAGCGGCATGAGGTTGTGCAGGAACGCGCCTCGCTCCTTGACCCATCTATTCACCTTGATCAGATGCTCATCGTTCACGCCGGGGATCATCACTGAATTGATTTTGGTGAGGATGCCGCGCGCGGTCAGCATCGCCAGACCCAACATCTGCCGCTCGTGCAGGATCCGGGCGGCTTCGATGCCGACGTAGCGGCGATGGTCGTAAAAGATCCAAGGATAGATCTTTGCACCGACCTCAGGGTCGACCATGTTGATGGTGATCGTCACGTGATCGACATTCATGTCGGCAAGCTCATCGACATGGTCCGGCAGCGCGAGCCCATTCGTGGAGATGCAAAACTTGATGTCTGGGATTTCCCTGGCAACTCGTTCGAACGTTGCCTTCGTCTTCTTCCAGTCGTAACAGGCATCGCCCGGTCCGGCGATGCCGAGCACGGAGAGTTGCGGCACCTCGTTGGCGACCGCGACCACCTTGCGTAGCGCCTGGTCGGGTGTCAGCTTTTCGGAGACCACCCCAGGCCGGCTTTCGTTGGCGCAGTCATATTTGCGATTGCAGTAGTTGCACTGGATATTGCAGCCGGGCGCGACCGCGACGTGCATGCGCGCGAAATAGTGATGCGCCTCTTCTGAAAAGCAGGGGTGATCCTTGATCTTCTCCCAGATAGCCGGATCCGTGTCGTCCGGCTTTATCGACGAGCCGCAGGACGAAGACGCGCAGCCACCGGCTTTCACGGTGGCAAGCAACTGGTCACCGAATGTCGTGCTGAGGCTCTCAAGCGAAATTGCCGGTGCGGACATCGAACGGCTCCGTTGCTGGGTGAATGTCGCAGTTCAAACCGCAAGAGCTATGCCAGCTCAAAGAGCGGTTTTGGTTCACGAATTGGCTTTCGTGTCGGATTCCGACGGATTGCTCCGACACACCTTTGTCGGGCTTCCGACAGTGGACAAGCAAATCGGGTCGCGAAGGCTACCAGCCTTGGGCGCGCAGAGTGTGAGGGAGACTACTCCGGGCTTACGTTTGACGTCATCACAACGTCTAGAATTTCTTCACCTCGATACCATGCCGGCGCAGGGCGTAGCCGATTTGCCGCGGCGTGAGGCCGAGGATACGAGCCGCCCTGGCCTGAACCCAACCGGCTTTGTCCATCGCGTCGATCAGCCGGTCGCGTTCCGTCAGACGCGGGGGACAAGCGGGATCGTTTGGATCGCCGGCCGCAAGGGGAGATACGTTGCCTGCGGAGGCACCGATGCGACTGGCCGGCAGCCGCAATCCGACCGGCACTGCGTTGACCCGTGCGAGATCGTCGATGGTATTGCCGCCATTCGAGCGGTCGGCTCGCTTCCAGAGGAGCCAGGAAAGGCACTGGCTCTTCTTACAGGCGAAATCGGATGGCGTGATCGTCCTTGAACGCGCAAGTGTGGCCGTCCTTTGGACGCAGTTCTCCAGCTCGCGGACGTTACCAGGGAAGTAGCATTGCGAGATCAGGTCAAGCGCCGACGGCGCGAAGGCGAGTGCGCGATCGTTCTCCTTGTTGAATCGATTGAGGAAGGCGTTCGCAAGGCGTGGAATATCGCCGGGTCGCTCTCTGAGCGGAGGCAGGATAATTGGCACCACATTGATGCGGTAATAAAGGTCGGCCCTGAACTCCCCTTTTATGACGGCCGTCTCGAGGTCCTTGTTGGTGGCGCATATGAGGCGCACGTCGACCTGTAGCGTTTTGGTGCCGCCGACTCGCTCCAACTCGCCTTCCTGCAAGACACGCAACAGCTTGGCTTGAAAGGCCGGCGAAATCTCGCCGATTTCATCAAGTAGCAGCGTTCCCTCATTTGCCAATTCAAAACGACCGGCGCGCTGGGAGATAGCACCCGTGAAAGCGCCCTTTTCATGCCCAAACAGTTCTGACTCCAGAACGCTTTCAGACAGTGCGGCGCAGTTCAATTTGACGAAAGACTTCTTCCTCCGACGTGAGAGCTTATGGATGGCTTGGGCAAAGAATTCCTTGCCGGTGCCGCTTTCACCCCGCAGTAGCACGGTGGAATTGGTCCCTGCTACGACCGAGACGGTTTCGAGCACCTGCTTGAGTGCGGGGCTTTCCCCGATGATCCCGTCGATTTTGACATCCGCATGCCGGGCAGGGTCGTAGGTCCTCCCCTCGTTGGGCGATTTCTCCGGTCTCCATTGCTCATGGACAGACCGCTGACGATCTGTACTCAGGATGCGATGGAGACGGATCGTCCGGCCGACAAGGTTGGCGACCATCGTCAGGAAGTATGTGTCCTCGTCGTCGCGAAAGTCGGTGGCGCCGTCTCCGGCGCGGTCGATCGACAATGTCCCAAGGATCTTATGATCAGCCTTTAGCGGGATACCGATAAAGGCAATTGGGATCGTTCCCCTGCTCGAAGACGTTTGAAGGTCAGCCTGAAATAGTTGGGACTTGCGCACGTCCGGTATGAAGAGCGGTGTCCCCGTAGCGACGATTTGATCTGTTACGGCCTGTGGTATGACGCGGCGAGTGCCTGTTTGAGGTGCTTGGGTATTGCCGGCAGTTGCGGCAATCTCCGGCTCTCCTTCAGCGTCCACGACGACGATTGCTCCGTGACGCATCTGCAGAAACGAAGGCAGGACGTTCATGACATTGGCGAGCGTAATCTCCAGCTCGCTGGGGGCGGTCAGCACCTTCGATATCTCGTAGAGTCCCCTGAGCGCGATATCTGATTGGGGCATGCTTTTGATGGGCGGTTCAGGGCCGGTCTCCCGAGGTCCTACCTCGTCGACCCGATCTTGCGGTCCGTGGGTCATGGAAACACCTCAGGGGTTGTCGTCCAGAGTGCTCCTCCTTTTGTATCTGAATTTTGAAAGCACAGTATTCACGAGCTTCTCTCGTTGCGAGGCGATTCCAGCAAAGATAGACTTGGCGTTGGTCGCGACCTCAGCTGTACCAAGATTGACCCTGTTGACACGGTGCGTGCCTCGGTCATCCGAATTTGAAGAGGACTCCGAAGCCGCCGCGTGGATAGTTCCACTCGATCTCGCCACTGGCCTCGCACAAAATCCGGCAGGTGCCGCACTCCATGCAGCCGTCGGGGGTGATCTCCACTTGACCTTTGTCGTTCAACTCGTAGCATTTCGCGGGGCAGACGTGGGTCAGCGCGAGCAAGTTCGCGCTTGGCCTCTCGTGCGGTCGCACTTTGATATGCGGACGGCCGGAATCCACCAAGTAGCGGTTCTGGTAAAGCTTGTCCTCGACACGTGACTTCGTCACTGCGATCGTCATTTCGTCTCCCCTCAGCGCCACGCCAATGCAAGGCGGACCGCGTCGCTGACCAGCCCCCAGCGCGAGCGCGCCTTGATGAAGGCCGCCGTGGTCGCCTTTTCCTTCTCGATCTTCGGCGTGCCGTCGACACGCATGAAGTTCTGCGCGGCTTGCGACATCAACCGCGGATAAGCCGTGAAGTAATTGCAGGAATTGGTGTGGAGCAAGGCCGGCATGTCTTTGTATTTCCTTAGGTCCTTGACCACGAAGGACTTGTCCAGCATGGCTTTGTAAAGGGCGAGATTGCGTTTGGTCATAGGACCGTTGCGGCTCTTGACCTCGATGATTGCCTCAGCCGCGATGCGGCCGGAGGTCATGGCGAGGTTCGAACCCTCGCGGTGAATGGCGTTGTTCAGTTGCGCGGCATCGCCGACCACGACCCAACCGTCGCCAAAGAGCTGCGGAATAGCCTTGTAGCCGCCTTCGGGAATGAGATGCGCGGAATATTCTTTCACTTCCGAGCCGGCAATCAGCGGCCGGATCGAAGGATGGGTTTTTAAGGCGTCGAGGAGGACGTAAGGGCTCTCGACCATGGCGGCGAAATCGGAGACGAGGCAGCCAATGCCCAGTGAGATCGACTCCTTGTTGGTGTAGAGGAAGCCGAGCCCGGCCATGCTGCGGGAGGTCGTGCCCACCGCCTCGATCACGCAGCCTTCATCGCCTTTGAGGCCGAACCGCTGCTCAATGACCTCTTCGGGCAGGAAATGCATTTCCTTGACGGCGAGCGCCACGGTTTGCGGCTTCGGCATCTCGCGCAGGCCGGCCCGCGTGCCAAGCAGTCCGCATACGCCTTCTGCGAGGACGACCACGTCCGCGTAGATGGCTCCGCCGGCCCGGTCTGTGCGGACGCCGATCACCCTGTCCTTGGCGTCACGGATGAGTTCCGTCACGGTCGTCTCGCACAGAACCGTCGCGCCGGCCTCGCGCACCTTACGCGAAAACCATTTATCGAACTGGGCACGGATGATCGTGTAGCGGTTGGGCTTCGCCTCATTGAAGTCGTCCGACCGATAGTGAATCCCGGTATGGGATGTGTCGTCCATCACCCAAAGCCGCTGTTCAACCAAATGGCGCTCGAGAGGCGCATCGTCCCGGAAATCCGGGATGATCTTCTCCAGCATGTTCGCGTACATGATGGCACCCTGGACATTCTTGGAGCCCGGATATTCACCCCGCTCCAACTGCAGCACCTTCAGGCCGTGGCTGGCCATGGTGTAAGCAGCTGCGTTTCCGGACATGCCGGCCCCAATAACAATGGCGTCGAATTGTTCCTCAATCATGTCCATCCCTTAGCTCGCAAGCTTGTCGCGACTGTGGGGCGACAGCCGCCGGGTGAAGGCTTCCGTCAGTGCGGGCAGGAAGCGGATCGCGTCGGTGACGATCCCGAGGTGAGCGAAATCGAAAATCGGCGCGTTCGGGTCGGTGTTGATGGCCACGATGAGATCCGCCCCCTCGACGCCAACCCGATGCTGGACGGCGCCGGAAATCCCGGCCGCTATGTAAAGCTTCGGCCGGATGGTCTTGCCAGTTTGGCCGATCTGCCGATCAGCTGGCATCCAGCCCTTCTGGACCAACGGGCGCGAACAGCCGTGCTCGCCGCCGATTGCTCGCGCGAGATTCTTCACAAGCTGCAGGTTTTCCGCCGCGCCTAGACCGAGCCCTCCCGCAACCACGACGTCGGCATAGGCAAGATTTGCCTTTGCCGACTGACTATCCGGCAGGAAGCCGAGGATTTTGGTAACGATCTCGTCCTCGGCTACCGAGAGCTTGTGCCGGATGACACGCCCGACCGGTTTATCCGCCCGCTGCGGCATGGGCATGACCCTCGGTCGCACTGTCGCCATCTGGGGGCGGAAATTGAGCGTATAGATCGTGCACAACAAGGAACCGCCGAAAGTCGGACGGGTGGCGGCGAGCGAACCGTCGGTATCCACATCGAGTTCGGTGCAGTCGGCCGTGAGCCCTGTCTGCAAGGTCGTCGCCACGGAGCCGGCAAGATCCCTGCCGAGTGTGGTGGCGCCGAGAAGAAGGATCTCGGGTTTGTGGGTATCGACCAGATCCGTCATCGCCTTGGTGAATGGCTCGTTCCGATAGTCGGCGAGCAGCGGCGCCTCGACGATGTAGACAAGGTCGGCGCCATAAGCGAACGCTTCGGCAACGGCGTTCCCGATGGCCTCTCCCGGCGGTCCAAGCACGACGCCCGCAAGCTGGACCTGAAGCTTGTCTGCTAACTTGCGGCCTTCGCCGAGCAGTTCGAATGATACGGGATGGACCTGGCCGCGTTCGAGCTCGATGAAAACCCAAACGTGCCGGTAGTCCTTGAAATGCGCGGGCAGCTCCTTCTTTATGCCGGCACGGCCGGCGGCAGGGCGAGGGGTTTCTCGGTTCGCGTTCGACATCGTCTGATCCTTGCCCTCTCACGCGCCGCCGTTGAAGGCGAGCTCATGTTCCAATGCCGGCTGGCGGGTGAAGATTGCCGTGATGAGTTCGTCAGCGACATCGCGCAAAGCCATCTCGGCGGTGTCGATTTTTGCCGCCTTTTCCGCCCGCGCAGGAGGGGCGAAAACGCGCTTGACGACCGTCGGTGAACCGCGCAGGCCGCATTTGGTGAGATCCTCAATGCCGGCGTCGGCCGCACTCCATTTCAAGACCTGGCTGCGCGCGGCGCACAGGGCGTCCTGGATCGAGCCCCGGCGGATCTCGTTTGTGCCTTCCAGCATGGTGATCAGGCAAGGTAGCCTGCTCTTCAGCATCTGTGTGCCGCCTTCGGAGCGGCGCTCAACCTTGATCTCGCGCGCAGCAAGGTCAACAGAGGCGATCTTCGCGACATAGGTCAACTGCAGGAGTCCGAGGCGCTTGGCGATGCCGGGCCCGACCTGGGCGGTGTCGCCATCGATCGTCTGCTTGCCGGTGAAGACGAGGTCTGGCGTGCCGAACGTCTCGCCAACCTTCGCGATTGCCTGGGAAAGGGCGAACGAGGTCGCGAGCGTGTCGGAGCCGGCAAAATAGCGGTCGGTCAAGAGCACCGCTCGGTCGGCGCCGTAACCGAGCGCCTTGCGCAGCGCGTCCTCTGCCATGGGCGGACCCATAGTGAGCACGGTGACTTCGCCACCATAGGCGTCGCGCAGTCTGAGGGCTTCTTCGAGGGCGAACAGGTCGTAAGGGTTGATGATAGTCGGAACACCCTGGCGCATGATCGTGTTCGTCACCGGATGGACCCTTATCTGTGCCGAGTCCGGCACCTGCTTGATGCAGATTACGATGTGCATTGGCGGTTTCTCCAGGCTCCTGTCCGGATGCGGGCTTGGCGGTTCATCTCCTTGGTTTGCATCATTCGTGCCAACTGTTTTGCGCTGCCCCCAATTCCTAGAACTTCGCTTGGTTGCTTCTGAGGGCGCCGTGGTGATGACCGGATTTGTCGGCTTCTCGACATTGTCGCGTCGCAACCCGTGTCGCGGTCATTCCTGTCCGAACCGCTTCAGTACGGAGTCGAACGGGACAAAGGTGCGGCCCGGCGTGGCAGGTTTGTTCGGATCGTGGTCTTTGAGCACCTTGAAGACCCGATGGGTGAGCGGCGAGGAAATCGCGAAGTCCTCGTAAGCGCGTTCGAGCGTCCCCCGCACCCGCGCGGCAATCACCTGGTCGGGCAGACCGGAGAAATCTTCTTCGGCAAGGTATTGGCCCACGCGCTTCATGATGTGGAGCCGCGAGACATTCAGCACTTTCGGGTCATAGGAGACGCCAAGGACTGCAAAGAACTCCTCCGCAGCCGACAGGCGCTTCAGTCGTGCGAGGATGTCGGTGACGTCGATGGGGCGGCTGTCAGCGGAACAATTCATTGCATTCTCCCTGGTCGGAAAACTGTGGTGTCGGTGCGCTCGCGCACGGCTGACCTGGACCCGCACAGCTCCGCGAGGGATGCCTCGCTGCACATTCCATCGTAGAGCTCGACCAGTTGAGTTGCAGTGACGGTCGATTTGGTCTCGGCCGCCTCGCGCCGGACGCGGGCCACCATCGCGGCTGCCAGATCCGGGTCGAGATCGCGACCGCTTTCGCTCAGCACATGGGCAATCGCAGTGGCGCCGGAATGCTTGCCGATGACGATACGCCGGCAGCGGCCGACGAGAGCCGGATCGAGCCCCTGATAAGTGCGCGAGTCCTTCAGCAGCCCTGCGACGTGAATGCCGGATTCGTGCGTGAAAACATCGGCGCCGACGACCGGTTTAATGGCCGCGGTCTGCCGGCGGGCGGCCCAAGCCACCTGGGCGGCGAGGTCGGGCAATGCGGTCAGCTCGATGCCGGTATCCGCGCCGTCGAGGACCGCCATCGCGGCGGCCACCTCTTCCAGCGCGGCATTGCCCGCACGCTCGCCGAGCCCCAGGACGGTGACGGAGGCATGGCGCGCGCCTGCGCGGATCGCGGCCAGCGTGTTGGCGGCAGCAAGTCCGAGATCGTTGTGCGCATGAAATTCAAGGTCGATTGGAGACTGCGCCACGAGCTGGGCGACAAGTTCGAAGGTCGAAAACGGGTCGAGAACGCCGACTGTGTCGGCTAGCCTGACGCGGCTTGCGCCGGCGCGTGCAGCCATCTCGATGACGCGGGCGAGATGATCCCGATTGGCCCGCGAGGCATCCTCGCAGCCCACCGCGACGAAGAAGCCGGCGGCGGCTGCGCGCCTGACCATATGCTCGATGACCTGGAGCGCTCCCGCCTTATCGAGGCCGAGCTTGGCGGCAAGTTGGATGTCCGACGCGGGCAGCGATAGATTGACGGCGTGGACGCCGCTCTCGATCGCTGCATCGAGATCCAGCGACGTCATCCGGCACCAGGCCATGAGCCGAACCGGGAGACACCGCGCGACCACGGCGCGAATTGTTTCGATCTCGTCGGCGCCCATGACCGGCGTGCCGATCTCGATCTCTGTGACGCCGGCCGCCGCAAGAGACTCGGCGATCTCCAGCTTTTCCGTCGTGGTAAAGGCGACGCCGGGCGCCTGCTCGCCATCGCGCAAGGTCGTATCGTTGAGAAAGACATGACGGGTCATGAACGGTAGCCGGTTCTGCTGCCGCTCAGGCATAGACCGGATTGAACGTCTTCGGAGCTTCGCTTACCCGGCCCAGAACTGGGAAAACCACGCAGCTTCTCCACGATTGCCGGCATGACCTCGAGCACCCGGTCGACGTCCGCTTCGCCGTTGTCCCGCGCCAAGGAGAAGCGGACTGCCGCGTGTGGCGTTTTCATCGCGCTCAGGACATGGCTCGGTTCCAGAGAGCCGGAGGTGCAGGCAGAGCCGGAGGAACACGCGATGCCCACGCGGCTGAGGAGGAGTGGAATTCCATCACTTTCGATATGTTCGAAGGAGATGTTTGCGGTGTTGGGCAACCGTTCCAGGGGATCACCAGTGACACAGGTGCTTGGGATGCGCTGGAGAATCCCGTCCTCTAAACGGTCGCGGAGCGACTTTACCCGTGTGGTCTCGTCGTCCATGAATTTCAAGGCGAGTTCGGCCGCCATGCCGAGCCCGACTATGCCGGGCGTATTCTCGGTGCCAGCACGCCGGTTGTGTTCTTGGTGGCCCCCCTTGATCAGCGAGTGGAAATTGACGCCACGTTTTACGAAAAGCGCGCCGATCCCTTTCGGCCCGTGCAGCTTGTGGCCGGAGAGCGACAGCATGTCGATTGCGGTCGACTTCAGGTTCATCGGAAGCTTGCCGACCGCCTGCACAGCATCGGTATGGAAAAGGGCGCCCACTTCCTTGGCCAACTCGGCAAGCCTGGCCACGGGGAAGATCACACCAGTCTCATTGTTCGCCCACATTATCGAGACGATTGCCACCTGTGGGGTGAGGGCGGCCATATAGGCGTCGAGGTCGAGCCGGCCACGGCAATCCACCGGGATCCTGTGCACCTTGACGCGGCGGGTCTTCTCAAGATGCGCGCAGAGCGTCAGCACGGCGGGATGCTCGACCGCCGACGTCACGATCTCGGTTCGGTTGGGCGCCGCCTCGAGCGCCGAAAGAAGCGCTGCATTGTCGCTTTCTGTCCCACCCGAGGTGAAGGTGATCTCATCGTCGAACTCCGCGCCGATCAGAGCTTGCAACTGCCTCCGCGCCTTTCTCACCGCCGCACTGACTGAGGCGCCAAGAGCGTGCGCCGACGAAGGGTTGCCGAATTGATCCCTAAAGAACGGCAACATCGCTTGCACGACCTCAGGATCGACCCGTGTGGTTGCGTTGTTGTCGAGGTAGACAGGTTTCATGTGCGATCCTCAGTTGACCGGAATGACGCGAGCGCGCGACCGCCTCATTGAGCCTCTGGCGTATGCCGTTGATGATGATGGGCCCGAACTGGCAGCCGGCGCAGACGCCCGAGAGTTTGACGTAGACCGGATCGGCGTCGACATGGACAAGTCCGCAGTCGCCGCCGTCAGCCCGCAGGCAAGGACACCCGAACACGACAACGCTATCGATAAGCCGAATTTGGCGCAGCGGCGCGATTTGGCCGCCAGCAGCTTGGGTGCCACCAGGAACCGAACTGTTTCGGGAGGCGACGTTCTTTGCATCCTACCTGAAGCGATTGCCGGTCCCAAGATCGGCTTCGACCTTGCCTTGTTCTTGAGGACAGGGACATCTGTTGTGCCGGCCATATAAGCCTCCTCTGCCGCAAATGAGTCCGTCGGCGGCAATCGCTTCATGGACCCGCACAGGCGCTTCGGGCGATCAACTGAAGGACTTGCCGCAGCCGCACTTCT
The DNA here is from genome assembly GCF_040320845.1 of Mesorhizobium sp. M0601. Lineage (NCBI taxonomy): Bacteria > Pseudomonadati > Pseudomonadota > Alphaproteobacteria > Hyphomicrobiales > Phyllobacteriaceae > Mesorhizobium > Mesorhizobium sp. M0601. The sequence continues at coordinate 43,044 of NZ_JAMYQK010000018.1, forward strand.
CGCGCGCGTTGGGGTTATCGAAGACAAAGCCGGAAGATTCGAGCCCGGTGAGGAAGTCGACGGTCATGCCGGCGACATGCGGTTGGGAGCCCGCGTCCACGAACAGCTTGATCCCATCTGTCTCGGTGATCGCGTCGCCCTCGCGCGACACGCTCTCCAGGCCCATTAAGTATTTGAAGCCGGCGCAGCCGCCGGCCTGGACCATGATGCGAAAGCCTTCCGCCGGCTCGCTGGCGCGGGAAAGAGCAGTCTTGATGGCGGCAACAGCGTTGTCGGTGAGCGTAATCATGGCTCCATTCTCCTCAGTCCGGGACCTGCTTGCGCATCACGTTGCATGCACCGTGCCAAAGCGAAAAAATGTTTCAATACAGCGCGGCATCTCTGACCCTGCGGTGGTTCTTGTGAGTCCATTGCTGCGAAGGTGTCGGCCAACCGACACGTACTGTCGGGTTTGTCGGGTCCGCCACGGGGGATGTTAGGCCTGAGTTCTTGGCTGAACTCACATTAAACCAATGACCATTACAGAAGACTTCTTCTGAGCTTGCTTCGGCGCAATTGGCACGGTTTTTGAAGCTCCATTTGGCGAGGCGGCAAGAGACTGCCGATCCACAATCATGTCGTGGGTGCCCTCGCGATCGATGGGGCGAAGCAAGGGAGCAACATGTCAGGACTGGGTCAGATACGCTTTGTTTGGCAAAGCAGCGCCGCCTGTGGCATCCGAATGCCCGATTGGCCGATTGCGACAACACCCACAATCGCTCACCACCGCCCAGTGGGCGCCGGCCGGCTCGATGGGATTCCATCGGCATGTGCCTGCTCGTATCACTCGGGTCTCGCCGCTCCGACAGCACCCCCGGTTTTCGCGCGGGTGCGACGACGTGCGCACGCTGTCCAGCGACACTTTGTTCACGGGCCAGCAGCAGATCAGGGTCGAGCATTACGGCGCGCCCTATCGGCTGAAGATTCACCGGCAGGGCAGCTGATCCTCACACGTAGGTGGAAGCAGGGGTAAGACATGGACCAGCGCGAGAAACCGTCGCCGGACGAAATCCGGCGGGCGTGCGAAGACAATCCGAAAATCCGGGAGCATGATCTCGCCGCTCGATTGGGCATTTCGGAAGCCGAATTGGTCGCGGCGCATTGTGGTCACGGCGCGGTGCGCATCGAGCCGCGCGTCGATGATCTGCTGACCGGCCTCGAAGCGGTCGGCGAGGTGATGGCGGTCACCCGCAACCAAAGTGCCGTGCACCAAAAGATCGGCGTCTACAACAAAGTGGTCACCGGCAACCCGCATGCCATGGTGCTCGGCGACGAGATCGACCTGCGCATCTTCCCGAAAGCGTGGGCGTATGGCTTCGCCGTCGAGAAGCGCGAGGGAGCCGAGATCCGCCGCAGCCTGCAATTCTTTGATGCCACCGGCGAGGCGATGCACAAAATACATCTCAGGCCCGCCTCGAACCTGCACGCCTATCAGAATCTGGCGGCAGAGCTCGTATCCTCCGACCAGGAGCCGATCATATCGGTCGAGGCGAGCGGGGCGCGCGATAACGCAGTGAGTCCAGACCAAACCGCCACGGTCGACGACCTACGCGAGCACTGGAGCCGGCTGAGCGACGTGCATCAGTTCTACCATATGTTGAAAACACTGAAGCTCAGCCGCTGCCAGGCGATGCGTATGGCCGACGAGGATTACGCCTGGCTGCTCGACAATGATGCCGTTGGCGCCCTGTTCCAACAGGCGGCCGAAGACGAGATGCCGATCATGTGCTTTGTCGGCAATCGTGGTTGCATCCAGATCCATTCCGGCCCGATCAAGTCGGTCAAGCAGATCGGGCCGCGGATCAATGTGCTAGACGAGACCTTCCATCTGCATCTTAGGACCCATCACATCCGCGAGGTCTGGGCCGTGCGCAAGCCGACGAGGGACGGTCACGTCACGTCCGTTGAAGCCTATGGCGCCGACGGCAAGATGATCATCCAGTTCTTCGGCACGCGCAAGGAAGGCGAACGCGAGCGCAGCGACTGGCGGTTTCTGGCCGAGAGTCTGCCACGCGTTCCCGGTCCGACCGACAGGGATGTGTAGAGCCGGCAGGCCCGTAGGATTGAACCGGCCGCCATAGGGCTCGGCGCCACGTTCCGACAGCGGCTCGCGAGGAAATATAGGTCCATGTGCGATAGAGCTTGCCGTGTTAGCGCATACGCACGGTCAGGTGTGCACGCCGGAATTGACCGCATCGATACAGTCAGGCTCGTCGCCGGCCGGATCGCTGCGCACGAGTGCATCGCTCGTCTGACCGGAAATCCTTGCAGCGGCTACAACAATGCCATCAGCGCCGAACCGAAGCGGAAGCGCGGCCGGGTCTTGTCGGACCGCACCCGAACCTTGCGCTGGATCGCGTCGTTGCTCAATCCGGGCCGTGCGAGCGATCTCCTCGCTCGTCGACCGGAAGGCTGTGCAGCAGCAGCCAAGCCGAACAGCCCGATGTCGCGGACTCGACAAAACCGACCACGGATGTCGGTTGTCGGACGTTGTCCTAAGAATGATGGACAGGTGATCATCGGCGGCGGGCCTAGTGCAGGCTGGCATTGCTTGGTGCAGCGCCATGGGTACGCCTATCCGGCACGCGACTTGCTTCGACAATTTGATCAGCAGGGCATCAGCAGTGCGTCACGGAGCTCAGAGGTGATTGACCAGCCTCTCAACCCTAACGGGGATAAGCGGCGGCTTTGCTTCATGCCCGCAGCGCGGCGGAGATGCCCCTTCTGATCGACTTCGCAACCGATCTCATCCGCGCTGGTGCAGGTGGGCTGTATCAGGCGACAGAATCTAGAAGGCGCCCGACAAGAGACGTGCCCATGCTGGAAATCGACTTTATGAACAGCGGTGCAATCTCAATCGAGCCATGAACGCCAATGTAGAGAAAACAAAATGGCGACCAACCCCGTTCCAGATCATGTCCCGCCCGAAATGGTGAGGGACTTCAGCCTGTTTACATCGCCAGGGATGCCACCAACACCCAACGGGGATCCACACGCAGCTGTCGCTTGCGTACATGACGGGCCTCCGATCTTTTACTCCCGCTACAACACGCAAGATGGCCGGGGTACCTGGGTCATCACCCGTGCCGCGGACCAGCGGAAGGTGCTGCATGACGCAGAGACTTTTTCCAGCCATCGCAGCATCTTCTCCTCCATACTGGGTGAAAACTGGCCGACGATCCCGCTTGAGCTCGATCCACCGGCCCATGGCGTCTTTCGCTCACTGCTCAATCCGCTGCTTTCGCCAAAGCGGGTGTTGGCTTTGGAACCGGCTGTCCGCGAACGGGCGGTCGAGCTGATCGAAAGGATCGCCGCGTCGGGCACAAGCTGCGACGTGATGAAGGATTTTGCCTTTCCTTTCGCGGTGAGCACCTTTCTTCGCTTTCTGGGGTTGCCCGATGACCGACTCGATACATTCGTCGGCTGGGGGAAAGATCTGCTCCACGGCGACGATAAGGAACGACCTGTGGCTGCCCGGACGATCGTGGCATTCATCGACGAACTTGCAGCCATGCGCCGCCAGGAGGCGGTTGACGATTTCATGAGCTTTATCGTGCAGGCACGGGTCGAGGGCCGCCGGCTGACGGACACCCAAGTCCGCGGCATCGGCGTGCTTGTCTTCGTCGCTGGGCTCGACACGGTCGCAGCAGCTATAGGCTTTGACTTGGCGTACCTCGCGCGCAACCTCAAAGATCAGCAATTGCTGCGGAGCGAACCGGACCGCATCCCGCTCGCAACCGAAGAATTGCTGCGGGCCTATCCGCCCATTCAGTTGATCCGCGTGGCTACGAAAGATATCGACTTCGAAGGCGCGCCGATCCGGAAGGGGGACTATGTTTCCTGCGCCACGATGATTGCCAATCGTGACCCGGCGGAATTCGAATGCCCCAACACAATCGATTTGGAGCGGGAGGACAACCGCCACGCAGCGTTTGGCTATGGTCCCCACCGTTGCCTTGGCTCACACCTTGCCCGGCGGGAGATTGTCATTGGCCTGGAGGAGTGGTTGGCGCGCATCCCGGCTTTCAGGATCAAGCAGGGTACGGCACCCATAACCTCTGGCGGCCATGTGTTCGGGATCGAAAATTTGATCCTGGACTGGTCTTAGGCCCGCCCCGACCCGGGGCACAGACAATGGAGGCAGCGCAATGCGCATCATCGTCCAAAAGGCCAAATGCCAGGGTCACGCGCGATGCGCGGCGCAAGCGCCGGACATCTTCAAGCTTGATGACGAGGGCTACATCCTGCCCGGTGACATTGAAGTTGCGGAAGGGGAGGAACTGCCTGCATCGCGGGGCGCGCGATCCTGTCCTGAACGTGCGCTGGAACTCACCCGCTGCGCGCTTTGAGGACTCATTCAACCGAGAGTCTGGCGGGCTTGAACCATGTGGCCGCACTCAGCACGCGACCTCTGTCCCGCACGGTTCACGTCCAACTCTGCAGGGGCATTTCCGGCGCCAGTGTTCCCCGTGAGGCGCAAACGGCAGGGCAGGGGTTCGCGAACACCTCTTCCAATCACAGAATTTGCGTCAGAGCCGACGGACCAGACGAGAATTGCCGAACTACTCGACGCGAGGCGACCCGGAGTGCCATACCGAAGAACTGCCCGACCCATGTTGCGGCAGGCCGGGTCTCTGCATGATTTGATAGGACGAAACCAGGAGAACGCACCATATTTGCCCAACATTATGCCCGGCTCAGCACCGGCCAATGGCCGCACATCGAGCTGGAGAGGAGGTTCGACCAGCATGTGCTTGCCTGTGTGCTTTCACGTGCGCTCGAGGAGATCGAGGCCGGCGAGGCGACGGCGACGGAGGCAACCGGACTTTCGCGCGCCGAGTTGCGCGATGTCCTGGTCCGCTGTTTCCCTGCTTTTCCTATCAACGCGTTTGCCTTGAAAGAGGTGAGCGAGCCCGAGCCGGATCTGGAAGAAGAACTTCTGCATGGACTGCTGCTGGCGCATGCCCGACATGGCGACCCGGCGAGCGCCCGCTTCGCCAAGATCATCGCCCGGCGTGCGATGCGCAATGACCACCTCTGGCAGGACCTTGGCCTTTTTAATCGAACCGACCTCGGCCGCCTGCTCGCCTCGCATTTTCCGACGCTGGCGGCCGGCAACACCCAAAACATGAAATGGAAAAAATACTTTTACCGAAAGCTCTGCGAGGCCGAAGGTTTTTCGCTGTGCAGCGCCCCCAGTTGCCGGGACTGCAATGATTTCGAAAGCTGCTTCGGCCCGGATGAAGGCGAAAGCCGCCTCACACGGACCAAGGACAACGCCTAGGATTGAGAGCCGCTTGCGTCAGTCGTACAGCGTCAGCGCTCGCGCCGCCGCGCCATATGTCTGTTGTCAAATCTCGACGGACGCCATCGTTGAGACGGCCATTTCGGCAGCGATAGCCCTCTTTTCGGCCTCCTGGGCAAGATGACTGGCCGCGACCTGCGAATAGCCCCTGCGGCAAGCAAGGCGCCATAAATAACTGCGCCCAGCAGAACCAGTCGGCAAGAACGAACGGAACTGGCCACGTGGACGGGTATATCGAAGCGTCCATTGTTGACGTCAGCATTATACCTGGTAACGCCAGACTTCGACCGATTTTCAGCGGGCCGATAAGAAAGGCGCTCGAAGAGAAGGCGACTTTCGACCTGAACCGGAAATTGCAAAGCTGCAAGCCCAGTTGGAGCAGCAGTTGGCCCGGTTGAAGGATGCAGAAAAGTTGGCGATCAAGCTCAAGACTAATTCTGTTGGCCTCAAACGAATCAACGTCGCCGACGAAGCAATCGAGGTCGTAGCCGGTTTCACAGGACGGCGGACATTGGGGTCGGCAGTCTAGTCCCAGCCAAATAGGGCGCGCGCTTCTGCTACTGCGCAAACGCCTCTGGAGTCGATTTTATCAGCTCGTTGGCGTGATCTTCAGTTCCTTCGCCACAAAGCCCGGCGGAGAAGAGTATGCTGCCTGGCCTATTCATTCGCCCAAGCCCGCTTGCCACGGCAGCTATCGTGGTCATTTTTACATCAGACGATCGTCTCGTGAGCAGTGGACCGCAGAGTTGCGAAGACGCAGTTGCCCTTTGCTTCTACTGTGCATAGAAGCCATTTGTGCGGGCAGAGGTACAAAATCTGGGTGCGGTGCTGTGGGAATAAAATTCGAAAAGCTAAATAAACTGCGAGAGTCACTGCTAGAGGCAAATCACGATTTCCGCGCCAGCACCCAATTGTTCAATAGCTTGGATGTCGCGAAAATTGATCGCGAAATGGATCTTGGAGATCGCGGAAAGCAGCGGGGCGAGGCGAACCAACCTCCGAAGGCGGCCAAGAATTTCGACGACGTTGAGCATGCAGTCATCGAGAGGGTCGAGGACGAAAAAAAGGCGGCACACCACACCCTCGAGGATAGCCTGCAGCTTCTCTCCGGACGTTTGGCGGGCCTCGACTTTGAAGAGCAATTTGGTCTGATCCGTCAGGCGAACGCCGCCAGTGTTTCTGATTTCAAGGCCTCGATCGCGGTAGGCCTGGACGAACTTCACGGATTGCGAAAATCGCTCAACGACGCGGAGAAGGAGCACGCCTGGTTCAAACAGAAGCACGGGCTTGTCCGCGCCGTTAGGATTCAGCACGGAGCAGCCTACGTTTTCCGAATTTCCTTGCTGATTTTCCTGTTTCTGATTGAAACGGCGATGAACGGAAATTTCCTTGCCAAGGGAAATGACCAGGGATTTTTTGGCGGACTCCTCGAAGCCGCCGCGTTCTCGTTTTTGAACATCGGCGCCGCTCTGCTTTTCGCAATATTCTGTGCACGCCTGGTGACTCACAGATCGTTTTTCGTGAAGGTGATCGGCGCGTTGTCGATAGTGGCATACATCGGCTTGGCATTGACCATAAACCTAGCGCTTGCACATTACCGCGAGGTCAGCGGGTCCTTTGTGAACGGAGCCGGTGTCGAGGTTGTGCGCAGCATGCTCGCCAATCCGGCCGGCCTTATGGATGTGAAATCCTGGCTTCTGTTCGGCATCGGTCTCATGTTTTCGATTTTTGCATTTATCGACGGCTGGTTCGTTCTCGACCCATACCCAGGCTATGCGGGTGTCGAAAACAGATTGGTCGCTCGCAGGGAAGACTACATCGAGCGCAAGAGCGAGCTCATCGAGGCTCTGCAAGAGGTGCGCGATGAGCACAACGAGAAGGTGGAGGACATCGTCAAGCGGCTGGGGAGCAGACGCAGGGAGCATCGGGCGATCATCGATCATCGGTCGAGGCTGCTGACGCTCTTTGTGCAGCATCAAGACCAGCTGGAGCGAGCCTGCAACCAGCTTCTCGCAAAGTACAGGGAGGCCAATATCCAGGCCCGCACAGAGCCAGCGCCAAAACATTTTGCCACGCCCTACAGACTCGAGCGCATAAAACCCCTGATATCGTCCGACGATGAATGGAGCGAGAAGGACCTGGGCGCCTCAATTCGTGACGCGCAGGAAGAACTCAACGCTCAGGTGCGGCTCATCGGGCTGGAATGCGAGCGGGGGATCGAACAGTACCGAGATCTCGACAAGCTTCATCCGGACAGCGTGAATGGCTAGGCGGGGCCGCAGAAGAAAGAATGGCAGTGGCGGCACCATTGTGGCAGCAGTTGGATTGGCCGTGCTGTCGGCTGCGATGCTGGCCGGTTTTGTTTGGATGTGGTCGAGATCCGGGAAGGACCAAATCGACGCCAGCACGAATTGCCCGTTGGCCGGTCCTGTAAGCCTGACGGCGGTCTTGATCGACGCCACCGACCCGATTTCGCCAATAACCATGGCCGATTTGAAGAATGAATTCCGTAAGACCATTGGGCGCGTCGAGCCCGGCGGCTATCTGAGGATATTGACGCTGGGCCCGACCCCCGGCGACCTGACTGTGATGTTTGATGGATGCAACCCGGGCGATGGCTCGACGGTCGACAGCTGGACGAACAATCCGTCCCGGCGGCAGAAGAAATGGGAAGATGCATTCGAGGATCCTCTGACGAAGCTTCCCGACCAGATTCCCAATGGAGAATCCGCTAGCCAATCTCCAATCATGGCCGGAATGCAAAAAATCAAACTGTCATTATTCGATAGCGGTTTGGCGAAAGAGAAGACCGCAAAGCGAATAATAGTCGTGTCGGATATGATTGAACATACGGCGCTGTACTCACAATATCGTTCGGGTCTCGATTACCAGAAGTACCTTGATAGTTCGGCCGACAGGACCTACGGGACATCGCTTGATGGCGTGGGGGTTACGATACTCTATGTCGATAGGGCGAAGAAGCCATTTGGCTCTTTCGGACATGCAGAGTTCTGGACCCGGTGGGTTCAAGCTCATCATGGCGAGTTTGAGAAGCTGGTAGGGTTGGAGGGGTTAAACTGATGGCCAAGAAGCGAGGGGAGTCCTTCTTGGGACATCCGAGCCTGCCCCTTGTCGTCTTTGCGACACTAACCCTGGGCGGCTGTGTGTTCATCGCAATAGCCAAGCTGTCGGGCGTAGACCCGATAATGGCGGCGAGCGCACCGGTATGCCTGATGCTCATCTATCTTGCCGCGTCCGTCTTCACCGGCAAGCTGCGGCTCCACGATGAGCAGACTGGCGACAATCTCTACTACATGGGTTTCCTGTTTACGTTGACGAGTCTCGGCGTATCGCTGTTTCAGTTTGGTTCCGAAGGATCCACCGACACAATCGTGAGGAACTTTGGTATCGCGGTGACGTCGACGATCACGGGCATTGCTCTGCGGATCTTTTACAATCAGATGCGCCGCGATCCTGCCGACATCGAACGGACGGCCAGGCACGAACTCGCCGATATGACGCGTCGTGTAAGAGCTGAGATGGAAAGTGTAACCAGGGAATTCGCTGACTTTCGCCGCGTCAGCAATCAGATGTTGGAGGAGGGTTTTGCCGAAATTGCCGTTCAAGCGGAGCGGAACGGAGAGCACATAAGATCGGCGCTAGATAAAATCGCGATGGAATCGATCAAACCGGTTCAAGAGGCCTCGGGAAAGCTCAGCAATGCTTTGAGCGATAATTTTGGGCAGATCGAAAGTCAGTTCTCGTCGATCGCACAGCGCGTCGAGGCGGCAGCCGATCTGCTCGACAAGGCCAACAGCTCAATGTCCTCTTCAGTTGGCAGACTGGGTGAACAGGCCGACAGCGTAGCCACCAAGTTAGAGAAGGTTGTCGTCCCTGATGAGGTCCTTAAGAACGATCTGGCGCCGATGGTGAAACTCCTTGGCAGCGCGGTCGCCCAATATGCTGTCAAAACAGAGACGGCTTCGCAGGAACAGCAAGCCCGCATGGCGGGCATCGTTGATGCTGTGGCTAAAGTGGCCGCAGGTGTGGAAAGGGCTGTGGCAGCCGCAGAGCAAACAGCGGAGAGTGTCCAAGCGCAACAGCGCTTGACCCAGGCGCTTGCTGCAGTGGTGCAAAAGCAAAGCAAGGACACCGGAGACCTTGTCGCAACCTTGGCAGGAAGAAGCCTCCACGCGCCGAGGCCTGTTCCCCCTCTCAACGCTCCTATCGCGATCGAACAGCCACTGGCAGATCTGGCCGCAAATGACACCGTCGAGAGCGCACCGATTAGGGTCGAGCCTGAGCCCCAACCAGACGCTTTCCAAACTCTGGGAAGCGAGCCTCCCGCCGAACGAACGGAACCGCCGAAGCGAACCAGTTGGTGGGGCAGGTGAGTGACGCTGGCGGAACTTCGGTCGCCTTCGAGCGCAAGGGTTACGGCCGCGGTTTGATACTGGGCCTGACCATGGCCGAGACGATGCTGCTTTTGGTGTTCTGCCTGCTGCTAGCAGCCGGTGCTATCATCACGAAAAAGCAGAAAGAGACCGATGAGGCGCTGCGAGCCACTCAATCAAACAAGGAAAACGTGCAGAGGCTCGAAGCCGAAAACAAGCGGCTTCTGGCTCAGATAAAAGCGGTGTTTCAGCCCGCGAGCGGAGGAACCGTTCCCGACGAAGAATGGCGCGAGCTGGTCCTGGCCAAGGATGCTGTTAAGTCGGTCAAGGAAGCAGGTATTTCCCTGGAGGAGGTCGTGCGAAATGCCCCTGTCGCGAAGGTCCTTGCGGACAACGACATAAGCGTTGATCAGGCCAAGGCCATGATAGATGCGGCGAAGGTCTTGAAAGAATTTGGTTACATCGGCACCGACAAAGGGCTGCAGGATCTGGCTGATGTGCTCAAGAAGGCTGCAGAGCCGACGCAAGCAGCAAAACCTCACGATTGGCCGCCGATCATTAGTCTCAGCGAACTGGATGGCTATAATTTCGATACCGGAAGCGCAGAGCTTTCGGATCCGTTCAAAACAAAGTTGCGCGATCTTGCGAAGACAATCGCCGGCACTGCGACCTCTTACGGTGTCGACGTGATTGAGGTGATTGGACACACGGACGAACAGGCAATGGCGGGCGAATCCTCCAACATGGACAAAGGGCTCCAACCGGTTTTGTCAGGGAAAGTGGAAATCGGCTCACTCCATCCCGCCGACAATGCCGGCCTTGGTCTGGCGCGCGCGATTTCAGTCACGAGTGTGCTCAGTGACATGCCCGCATTAAAGGGGTTTACGATTTTGCCGATGTCAGGTGGTCAGCTCATCCTGCCCGGCGATCATCTCACCGACGGAGCGCAGATGGGCGATGTGCGGGCTCGAAGGCGCATCGAGATTAGGGTGAGGCAGCGATCAAAATTGGCGCCGGTTGGTGGCGCCAAGCCATGAATGGGGACGAGAGACTGGCGCCTTAGCCGGTACGGCAGTTGAGTTGGGGGATTGGGCTATGGGGTTTTACGTTCGAAAATCGATCAGTGCGGGACCATTCCGCTTTAACTTTTCGTCCGGCGGGGTTGGCGCTTCCGTTGGCGTGAAGGGCCTCCGCATCGGCACTGGGCCACGAGGTCACTACATCCACGCCGGCGTCGGTGGGCTCTACTATCGTGGCACTTTAGGCAAGGCTAGCGCCAAGAAGGTAGTACAGCTCTCTCAAACCCGATCTGCGCCGCAACCCCGTCCACAATCCTCGCCCCCGGAGTACGTCTCTGACGGCGTCGTAATGAGGGAAATCGAGTCCCGCGATGTGGTGGAGATGCGTGACGAGACATTTGCCAATGTACTCGATGAAATCAATGCTAGGCAATCGCAGACGCGGCTGTCCGTAGCACTCGCGGTTCTGTTCGGGATTGCAGGTTTCCTTGTGGGGACCAAGCTCGGAGGTGCCGCACCGGTGCTGGGCATCGGTGCCTTTGTGCCGGGTATGCTCATTGGCAAATGGTTTGACAGCTACCGCCGGGTAAGCGTGCTCTATTACGATTTGGAAAAAGACGCGGAGGCCGCCTACGGGCGACTTGTCGGCGCGTTCGAAACTCTCACCGGCTGCGGCGGGAGATGGCATGTCGCTGCCGGCGGCAAGATAGAGGATCTGACGGCTTGGAAGCGAAATGCCGGGGCCAGCATGCTGGTCGATAAAAAGCCCACGACACTTGAAAGCTCCTTGCCGAAGGTTGTGCGCAGCAACGTTACTCCGCCTTCAATCCATGTGGGTCGGCAGGTGCTCTTCTTCATGCCTGACCTAGTGCTGGTGAAGGACGGAAACCGATACGGCGCAGTCGGATATGCCGATCTGCAGACCCAATTCGCCCCGAGTAATTTTATCGAGACCGGCAAAGTTCCATCTGATGCGGAGATCGTGAGCTACACTTGGGCTCACCCAAACAAAAACGGCGGGCCCGACAAGCGTTTCAAAGACAATCGGCAGATCCCTGTCTGCCGCTACGAAGCGTTGCGGTTTTCTAGCCCGTCCGGACTTAACGAGCTGGTGGAATTTTCCAAGACAAACGTCAGCCAGCCCTTTTGCCAGGCTCTATCGGCACTCGCGCAATTGCATCGAAGCTCCGACCGCCAATCCATAACGCTGAACGCGCACTCAAGGGACTGATAGTGGCGATGGCTCAAAGCATGGCCAGGTCAGCAAACGCCTTCGCATGGAATCCCATCGCTATCTCGATCCAACTTGCTCCCCCATGAGCAGTTGGCGAGATACCAACGCGCTTCTTCGCAAGATGAAATCTCCGTGCAAAAGCGGCGAGGTTCGCGATCGCCGAGGCGAACATCCCGCGGCGCATCTCGCCGGCTGGAGCGGCATTCTGCAGGCCGATGCCTTTGGTGGTTATGGCGATCTCTATACGGCGGCCCGTCAGCCAGCGCCTATTCTGGAAGCCAGCTGTTGGGCTCACAGCCGGCGCAAAGTGTTCGAGCTAGCCGATATCGAGGCGGCGGCGCGCAAGAAGGCGCACGGCGAGAAGCCCAACCTGGTCTATCCGCTCGCGGTTGAAGCCGTGAAGCGCATCGATGCCCTGTTCGATATCGAGCGCGAGATCAACGGCCTGTCGCCGGCCCAACGCCACGCCGTGCGCCAGGAGCGGAGCCTGCCGCTGGTCGCGGAGCTCGAGACCTGGATGATCGAGACGCGCGACAAGCTCTCGCGCGGACATGATCTGACCAAGGCCTTCAACTACATGCTGCGCCGCTGGTCATCCTTCGCCCGGTTCCTCGACGACGGGCGGATCTGCCTATCGAACAATGCAGCCGAGCGAGCCCTGCGCGGCATCGCTCTCGGCAGAAAGTCCTGGCTGTTCTGCGGTTCCGATCGCGGCGGACAGCGCGCTGCCGTTCTCTACAGCCTGATCGTCAGCGCCAAGATGAACGATATCGACCCTCAGGCCTGGCTCGCCGATATCCTGGCGCGCATCGCAGCCCACCCAGCCCATCGGATCGATGATTTGCTGCCGTGGAATTGGAGATTCGCACAACTGCGGACCCAATCAGCGGCGGCCTGATCATGCAGCGCAATAAGGTGCATCACGTCTACACCGTTGAACGTGTCGCCAGGGACCTCGGCGTCAGCGAAGCGCTCATCCAGGACCTGACGCTCGGTCTCGAGCCCGAGGACGGCGTCATCTGGGTCTACGGCGCCAACGATGACGACGGGATCTTGGCCTTCACCGATGAAGGCATCGAGGAGATCGAACTCCTCCTCGAAGAATATCATCGCGTCTCCCCATCAAAAACTTGACCCGGCACCGCGGTGCTCAGGTCCTCATGGCCGCCGGATACACGTCTGCGGTCTTCACCGGATGGGTACGTACCGATCCCATGAAACAAATGTGCATTGGACAGGCTGCGAAGCCGCAAGGAAATTCGCCAGTGCTTCGGCCGCCTGGCGCCCGCAGGGGTATTGATGTGCGCTAGCGTCATTGCAGTATTGGCGGCTTTCGGGTGCATCGATGCCGTTGAAGCGGACGCGCTGCCCGTGGATCTCTATCGTGTCTCCATCAATCACCGATGCTATGCCTACAATCGGCGCCGGTCTCGACCCGGTCGAGTTTGCTATATCCAGACCACGTAACTGGTCGCCCGAGCCTGTAAAATAGTGGGTCGCGTAAGCAGCCAAGGCCACCACGATCACCAGGATCAGAGGCAAGGGCACATCTGGAAAGAAACGTCTGCGGACGATTGGTTCCGCGCCGCGCCTTGGTCGCGCGCGGCGACGATGAGAATAGCGATTGTTATTCAATTTCCGATCCTTTGCGAAACGCAGGCTGCATGATTTCTAACGTGCCTCTGCACGCTTCGTAGGCGCCTTTTTCGCTGGCGCTGGTTTGCCTTGTAGTTCGGCGCTTTGAACACCATGGTGCCTTCGCAGATCAGCCCGAAGTCACGACTTTGTAGTTGCCCTTTTCGTGAACACGACCATCTTTCCGCGCTGGAGCCTACAAGTTTTCTCGGAATGCAATTGGGAGGGCCGATTGAAAAAGAAGTCGGCTTGTGCGCCAGTTGGTCGTGGCCGGCGAGGCAGATGCCAGAGCTGCCAACACCTCGTCCAGAGGTATGATGGCATTTTGTCCGAAAGGGAACCTCGAGATCAAGGTGGGGATGCGAAGTGTCCGGAACATTAAACAAACATCCGCAATTTTTCCACTAAGCCGCGGTGCTCACAATGCTAAAACGATTGAAGTGTTGGTGGCAGCCATTCGAAGTTGAAAAACGAGCATTTTATGTTGCGGACAGCCCTTGTGTAGGCTCTATGTGTCCAGCCTATCAGGGGGGTGTGAGTGTCGGAAGTTGAAAAATCGGTCTTCCAAAGCGATCTGCCTTTAAAGGAAAAGCTCGAGCGAGCCAGGATGGAATTGCTCGACCTTTCTGCTCGCAACCGACTTTTGAATGTGCCACGGTTTTCAAAGAGCGCGAAGACGATCGATATTGTCGACGAGAGGTCGTCTGAGATCTATCGATTGCTGGTGAGCGAAGGAAAGGCTTTTACCTTCCTGGCCGGCAAGCCGGATCGGCCGAAGGCAGGCCAGGTTGAAAGCAGCCCTCCAGACGAGGAAATCGACTATTCCCCCGTTGCTCTTGCTCAGCCTGAGGACGAAGGATTCGACGATAGAGGGGTATCTGCGCGACATTCTGACACCAAGCTTCAGACGAGGATGACCCCAACGGGGCTGCAGCGCCGGCTCCTTGATCTCTACCACGATGCCCGCACACTTGAGGAAGAGCAGGGCGTCAATATCCTCTTTCTGGCCCTTGGCATGCTGAAGTGGATTGACCCGAACAACAAAGAAAACAACCGTCAGGCTCCTCTCATTTTGGTGCCGGTACGGCTTGAGCGAGGGGCCGCTGGAGAAAAGTTTCGGCTGCGAGCTCGTCCGGAAGATCTTACCGCAAACCTCTCCTTGGAACTCTATCTCGACCGTATCCACAAGCTCGCCCTGCCGCGTTTTGAAGTAGGAGACGACTTCGACGTCTCGGCCTATCTCGATGCCGTTGCCGAAGCAGTGTCGACCAAAGAGGGTTGGCAGGTGCTTGCCGATGATATGGTGCTCGGCTTCTTCTCGTTCGCTAAGTTCTTGATGTACCGTGACCTGGATCCGGATCTCTGGCCGGATGGCGCAAAGATTATCGAACAACCGAAGATCCGCTCGCTTCTTTCAGATGGTTTCGAAACACGCGAACCGCTGATGTCGGACGACATTGCGATTGATTCGCATATTGCGCCTGCCGAAATGTTGCATATCGTCGACAGTGACAGTTCTCAGACGCTGGCGATCCATGATGCAAGAAAGGGTCGCGACCTCGTTATCCAAGGTCCTCCCGGGACAGGAAAATCGCAGACGATCGCGAACATTATCGGGTCGGCCGTTGCCGACGGAAAGACCGTGCTGTTCGTTGCGGAAAAAATGGCCGCACTTGAGGTCGTGAAGCGACGGCTTGACACTGCGGGGGTGGGCGACGCCTGCCTCGAGCTCCATAGCAACAAGGCAAACAAGCGCATGATGCTGGAGGAGTTGCGGCGCACCTGGCAACTCGGATCGCCTCGCGGACAGCTGGCTTCTTCTCTTACTGAACGCCTGCTGGAGGCTAGGGATAAACTCAATGCACATGCTACAAGGATGCATGTTCCGTATGGAGCCTCCGAACTCACCGCTTATCAGGTTCTAGGTCAGCTGACCCGCCTAAGGCAGGCCGGTCAGAAACCCGTGGACATCGAACTTACGGACGCCACAAGCTGGACAAATGATGGCGTTTCGCAACGTCGCAAATTGCTCGATGAGGTCTCTCAACGGATCAACGAGATCGGCTTGCCCATCCACCACCCATGGAGGGGAGTTGGCCTGGATGTCGTTCTTCCAACGACCATTGAGAGGCTCGTCCCACGCATCGCGGCGTTGCTGGATCAAGCCAAGGCGCTGCACGCCAAACTGGTCGATATTGCTGAGCGGATCGAGGCCGAGCCTCCGCAAATTCTCAGCGACAGCGGTGAGATAGAAGATCGCGCTGAACTTCTTGCGTCTGCGCCTGGGCTTCCTGCCGAGGCGCTCGTCTCGCCGGTATGGGATGAGCGTCCGAAAGACACTTCATCGCTTCTCTGGTCAGGAACGGATTTCGCCCGCAAGTCCGAGGAACTTTCAGAGCAGTTGGCGACGATGGCTATCGACACGCCAATTGAAGGTCTCGAGACAGAGCTTGCAAAGCTTCCCTCGGAATTTCCGAAAGATGGTTTCCATCGTGCGCGCCAACTAACCGTGTTGCTGCCACGCTTGCAGGAAGAAGCTGAGCGGCTAAATCAAGAACTGGGGTCTACGGTCCTACCGGACACGCTTGCAGGACTTCTCAGGTTAGTGGTGACTGGCGAGAGAGTTGCGGCAGCCCCCGATGCGAGCCCTGAGGCATTCGCAGCCACCGTTTGGGACTCTGGGCTGGAACAGGCAGGCGACCTTGCCGATAGCGTAGCGACGCTAGAGACTGCCAGAGCCGAGCTTCAGGGCAAGGTTGTTGATGCCGCGTGGAGTACCGACGTGGCCGCGGCGCGGCAAGCGCTCGCCACACACACCGGGATATTGAAAGCATTGAACGGCGACTACCGTCGCGCCACTGCACTTGTGCGGACTATTGTGGTCGACCCCAGCGCGCCTGCGACGCAGATAGTTGGTCTCCTCGACCTGTTGATGAAGGGTCAGGCTGCCGCAGCAAGAGTCCGCGAAGGCGACGCTTTTGGCCGTTCCGCCTTCGGGGCAGATTGGCGTGGGGAGCGATCGCCATCTGTGCCACTGCTGGCGCTAGTGGAATGGATGCGCACTTTACGGGGGCTGGGCTCCGAACCTCGGATTATCGCCGGCCGGATGGCGGAACGCACCGAGGCCGGCGCGCGTGCAGCGCGAGTTCGCAAGGTCATCGAAATCGGTCGGCCGATTATCGAGGGTTTCTGGAACGATCTCGGGCACCTCGCGTCATCCATGCTAGGCGACGTGGCTTCCGCCGAGCGGGCCTCGCTGCAACTGATGGAAGCGAAGGCGAGCACTGTAGCTCAAGCCGATGATGCGTCACGACAGGTTCTGACTGACGCTCCGGATCTGATCACTGAGCGGGTGGAGTTACTGCGCCGACTAGGCAGACTACAAGCGCTTGCTCAAGAGATCGATGCCGGGGAAAGCCTTGGCAAGTTCGCATTCGGCTCGTCGTGGCAGGGTCGAGGATCCGATTGGGCCGCTCTCACGCAAGCCGAGCTTTGGCTGAAAGAAAATGGCTCGATCCGACATCTGGCTGCGCGGTTGCCTGAAAGAATCGCGATCGCAAACTCGGCTCGTTCAGCACGTGAAGCGACCCAAGCGGCAGCGCAGGAATTGAAGGCGCTTTCAAGCAATTTGAAAGCCGATGCTTCCTCGTTGTTTGGAGTAGACGATTTTCCGGACGTCGCGATAGGCGAGGTCGTTTCTCGACTTGAGGGTTGGCTCGATCATCAGGAGCAGCTCTCGAAATGGGTTGCCTATGAAGAGCGGTCTGAAACAGCGCGCAAGGCCGGACTGGGACAGTTGATAGACGGCCTGGCCAACGGCGAGATCACAACAGGATCGGCGCGATCAGTTTTTGATATGGCCTACTACGAGCGAATGTTTCTAGCGATGGCGACCGATGAGCCGGAGCTGGCAAGGTTCGACGGAGAACTGCATTCGAGGGCTGTACGTGACTTCGCAGATCTGGACCGCCGGCGCATCAAGGCCGGCGCCATCGAAGTTGTAACGGCTCATCACCGGAAAATTCCTTCAAGAGACGGCGGAGCTGGACCTGTCGGACTGCTTCGTTCTGAGATGGCGCGCAGACGAGGCCACATGCCCATCCGGCAATTGATGCAGAAGGCAGGCCCTGCCATCCAGGCACTGAAGCCAGTGTTCATGATGAGCCCGCTTTCGGTGGCGCAATTCCTGTCGCCCGGCCGGATGTCCTTCGATCTGCTCGTGATGGACGAGGCGTCTCAGATACAACCCGTGGACGCGCTTGGCTCGATCGCCAGGGCCAATCAGGTGGTCGTTGTTGGCGACGAACGCCAACTTCCACCCACGACCTTCTTCGCGAAGATGACAGGCTCGCAGTCTGACGATGACGAGGGTGAGGGCGCGCAGGTCGCCGACATTGAAAGCATCCTCGGCCTGTTCACGGCCCGCGGCTTGCCGCAGCGTATGCTCCGCTGGCACTACCGTAGCCGTCACCAATCTCTAATCGCAGTATCGAACAGCCAGTTCTACGAGAACCGGCTTTTCATCGTGCCAAGCCCTTATACCCAAGAGGCAGGTATGGGATTGCGGTTTCATCATGTGCCGGAGGGGGTCTTCGATTCCGGTGGCACAGGAACCAATCCGGTAGAGGCGAGAGCTGTAGCCGAAGCGATCATCCGTCATGCGAAGGTGAACCCGCAAGAGACTCTAGGCGTTGCAACATTTTCGGTTAGCCAACGCCGCGCGATCCAAGATGAACTCGAAGCGCTGCGGCGACTAAATCCCGACACCGAGGAATTCTTTCACGCTCATCCAAGCGAGCCATTCTTCGTCAAGAACCTCGAAAATGTTCAAGGCGATGAGCGCGACGTGATCATGATCTCGGTGGGGTATGCCAAGAATGCGCAGGGATACATGGCCATGCGTTTCGGCCCTCTTGGCGCGGAAGGCGGCGAGCGTCGGCTCAACGTCCTCATAAGCCGCGCCAAGCGCAACTGCGAAGTATTCGCGTCCATCACAGACGAGGACATCGACCTGGAGCGTGGCAAAGGGAAAGGCATCTTCGCCTTCAAGCTCTTCTTGCACTACGCGAGAACAGGGCGAATTTCGCTTGCCCAAGCCACGGTTCGCGAAATGGATTCAATCTTTGAAGAACAGGTAGCCAACGCCCTGATCGAAAAGGGTTATCAGGTTCATGCTCAGGTAGGCATTGCCGGCTTCTTCATCGACCTCGCTGTTGCGGATCCAGAGAGGCCAGGCCGCTATATTCTTGGCATCGAATGCGATGGCGCGGAATATCATTCATCTCGCTCTGCCAGAGATCGTGACCGGCTACGGCAATCTGTTCTGGAAGACCATGGTTGGATTATTCATCGGATCTGGAGCGCTGACTGGTTCCAACGACCTCGTGAGCAGCTGGAGCGAACCATAATAGCGATTGAGGCTGCCAGAAAGGAACTCGATGAGCGGGCCGAATTGGGGGTCCAGAGAAATCGAGCTGTAGCCGTGCAGGTTGTTACGGTTGACAGAGGCAACGTGACGGAAATCGGTCTCGAAAGCACAAACGGATCCGAGACACCCAATCGAGCCTACGAAGAGGCCGAACTAAAGCGACCGGGATCGTTCGAACTCCACGAGACGCCCAGCGGAATCATGGCCGGACTGGTCGAGCAGGTCGTGGCTACAGAAACGCCAATCCATGTCGACGAAATAGTTTCGCGTATTCGGGACGCCTGGGGTCTGCAGCGGGCCGGTGGCAGGATACAGGATGCAATCGAGCGGGGGATAAGCATAGCACAGAGAGGTGGTGCAGTAGCCCGTCGAGGCAACTTCTGCTTCAAGCCAAGTGTTCCTGTTCGTCTCAGGGATCGCAGTGGGGTCGTGTCCGCTGGATTGCGCAAGCCCGAAATGATTGCGCAGGACGAGGTCGCCCAAGGCGCTATGGAAGTCGTGAAATCCAATCTCGGTGCGACAGAGGAAGAAATTGCCACAGGCGTTGCGAGGATGCTGGGCTTCAAAGCCACAAGCGCACAATTGAAGCAGCTGATTTCGGCCGCGGTCGCCGATTCAGTTGCCAAGGGATTGTTACGGTCCCAAGACGGCTTGTTGGTGGTCGGCGACTCCACGAGCGAGAAATTAGCCGAAGTGTAATGGGGCGTTGCAGCGACCTCGCTGCAATTTCAGTCGAGCTCAGAACACCTCTTTCCCTGGCGAAGGCCGAATGGCATTTCGATTCGTACACACGGCCGATATTCATCTCGACTCGCCGCTTCGTTCGCTGGCGATGCGAAATCCCGATCTTGCCGGGCTCGTGGGCGACGCCAGCCGCCAGGCATTCGTTTCGATAGTGGATCTCTGCCTTGAGGAACGAGTCGACGCGTTGGTCATTGCTGGCGACCTATACGATGGCGAGCAGACCTCGATGAAAACTGCGCGGTTTCTGGCATCGCAAATGACACGCCTGCACCAGACCGGCATCAGGGTTTTCAAGATCCGCGGCAATCATGACGCCTTGTCGCGGATTTCCAAACAGCTGGTGTTTCCCGACACCGTTACCATCTTCGGCGGTCGTGCTCAGTCGGTATTGCAGACAGCCGGCGGTCTGGACATCGTTTTCCATGGTTTGAGCTTTGCGAACCCAAAGGCCCCGGACAGCCTGCTGACCAAATATCCGGCTGCTCGTGAAGGGGCCGTCAACATAGGCATCATGCATACCAGTCTGGCTGGATCGCCCGGTCACGACGTTTACGCGCCCTGCAGCATCGCTGACCTGCACGCCCACGGTTTCGACTATTGGGCCCTCGGCCACATTCATGTTCGTCAAGTCTATTCCGGCGCAAGCACCGTGGTGATGCCGGGAATACCTCAGGGGAGGGATATTAACGAGGCGGGTGAGAAATCAGTCACCCTGGTGACGGTGCGCGACGACCGTTCGGTGGAGATCGAGGAACGGCTGACCAGCGTTGCGCAGTTCGAACGGGTGAGCGTCGACCTTACCGGGGCGGTGGAGTGGCCCGAGGCCGTCGCGCGTATTCGTTTCGCGCTCGAAGAGATGCGGGCCACCGTCCGATCGCGTCATGCTGTGGCCCGCGTTGGCCTGAGAGGGACGTCACCATTGTTATGGGCGCTGATCCGCGACAGGGACCTCCTTCTTGCCGAAGCCGAACAGGCTGCGGAACAGCTGGGCCATACGTGGGTGGAGAAGCTCGAGCTTGACCTCGCGCCGCCTCGGACGGAGACCGCCGAGGATATTGCTGATCCGATTTTCGAACTCGGGCAATCAATGCGTGCCGATGCCACCTCGGAGGCCTTCCGCGCTGAGGCGAGGGCGTTCGTCCAAAAGATGGTCGCCGACCTTCCGGCCGACGGACGGGATTTTGCTGGGAAGGACGAAGCCGGGCTGGAGCAGTTCCTCGATCAGGTGCTTTCCAAGGGTGCGGACTTGGTCACTGCCCGCCTTAAGTCCGGTGGATCGTCATGAGGTTGCGGCGACTTGACCTCATTCGCTATGGAAAGTTCACCAATAGTACGATCGACTTCGGACCCAAACCGGAATCCGGACCTGACCTGCATATCGTGTTCGGCCTGAATGAGGCCGGCAAATCGACCGCGCTTTCCGCCTACTTAGACTTGCTGTTCGGCATCGAGGAACGGAGCCGCTACAACTTCCTGCACGAGTACAGCGCCATGCGCATTGGCGGCGTGCTGGAACTGGCCGGCTCCGAGCACACGTTCACGCGTACGAAACAGCGTACTAATTCGCTATTGAACGCGACGGGCCAACCGGTGAGCGACGTGGCGATCACGGCGCATCTCGCCGGACTGTCGCGTGACGCTTACACGACGATGTTCTCACTCGATGACGAGACGCTGGAAGCGGGCGGGAAGTCGATTCTGGAGTCGCGGGGCGACCTCGGCAAGCTCCTCTTCACGGCAAGCGCCGGTCTTGGGAACGCAAGTGATACGTTGAACACCCTCGAGGCCGAAGCAGACGCTCTGTATCGGAAGCAGGCGCATGGCACCGAACTGGCGCTCCTGAAGAAGCGCCTTGTTGACGTGAAGTCGCGCAGGGATGCGATCGATACCCTTGCATCAACCTACGAGGGCCTGGAGGCCGAACGTCTCGATGCAGCGCAGCAATACGACCGGACCATCAGTGACCGAGCGGTGCTGGTGGCCAGGCTGGATACCATTGCTCGTTACGTGCGTGCTGCGCCGATGCGGGCGGATATCCGGCGCAAGATTGCCCGGCTGAATGAGCTGCCGGACATCGCCTCCCCAGCTCGCACGTGGACGGGTAGTGTCACCGGACTCATCGATGACGATGCCAGCCTCAGAACGCGGCTGTCCGCAAACATCGACGAGGTCCAGCGCTTGGCGGCAAAAGTCACTGCGGTCGATGAGGATGAATCGATCCTGTCGATTTCCGAACGAATCCGCGGGCTTGCGGAGAGCAAAGTGCGCCATACCGCGGCTGGCTTTGACTTGCCCACTCGCAGGATGGGGCTGCAAATCCTCAACAACACCGTGGCAAGCTGCCTAGCCGCCTTGGGTCGATCTTCCGAGCCGGATCCTGCCGCGCTGCTTCTGCCTGCCGTCACCGTTGGCGTCGTTCGCGCTATGGTCGAGCAGAGGTCCGGGATTGCTACCGGGGTGCGCGCCGCCCGCGACGAGGCGGCGGCAGCACTCGATGCGCTGCAGGCGGCAAGGCAGCGGGTCGGCGAGGAAAGGGCAGTGCCCGAACCTGCCAGGGCAAGGCTGGGCTCGGCTTTGTCGAAAGCGCGAGCAAGCGGACACCTGGCGGAGATCAGGACGGCTCGCGAGGCAGAAGATGCGGGAACAATTCGATGGGAGGTGTCGCTCGCGCGCTTGCGTCCATGGAGAGGAGATGCCCTTGCTCTCGCCAACGTCGCGGTTCCGAGCGCCGGGCACATTGCCGCCTGGAAGACAGTAGCGTCAGAACTGGCAAGAAACACCGCCGTACTTGCCGAACGCCTCGCCGAATACGAGGGCAACCATGCCATGCTCAAGGC
This sequence comes from Mesorhizobium sp. M0601, assembly GCF_040320845.1. Classification (NCBI taxonomy): domain Bacteria; kingdom Pseudomonadati; phylum Pseudomonadota; class Alphaproteobacteria; order Hyphomicrobiales; family Phyllobacteriaceae; genus Mesorhizobium; species Mesorhizobium sp. M0601. The sequence goes on from NZ_JAMYQK010000018.1 coordinate 65,679, forward strand.
TGGATTGGATGCCCTTCGTGCCTCGGTCGACGTTGTCGACGATGAGGGGGCTGCCGCGATCCGCCGTGTCCGCGATGATGCGTGGGCAACGCACCGCGCAGCGCTGACCGGTGACACCGCTGACGATTTCGCCGTGGCACTGGCGCGCGATGACATTGCCAGCGCGGGCCGGCTGGCCGGCGCGGCGGATCTTGCCGAGATCCGGGCAACGACTCGCGAACTGGCCGAGGTCGCGGCCAACCTGTCACGCAACGGCATCCAACGCACACAGCTCGGCAAGGATGTGGATACCCAATTGTTGGAAATCCGCGCGGCCGCCAGAGACCTGCTCGGAGACGCCGTGGAACCTTCGTCTGAGCGCCTGATCGAAAGGATCGAGGATCAGATCGAGGCGCGCAGCGATGCGCTCGCTGCCTGGGAGCAGATCGAACTTCTCCGCAGGAAGGCGGAGCGAGCCGCTGACGCCGGCGAGCAGATACGCTTGGAAATGAGAGCAGCGCTGGAAAGCGTCGGCATAGTATCAGAGCCCGGCGACACCCTCGAAGCAATCATGGCCATCGCTGAGCTGTTTCTGGATCGGCAGCGCAAGGTGGACGCAGAGTATGCCGAGGCGCTCAGAATGGTGAGCTCCAAAGAAGAGGATCTAGCGGCCCGACGGGTTGCCGTAGGCGTGGCGGAGCGTCGCGAGGAGGAATGGCTGGCCGGCATTGTCGAAGCACTCAAGGGAACTTGGCTCGAAAGCGGGCTCTCAGCATCCGGCGTCGGCACTGTGCTCGATCAATTGGCCGAACTGTCAAGAAGCCTGCAGGAACGGGACGATCTGCAGCTGCGTATCGACAAGATGGCGGCCGACAGGGCTAATTTTCTGGTCGAGGTCATCGCCGTAGCGGTTGAAGCCGACGAGCCGACGAAGGATAGCGAGCCGGAGCAGTTGGCCATCCGCCTTGCCGAGCGCCTGGAGCGCGCCGAGCGGACACGGGAAACGAAGGCAAGCCTCGGCCACGACCTGAAGCGCCTGAAGGAGGCGCGCGACATCCTCGACAATGAGATTTTGGCGCACGAACGCCGCAAGAACGAAGTGCTGGGCGTTTTTGGCGTCGCCACTCTGTCCGAAGTAGTCGAACGCGATGAGCTGCTGCGCGAGCGGGATGGATTGCGCGCTGCCGTCGCTGACCTTGAGGAAGGGGTAGTGGCGGAACTTGCAGTCGACGGATTCGAGGAGGCACGCTCGATCCTGGACGCGATCGATTTCGACAGCCTCACGGTCGAGAAGGCTGAGGGCGAGCAGCGGCTTCGCCAGTTCGATGAGATGATCCAGCAACAGCTGATCCGGCAGACACGCGCGGCCGATAAGCTGGACGCCATCGGCGGCGACAGCGCGGTTGCACACCTGGATGCCGAACGGCGCACAACCCTGTTGGAAATCGAGGAGAAGGCCGTTCGTTACATCGAGCTGAAGCTCGGCATCATGTCGGCTGGAAATGCTTTGCGGATCTACCGTGAGAACCACCGTTCGGGGATGATGGCGCGTGCATCAGACGCATTCAAGCTAATGACCCGTGGGCAGTATTCAGGCCTTACAACCCAGCCCGTGAAAGGCGGGGAGGTTCTCATCGCGGTGCAGCGCGACGGGCAATCCAAGCTCGCTGACGCGCTTTCGAAGGGCGCGCGCTTTCAGCTCTACCTGGCACTGAGGCTCGCCGGTTATTACGAGTTCGCGCAATTCCGGCCCTCGGTTCCCTTCATCGCCGACGACATCATGGAAACCTTTGACCATATTCGCTCGGAGGAGGTTTTCAGATTGTTTGGGGAGATGGCGAACACAGGTCAGGTCATCTATCTCACGCACCACAAGCACCTATGTGAAATCGCCAAGGCTGTTGTGCCACAATCTACCATTCACCAGCTGGATTAGGCTCGATTAGAATTCGCCTCAAAACGGTTCAACTAACCAACTCGTCTGACATAGGAACTTTCGATCGAATCCGTCATGACGTCCCATAGAGGTTGAGAAATGCCTATTTTGTTCTGCAATGTTGCGTGGATGAACGACTACGCCGGGCGGAGCGCGGATGACCCGCCTCTCGGTGGCGGGGCATTTCCGAGTAAGCAGGGTTATTGCGCGGAAGAATGCAACTTTGTTGCAGCCGATGACGGGTACGTTTACGGCGCTTCGAGACGATTAAGGGCGAATTGGATCGGCAGGTGCGCATCCAGAATCTGGGTTCAGGCAAGCACGACGAATTTGTCGACGGGATCGACATCGTTTGGACGGCTCCGGAGGAAGGCAAAGATCCGCGCGTGGTGGTCGGGTGGTATCGCGGTGCGCGACTGTATCGCCACCGCCAGCACTTCAAGGGGCGTAACCCTTCCGCCCAGCACTACAAGGATAAGATCAGGTCGTTCAGGGCTAGGACACTCGCCGAAAATGCATTCGTGCTGCCCCCGGAGGATAGGCACCGTGGCAAAGGGTGGAGTGGCCAGGCAAGCTGGTGGTATGCGAACGATACGACAGATCGATCCGCCAGAGCATTCGTCAAGAGAGTAAAGGCATTTATCGAAGGCGAGCCAGTCGCTCCCGTCGGGGCATCGCCCGATCATGATGGAGGTCGTGGCCGACCGGCTGGAGCGGCAGCGTCCGACGTCTACAAACGGTATGTGCGGAAGTACGAGATCAATGTCCATCCTCAGCATGACAGTCTGCACAAACAGTTCGTAGCGTTTCTCAGCGAGCGATATCCGCGGATTGATTTTCCCGCTTGTTTTCGCGACGACCTTCGGTTGCGGTTGACGCAATGCCGGAAGTGATGGTCGAGATCAAGCCTGCTGATGCGGCTACGATGCGCTTCGCGATTCGCGCCGCGATCGGCCAGTTGCTCGACTACCGCCAGCATCAGCGGTGGACTGGCCGACAGGTAATTCTCGTCGGTGCGAAGGTGACGAGCAAGAACGATCTAAGTCTGGCGTTTGACAACGGCTTTGGCCTGGCCTGGCCCATTGGAACCGGCGGATTCGAGATCCGCTGGCCCGACGGCGCTGGTTGATTGGCAAGCAAGCGCCGAACGTCCGGAGGCTAAAGCTCAGGGTCGCGATGGATCGGCATTGCTGCTTTCGGTGCCGAACCCAATCTCTCATGTGGGGATATCGCAGTCCTCCAAACGATGCTCAAGTCGGTAGTAATGGTCCCTCATGCTTCGCAATCGTGCAATCAGTCCTTACTCGCCGGCGCGCAGAGCTGTGACGAACTCGTTTTCCTCCGCGAACCTGCTTGAGATCGTATCGCGTTACGTACGACATCGATGTTTGCGCCAGCTCAGTGCGGCCAATTTTGTACGATTGCTCGAATTCAGCGTATATCACGCCGTAGATTCAATCAGTCTGCTGCGCAGTTCGATGAACACTGCATCGTCCGTCGATTCGGATAGTCTGGCATCCGACAGTATGTTCCTGACGTGGAGCTCAGTGACGCAGACCGCTGATATAGCACTTGTGTCAACGATCAACGCCAAACCGAGAGGCTTTCTTATCGTCTTGCATTTTGGGACATCTCTACCCTTGAGTGTCTCAGATGCGTATGCGCGAGCCTCTAAGGTCGCTGTACGTTGGCTTTAACGGTGCGGCAGATGCCGCGCACCGAGGTGCTTTGTCGACAACCGGTGTCGGTCGCGTGGCCCGGAGGTGAAGCCGGCGAGGCGCTTGCGCTGGTCCATGTGTAATCATGCGGAGGATCGCGCCGCGCCGTGCATGCGATTGCATCTCTCGTCCCGCTGCGCTGCTGAGGCCTCTTCTGTCAGGCGGTCTAGGTTTCCCGCTTCGGGCCGAGCAGGAACACTGTCAGGGCGGCGAGGAACGTGGCAACAGCACTGTAGGCAATGGCACTGGTAATCCCGGCATTGTCCACCAATAGTCCGCCGAAAATCGCGCCGGCTGCGATTGCCACTTGGAACGCTACGACCATCAGCACACCGGCGCTTTCGGCCTGCTCGGGAGCGGCGCGCCGCACCATCCACGTCTGCAATCCCACCGGCACCGCGCCGAAAGCAAAGCCCCACGCGGCAACCGCAATCGCCGAGGCCGAGGCCGATGCTCCCGCCGTCAGCAGCGAAACAGCGGCTATCGCTATGAGCAGCGGTGCAAGGGCAGCGACTGCCTTGAGACTGTACTCGGCCAGAAGCCCGCCGGCCAAATTGCCGAAGAATCCGCCGATGCCAAAAGCAAGCAACACAAGCGAGATCGTTTCGACATCCAGCGCGGGAATCTTCTCGAGGAAGGTGCGGATATAGGTGATTCCGGCGAAGTGGCCGGAAGCGACCAGCAGGATGACCAAAAGCGCAATTTTGACCATCGGAATCTTGGCCACATCCAGCAGGCTGCGGAAGCTAGCCACTCCAATCGGAGGCAGTCTCGGAATAGTTATGAGTTGCACGAGCAGTGTAGCGGCGCCGCCGGCTGCGGCGAGCACGAAGGCGCTTCGCCATCCCCAGATATCGCCGACATAAGCGCCGATTGGAGCTGCGCAGACGGTAGCTACGGAAACGCCGGTGAGGATGATCGACATGGCGCGCGGCAGGAAGTGGCTTGGAACGAGCCGCATCGCCAGTGCTGCCGACATCGACCAGAAGCCTCCGAGCGCTATGCCGAGCACGACGCGTGCAGTCAGGAGAGCCGCCAGCGACCACGCGCCGGCCGCCAGAACGTCCGACAGGATCAGCAGCAGCGTCATGGTCCACATGACGGTCCTGCGGTCCAGGCGCTTTGTGATGATGGCCACCGTCGGCGCCGAGATCGCCCCGACGATAGCTGTTGCCGTCATCGCCTGTCCAGCCGCTCCCTCGCTGATACCGAGATCATGCGCGAGGGGCGTGAGCAGGCTGACAGGCAGAAACTCTGCCGTGACCAGCCCGAAGGTGCCCAAGGAAAGCGAAATGACCGCACCCCATGCGGGACCAGACGGTGGGACGGGCTTTTCTGGGTCGTGCAGAACAGCGTCCATGACGCCTGCTGCGGATTGGGTCATGAACGAAGTCTCCACTTTCATGCAATGCAACGTGATGTTGGCTGCCTTGACCCAAATCTAAAAACACAAGCGCATTTCCCGGCGGCGTTGCACGGAGGAGGGGATGTTCATTGCTTCGCGATATTTTGTGACGGTGCGGCGCGCAACATCGATGCCGGTTTCCTTCAGCCGGACAGCGATGTCCTCATCGGAAAGCACGTCGCCGGGAGATTCTGCGGCAATGATCGCTTTGATCCGATGCCGGACAGCTTCGGCGGAGTGCGCATCGCCGCCTTGGCAGGACGCGATCGCGACGGTGAAAAAATACTTCAGTTCAAAGACTCCGCGCGGGGTAAGCATGTACTTGTTCGAGGTCACCCGGCTTACCGTCGACTCGTGCACGCCGATCGCGTCAGCGACGGTTCTGAGATTGAGAGGCCGCAGGTGGGCGACGCCATGTTCCAAAAAGGCATCCTGCTGACGCACGATTTCAGCCGCAACCTTAACAATGGTCTTGGCGCGCTGATCGAGGCTGCGGATCAGCCAGGTCGCGTTTTGCAAGCATTCGTCGAGAAATGCTTTATCTTTCGAATTTTGGGGAGTTTGACGCGACACTTCGGCATAGTAGCTTTGGTTGATCAGCAGCTTTGGCAGTGTGGCGGGATCAAGTTCGATCTGCCACCCGCCTTGCGGCGAGGGCGTGACCCAGACGTCGGGTATGATTGATTCAGACGCACCGGATTGGAATCGGTTCCCAGGCTTGGGATCGAGCGCCCGAATCTCATGCATCATGTCGAGAAGGTCTTCTTCATCGACGCCGCAATGCTGCTTCAGTGCCTCAAAATCGCGTCGCGCAAGCATTTCAAGATTGGCAACCAAAGCTGCCATTGCCGGGTCGAGCCGATTTCGCTGGCGCAACTGAATCTCGAGGCATTCTCTGAGACTTCGCGCAAAAACTCCCGGTGGATCAAATTGCTGCAAGGTTCCGAGAACCCGTTCCACAACAGCCTCATGGACATTCAGGCTCTCGGCCAGCTCCAAAAGGTTTGCCCGAAGATAGCCAGTGTCTTCCAGATCGGCGGCAAGCTGGCCAGCGATCAGCCGCTCCTGTGGTGTGAACGCAGTGAGGGCGATCTGACGAGCGACATGGTCGTGCAATGTTTCGGCGAGGGTGGCAAACTCGTCGAGGGAAGGGCCATTGCCCGGCGGGTTGTTGGTCGTGTTGCCGAGTGATTTCCATTGCCCGAGCCGTTCAGCCGACCCTACCCCGGTCGGTCCTTCAACGGCGTTTGCGCCAGGGCCGACAGGCTGATCCGCTCCCGAAATCGAGACGTCGTCAAAAGGCCCGCCATCGCTTGATGCAGATTCCAAAAGCGGGTTCTTCTCGATTTCCCGCTCCACGAACTGATGCAGTTCAGTATGCGCCAGTTGCAGCAGGCGAATCGACTCAATGAGTTGAGGCGATGCGACCATGGATTGCTTCTGGCGCTGAAGCAGGCTTGCTGAGGATTGCATGGTGAGCGCGAAAATCCTGTCGAGGAGCCTCTTGGGGCCGGCAATGGCACCACTGAGACGTATTCTAGGTCATGCGGCGGCTTTCAGCGTTTCGAGAACGTTTTGCGGGGACGAGACGCCATAGGGGTCGGCCTCGCAGTTGTCGGAGAAACCTTCCTCCTCGAACCAATGCTCCACCACGCCATTGTTGATCAGGGCGGCGTAGCGCCAGGAGCGCATCCCGAAGCCGAGATTGTCCTTGGCGACCAGCATGCCCATTTTGCGTGTGAACTCGCCTGAGCCATCGGGGATGAGCTCGACCTGCTTCAGACCCAAGGACTTCCCCCACGCATTCATGACAAAGGCGTCGTTGACTGAGAGGCAGTAAATCGCGTCAATTCCCTCCTTCTCAAACTCATCATAGAGCTCTTCGAACTGGGGCAATTGGTAGGTCGAGCAGGTCGGCGTGAAGGCGCCAGGCAGCGAGAACAGGATGACCCGCTTGCCGGCAAAGTAGTCGTCAGATGTCTTTTCTTGCCAGCGATATGGATTTGTCCCCTGGACTGACTTATCGTGAACACGCGTGAGAAAGGTGACGAAGGGAACTTTCTTTTGAACTGTCATCAAGTTGCTCCTAAAGAAGAAAACTGGCGCTGAATTCTGGCAGAAGCTGGCGCAATACCGAGCAAAGGCTCGTATGCCCGGCACGGAATGAGGACCTCGCGGCTCGCAACCTCCTTTTTCCCTCCCGACGTATAGGAAGGTCTTGGCGGCTGGTCTTGGCCACCCGAACGCAATCGATCTGAGCGAGCTGGACACCGTCGAGCCGCTTGGTTCCCCCGGCTATGGCGCCGGAAGCGGGATCGGTCACTCGCGATCGTGCGTTTGGAAAAGGGATAGCGGCCGGAAGTAGCCAATATCGCAAGCATGTGGGGGCCTGAAATGTCACTTCACGCAGACTCGGGTCACTGGACTGGTTCAGCGTGTTGTCGATATGTGGCAGTGACCCGCCGGCCTTGGCTTGGGTGACCCTTTGACGGGGCTCTTGGGCACTCACATGCTGAACAGAACCGGTAAACGGCATTTGCGCGAGCGGCCCGTGTTGGCGTGCCGGCATCGGACCAGCCATGCGCAAAGCGGCCACCGAGAACGGCCTTCCGGAGGAGACGATGTCCCGATGTTCAGCGGGAACGGGCATCGTCTCCTCAGGCCACTGTCTAGAGCTTCGCGCGTCGGGCATGGTGCAAGTCGCTTTCATCGTGATTTGAGGGTGCTCTAACCAGGAGCAGCAAGCGGCGTGCCATTTCAAATAGAGGTGCTGTTGGACCGCCCCCTTCTTCTCGGAGGCCGTGTCTTAGAAGATCGGGCGCGCGCTATACCGCCTCGTCACACAGGCAACAACGATGCTGTAGGGTGCGGATATTCGGCGCTTCAGCCCCGGCTGGGCAAAGAAGAACCGGAAGCGGAGCCGATGCACTACCTGAGGCTGGCGGGCACTCCAGTCATTGCGTAGCGTGTGCCGCTAGCGTTCATGGGTGCGCAGGCCCGGCTATCGCGAACACGCGCCTGTCGCAGCAACATGAGCGCGCGCTCTTGGGCAAGCGCCCTGGCGCCGTGAGGATCGAATTCCCAATCGTGTCTGTTTGCCGCCCTCTTATGTTCGAAACTGGACCAGAATGTCGCAAGCCCGACCTAAAGGTCGCCCGAGGCGTTCTGTCCGACACTGTTCCGTCGCCTTTGTTGGCCCGCGACACCGGCCTATTTCGCCTAGCTCTTCTCTGGCCTCAGGCTAGGCCGCTGAGAAGCTGCCACAATTTTTTTCTGCTGCGGCCAAATTGGCACGAGATTTGAAGCACCTTCGTTGCTGGCCGGGAGCCGCCGACCGACTTTCATTTCGTGGATGACATGAATGGAACGAAGAAAGAAAAGCAAAATGTCAAATCCGCATCAGATAGCATTCTATGGGAAGGGGGCCTCGGCGAAACCGCCCCCTACCAAACAGGCTCGCCGCCCTTGTCGACCCTTGCGCAGGAAATCTTGATGGCCGGCTGCGACTCAAAGGCCCGCCACACTCGCCTTATCCTGAACTCGAAGGCGCAGGATAACGTTCTGCATCTCGCCGCGCGGTATGCCTAGGCAGTTACACGTTGGCCGACCTTGATAATCGAATCGGCTACGCTGCGGAGGACGTCGTCTACATGCCTTCCTAAGCCATTCGCTGCCCGCAGCGCCTGCCGGTCACCTTCCGCCCTTCCATCGCTTAGAGATCAAGTGCCACCATGTCCGAACAACCCTTGCCGACGCTGCCGATGTGGCGCGTCGATCACATCGAGCCCTCGCCCGAGATGTTGGCGCAACGCGCCAACGGTCCGATCCACCGCGTGCGCTTCCCGTCCGGGCACGAAGGCTGGTGGGTGACAGGCTACGATGAAGCCAAGGCGGTGCTGTCCGACGCGGCGTTCCGGCCCTCGGGAATGCCGCCGGCGGCATTCACCCCGGATTCGGTGATTCTCGGATCACCGGGGTGGTTGGTCTCGCACGAGGGGGGCGAGCATGCCCGGTTACGCACGATCGTGGCGCCGGCCTTCAGCAACCGCAGGGTGAAGCTGCTCGAGCAGCAGGTCGAGGCGATCGCCGCGCAGTTGTTCGAGACACTGGCGGCCCAGCCCCAGCCCGCCGACCTGCGGCGGCACCTCTCCTTTCCACTTCCGGCCATGGTCATCAGCGCGCTGATGGGCGTGCTCTACGAGGATCACGCCTTTTTCGCCGGGCTGTCCGACGAGGTGATGACGCACCAGCATGAAAGCGGCCCGCGCAGCGCGTCGCGCTTGGCCTGGGAAGAACTGCGCGCCTACATTCGCGGCAAGATGCGGGACAAGCGCCAGGATCCTGGCGACAACCTGCTGACGGATCTGCTCGCGGCGGTCGACCAGGGCAAGGCGACCGAGGAAGAGGCGATCGGCTTGGCGGCGGGCATGCTGGTGGCGGGGCACGAGAGCACCGTCGCGCAGATCGAATTCGGCCTGCTGGCCATGTTCCGCCATCCGCAACAGCGCGAACGCCTGGTCGGCGATCCATCCCTGGTGGACAAGGCGGTGGAGGAAATCCTGCGCATGTACCCGCCGGGCGCGGGCTGGGACGGCATCATGCGCTATCCGAGTACCGACGTGACTATCGCGGGCGTGGAAATTCCTGCGGAGAGCAAGGTGCTTGTCGGCCTGCCGGCGACGTCGTTCGATCCGCGCCATTTCGACGACCCGGAAATCTTCGACATCGGACGTGACGAAAACCCGCACCTGGCGTTCTCCTACGGGCCGCACAACTGCATCGGCTTGGCGCTGGCCAGGCTGGAACTCAAGGCGGTGTTCGGTTCGATCTTCCAGCGCTTTCCCGCGCTGCGCCTGGCCGTGGCGCTCGAAGAACTGAAGTTGCGCAAGGAGATCATCACTGGCGGGTTCGAGGAGTTCCCGGTGCTCTGGTGATGCGCGGACGCCACCAGGAATCGCGATGTTCTCCAAATTGCCGGCGCGCCTGCCGCGCCGATCAGATCAGCCAGCCAACAGGTGACCAAGATGGACGTGCAAGAAACCACGGCAGCATGCCGGGACGCCTTCGCCGAACTGGCGGCGCCAGCGTGCATCCACGACCCGTATCCGTTCATGCGGTGGTTGCGCGAGCACGATCCGGTGCATCGCGCGGCGTCGGGCCTCTTTCTGTTGAGCCGCCACGCCGACATCTACTGGGCGCTCAAGGCCACGGGCGATGCTTTTCGGGGGCCGGCGCCAGGCGAACTGGCGCGCTATTTCCCGCGTGCGGCGACCAGCCTGTCGCTAAGTTTGCTGGCGTCCACTTTAGCGATGAAGGAACCTCCGACGCATACGCGTCTGCGCCGGCTGATCTCGCGCGATTTCACAATCGGCCAGATCGACAAGCTGAGGCCGACCATCGCTCGCATTGTCGCAGCGCGCCTGGACGGCATGGCGCCCGCACTGGAGCGCGGGGAGGCAGTGGACCTGCATCGGGAATTCGCGCTGGCCTTGCCCATGCTGGTTTTCGGCGAACTGTTCGGCATGCCCCCGGACGACATTCTCGGGCTCGTCACCGGCATCAGCGCCATTCTGGAAGGCCTGAGCCCGCACGCCAGCGATCCCCAGCTCGCCGCCGCGGACGCGGCCAGCGCCAGGGTGCAGGCCTACTTCGGCGACCTCATACAGCGCAAGCGCACCGATTCCCGCCACGACATCGTGTCAATGCTGGTCGGCGCACACGACGACGATGCCGATATGCTGTCGGATGCGGAGTTGATCAGCATGCTGTGGGGCATGCTGCTGGGCGGCTTCGCCACCACCGCTGCGGCCATCGACCATGCGGTCCTGGCGATGCTGGCGTATCCCGAACAGCGGCACTGGCTGCAGGGAGACGCCGTGGGGGTGAAGGCGTTCGTCGAAGAAGTCCTGCGCTGCGACGCGCCCGCCATGTTCAGCTCCATTCCGCGTATCGCCCAGCGCGACATCGAACTGGCCGGCGTGGTGATCCCGAAGAACGCGGACGTGCGTGTGCTGATCGCGGCCGGCAATCGCGACCCGGACGCCTTCGCCGATCCCGACCGCTTCGATCCCGTGCGGTTCTACGGCACCAGTCCTGGCATGTCGATCGACGGGAAGATCATGCTGACCTTCGGCCACGGCATCCACTTCTGCCTGGGTGCGCAACTGGCCCGGGTGCAGTTGGCCGAGAGCCTGCCGCGGATCCAGGCGCGCTTCCCCACCCTGGCATTGGCCGAGCAGCCGACCCGGGAGCCCTCCGCGTTCCTTAGGACGTTCCGCGCGCTGCCGGTGCGGCTGCATGGGCAGGAGGGCTGAGATGCGCGTCCTGGTCGATCAGGATCTGTGCGGAACTACCGGGCAGTGCGTGCTGACGCTGCCGGGCACCTTTCGCCAGCGCGAACCGGACGGCGTGGCCGAAGTGTGCGTGGCGACGGTCCCGCAGGCGCTGCACGCCGCCGTGCGGCTTGCGGCCAACCAGTGCCCGGTCGGCGCCATTCGGGTCATCGAAAGCGACGCTGGCCATGACGAGCGAGCCGGCGCCGACCATGCGCCCTCTCCGGCGGATGCCGAGCGGCATGCCGCGAAAGACCAATGCAATTCAGGAGACACGATGGGACGGTTTGAAGGAAAGGTGGCCGTGGTGACCGGCGCCGGCGCCGGCATCGGCAAGGCATGCGCTCTCGCCATCGCGCGCGGGGGCGGCAGAGTGGTGGTGGCCGACATTGATGGCTCGGCGGCCATCGCCTGCACCGCGCAGATCGCGGCCGAAGCAGGCCACGCGCTGCCCATAGCCATGGATATCGCCGATGAGCAGGCGGTGGCAGCGCTGTTCGAGACGGCGGAGCGGCACTTCGGGGGGGTCGACCTGCTGGTGAACAATGCGAGCGCCATGCATCTGACCCCGCGCGACCGCGCGATCCTCGACCTGGACCTGGCAGTCTGGGACCAGACCATGGCGACCAATCTGCGCGGCACGCTGCTCTGCTGCCGGCAGGCCATCCCACGGATGATCGCCCGCGGCGGTGGCGCGATCGTCAACATGTCGTCGTGCCAGGGGCTCAGCGGTGACACGGCGCAGACGTCCTACGCCGCGTCGAAGGCGGCGATGAACATGCTCTCGGCTTCGCTCGCCACCCAATACGGTCATGCGCAGATCCGCTGCAACGCCGTTGCGCCGGGTCTCGTCATGACCGAGCGTCTCCTCGCCAAGCTGGACGAGTGCATGCAACGGCATCTGCGCCGGCACCAGCTCCTGCAGCGCGTCGGCCGCCCCGAGGACGTGGCCGCGCTCGTGGCGTTCCTGCTCTCCGACGATGCTGCGTTTATCACAGGCCAGGTCGTGTGCATCGATGGCGGCATGCTGGCGCATGTGCCGACATACGCCGACGGTGGCAACAGCTGCGCCGCGCGCCCTGCCGGCGACACCGAATCGGCGGCGGCGGCGCGCTGCTGATGGACATGCTGCTCAACCCACTCAACCGTCGGCACCGGCTGCGCTGCGACATCCCGGTCATGCCTGGCGCTTTCCCCCTGGTCGGGCATCTTCCCGCCATTGTCTGCGACCTGCCGCGCCTGCTGCAGCGCGCAGAACGGACGCTGGGCAGCCACTTCTGGCTGGATTTCGGCCCTGCCGGACACTTGATGACCTGCGTGGATCCGGATGCGTTCTCACTGCTCAAGCACAAGGACGTGTCCTCGGCCCTGATCGAAGAAATCGCGCCCGAATTGCTTGGCGGAACGTTGGTTGCCCTGGACGGCGGCGCGCACCGGCAGGCGCGCGATGCCATCAAGGCAGCGTTCTTGCCCAAGGGGCTGACCCAGGCCGGCATCGGCGACCTGTTCGCGCCCGTCATCCGGGCGCGGGTGCAGGCATGGCGCGCCCGCGGCGAGGTAACCATCCTGCGCGAAACCGGTGACCTGATGCTCAAGCTTATCTTCAGCCTCATGGGAATCCCCGCGCAGGACCTGCCGGGATGGCATCGCAAGTACCGGCAACTGCTGCAGTTGATCGTCGCGCCCCCGGTCGACCTCCCCGGACTGCCCTTGCGGCGCGGCCGCGCCGCCCGCGACTGGATCGACGCGCAGTTGCGCCAGTTCGTCCGCGACGCGCGCGCGCACGCCGCGCGCACCGGGTTGATCAACGACATGGTGAGCGCCTTCGACCGCAGCGACGATGGGCTCTCCGATGACGTCCTGGTCGCCAATATCCGATTGCTGCTGCTTGCCGGTCACGACACCACTGCCTCGACGATGGCCTGGATGGTGATCGAGCTGGCGCGGCAGCCTGTTCTGTGGGACGCCCTGGTCGAGGAGGCGCAACGCGTGGGCGCGGTGCCGACCCGGCACGCGGACCTGGCGCAGTGTCCGGTCGCCGAGGCACTGTTCCGCGAGACGCTGCGCCTGCATCCGGCGACCACGCTCCTGCCGCGTCGCGCGCTGCAGGGATTGCAACTCGGCCAACGGCGCATTCCCGCGGGCACCCATCTGTGCATCCCGCTGCTGCATTTCTCGACCTCGGCGCTGCTGCACGAGGCGCCTGATCAGTTCCGCCTGGCGCGGTGGCTGCAACGCACGGAGCCGATCCGGCCGGTGGACATGCTGCAGTTCGGTACCGGCCCACACGTCTGCATCGGCTACCACCTGGTATGGCTGGAAATGGTGCAGTTCTGCATCGCCTTGGCGCTGACCATGCACAAGGCCGGGGTGCGGCCGCAGTTGCTGAGCGACGTCGAAAAAGGCCGGCGCTATTACCCGACCGCACATCCGTCCATGGCAATCCGCATAGGCTTCTCATGAGCTGGCATCGCATGCCTCGTGTGGCGACGCAGCGGCGGCGCCAGCGAGGCGCGGCATTGCTGCACTCAGCGCACGCGCTCGGTGCGACGCCGGCAACACCGCGGCGGCTTGGCGCCCGCCGTGGCCATCTCGTGTCAGGTACAAGGACATGAAAAACATGCAGACCGGTTCCACGCTACACGACGACCGAACTGGCGTTTCCGCCCTCGGCGGATTGGGTGCGCAGGCGCGCGGCGCATCCGGCAGGCTGCTGCCGGAGATCTGGATGCAGGACGGCGCAAAGCGGGTCGAACAGGCGCTGGCGCGTCTTCTCTGCGCCGAAGACGACAGTGAGACAGAGCTGATGGCGGCGATGCGCTACGCCACCTTGCATGGCGGGAAGCGCACCCGCGCCTTGCTCTGTCTGGCTGCCGGCGCACTGGCCGACACGCCGGCGCACATGCTCGACGACGTCGGCGCCGCCATCGAGATGATGCACGCCTGTACCCTGGTCCACGACGACCTGCCCGCGATGGATGACGACGTGCTTCGCCGCGGCCTTCCGACCGTGCACGTCAAGTTCGGCGAAGCCACTGCGATCCTGGTTGGCGATGCGCTGCAGGCGCACGCCTTCCTGACCCTGGCGAGCCTGGATGCGCCGGGCGACAACCGTATCGCGCTCGTGCGCGAACTGGCGCAGGCGGTGTCCGCCGAGGGTGCCGCAGGCGGGCAGGCCATGGATCTGTCGCTGGTCGGAAAGCACGCCGAGCTGGACAGGATCGTGGCGATGCACCGGATGAAGAGCGGAGCGCTAGTGCGCGCGTCCGTTCGCATGGGCGCGCTATGCGCCATCGCGGAGGATGCCGCTCACGCTGCGCTGTACGGTGCGCTCGATCGCTACACCGCCTGTTTCGGCCTGGCGTTGCAGGTGGTCGACGACATTCTCGACGCGACAGCGGATACCGCGACGCTGGGCAAGACCCCCGGCAAGGACGCGGCGGCGCAGAAGCCGACCTGCGCGTCGATCATGGGGCTGCAGGCAGCGCGCCAGTTCGCGCTGGATTTGTTGCGCGACGCCGGGGAAGCCATCGCCCCGCTGGGGCCGCGTGCGGAACGGTTGGCGCAGATACTGCAGCGGGCCAACGGGTATCTGTTCAAGCACGCGCCACGCGCATGAGCACGCCCGTCCGCATGGAGTCGCCCCTGTGCCGCTGCGATCCACCGGCGGCAGCGGTGCATGCTGCACTGTGTCCGAGTCCGCGGCGATGTGCGCGGCGTCTGCCGATCCTGGTTCTCGTTAGCCCTCTGCAGAAGGAACATCCCGCGTGAGCGCGCTGTCCGAACAGATCCTTTCCGAATTGCGCCACCTGCTGAGCGAGATGAGCGACGGCGGCAGCGTCGGTCCGTCCGTCTACGACACGGCGCGAGCTCTGCAGTTCCACGGCAACGTCACCGGTCGGCAGGACGCATACGCGTGGCTCATGGCGCAGCAACAGGCCGATGGCGGATGGGGAAGCGCGGACTTCCCGCTGTTCCGCCATGCGCCCACGTGGGCGGCGTTGCTGGCATTGCAGCGTGCCGATCCTCTTCCCGGCGCTGCCGACGCAGTCCAGGCTGCAACCCGGTTCCTCGAGCGCCAGCCCGATCCCTACGCGCATGCGGTGCCGGAAGACGCGCCGATCGGCGCGGAGCTGATCCTGCCGCAGTTGTGCGGCGAGGCCGCATCCTTGCTGGGCGGCGTGGCGTTTCCGCGCCACCCGGCGCTGTTGCCGTTGCGGCAAGCGTGCCTAGTCAAGCTGGGGGCGGTGGCGACGTTGCCGAGCGGCCATCCGCTGCTGCACTCCTGGGAAGCCTGGGGGACGTCGCCGACCACCGCATGCCCGGATGACGACGGCAGCATCGGCATCAGTCCGGCGGCCACCGCCGCGTGGCGTGCGCACGCCGTGGCACAGGGAAGCACGCCGCAGGTCGGGCGCGCCGACGCGTATCTCCGGGCGGCATCGCGGGCGACGCGCAGCGGCATCGAAGGTGTCTTTCCCAACGTCTGGCCGATCAATGTATTCGAGCCATGCTGGTCGCTGTACACCCTGCATCTGGCCGGTCTGTTCGCGCATCCCGCGCTCGCCGAGGCGGTGCAAGTGATCGTCGCGCAGCTCGACGCCCGCCTGGGCGTGCGCGGTCTGGGCCCGGCCTTGCACTTCGCGGCCGATGCGGACGATACCGCCGTTGCGATGTGCGTCCTGCGCCTTGCAGGCCGCGACCCGGCGGTCGATGCGTTGCGCCATTTCGAAATCGGCGAGCTGTTCGTCACCTTCCCCGGCGAGCGCAATGCCTCGGTGTCGACCAACATCCATGCCCTGCATGCGTTGCGAATGTTGGGAAAGCCAGCCGCCGGCACCAGCGCCTACGTCGAGGCCAATCGCAACCCGCACGGTCTATGGGACAACGAGAAATGGCACGTTTCGTGGCTGTATCCCACCGCGCATGCGGTCGCTGCGCTGGCGCAAGGCAAGCCCCAGTGGCGCGACGAGCGCGCGTTGGCGGCGCTGCTGCAGGCGCAGCGCGACGACGGCGGCTGGGGCGCCGGTCGCGCGTCCACATTCGAGGAAACCGCCTATGCGCTGTTCGCGTTGCACGTGTTGGACGGGAGCGAAGAGCCGACAGGGCGCCGGCGCATCGCGCAGGCGGTGGCGCGTGCGCTGGAGTGGATGCTCGCCCGCCATGCGGCGCATGCATTGCCGCAAACGCCGCTGTGGATCGGCAAGGAACTGTATTGCCCCACCCGAGTGGTGCGCGTCGCCGAACTCGCCGGCTTGTGGCTGGCGCTTCGTTGGGGGCGGCGCGTCCTGGCTGAGGGAGCAGGAGCGGCGCCATGATCCAGAACGAACGCGTGCTGCAGCAGGTGCTGGAGTGGGGGCGTTCCCTGACCGGGTTCGCCGACGAGCATGCCATGGAAGCGGTCAGGGGCGGCCAGTACATCCTGCAGCGCATCCACCCGAGCCTGCGCGACACCAGCGCCCGCACCGGCCGCGATCCGCTGGACGAAACGCTGATCGTGGCGTTCTATCGCGAACTGGCGCTGCTGTTCTGGCTCGACGACTGCAACGACCTTGGCCTGATCGCGCCGGAGCAGGTCGCCGCGGTGGAGCAGGCGCTGGGGCAGGGCGTGCCGTGCGCGGTCCCCGGATTCGAGGGCTGCGCTGTGCTGCGCGCTTCGCTGGCCGCGCTCGCCTACGATCGTCGCGACTATGCTCAGCTTCTCGACGATACCCGGTGCTACTGCGCGGCGCTGCGCGCCGGACACGCGCAGGCGGCAGGGGCGGAACGCTGGTCCTACGCCGAGTACCTGCACAACGGCATCGATTCGGTCGCCTACACGAACGTGTTCTGTTGCTTGTCGTTGCTGTGGGGGCTGGACATGGCGACCTTGCGCGCGCGTCCGGCGTTTCGCCAGGTCCTGCGGCTCATCTCCGCGATAGGGCGCCTGCAGAACGATCTGCATGGACGCGACAAGGACAGGTCGGCCGGCGAGGCCGACAACGCGGCGATCCTGCTGCTGCAGCGCTATCCGGCTATGCCTGTGGTAGAGTTCCTCAACGACGAGCTGGTCGGCCATACGCGCATGCTGCACCGGGTGATGGCGGAAGAACGCTTTCCCGCGCCGTGGGGACCGTTGATCGAGGCCATGGCGGCTATCCGCGCGCAGTACTACCAGACCTCGACCAGCCGCTACCGCAGCGACGCTGCGGGGGGAGACCAGCGTGCGCCGGCCTGAACGCGCGGGAGGCGGCGGCGTGCGCGCGCTGCCGTCGGTCCGATCCGACGCAACGCCGTCGCCCGATGCGACGGACGGAGCGAGCGTGGGCGACACCGCCCTGAGCCGGCGCAAGGACGACCATCTGGACATCGTGCTGGATCGGCGAACGGCGCCGGCCACGGTCGCCGCCGGCTGGGAGTACATCCGTTTGGAACACTGCGCATTGCCCGAGTTGGACCTGACGCAGATCGACCTGCGCGCCTCGCTGCTGGGCAAGACCATGCGCGCGCCGCTGCTGATCAGCTCCATGACCGGCGGCATGCCACGCGCCGAGACCATCAACCGGCATCTGAGCGAGGCAGCGCAAGCCTTGGGGATCGCCATGTGCGTCGGTTCGCAGCGCGTGAGCCTGCAATCCCGCAACTCCCAGGGGCTGACGCGCGCGCTGCGCCGCCTGGCCCCAGACATTCCCTTGCTGGCCAATATCGGCGCCGCGCAACTGCGCGAGGCCGACGGCCTGGACCTGGCGCGCCGGGCGGTGGATGCGCTGGAGGCCGATGGACTCATCGTTCATCTCAATCCGCTGCAGGAAGCGGTGCAGCCGGAGGGCGACCGCGACTGGCGCGGCGTCCTGGCGCAGATCGCTCGCGCAGCGCGCAGCGTGGGCGTGCCGATCGTGGCCAAGGAAGTGGGGTCGGGTCTGTCCGCTTCAGTGGCCTGTGCGCTCGTCGACGCGGGCGTGGCGGTGATCGATGTCGCCGGCGCCGGCGGCACCAGTTGGGCCGCGGTGGAGGGCGAGCGCGCCCGCGATGCCGCCGACCGTGCAGTGGCGATGGCGTTCGCCGATTGGGGGATTCCGGCCCCGGCCAGCGTGCAGGCGGTACGTCGGGCGCTGCCAATGGTGAAGCTGATCGCGTCGGGCGGGATCCGCGACGGCGTCGACGTGGCCAAGGCCATCCGCCTGGGCGCGGACATCGCCGGGCAGGCGGCCGGCGTGCTGCGCGCGGCTACGATATCCACCGAGGCGGTTGTCGCGCATTTCGAGATCGTCATCCGCCAGTTGGCCGTCGCCTGCTTCTGCACCGGCTCGGCTGATCTGGCGGCGTTGCGTCAGGCGCGCTTGTTGCCCTCGGCACATCTGCCCGCCGGTTGATGCCGGCATCGCCCGCACGTGGCGGCGGGCCCTAGAACTGGAGAAGCGAAAAAGTGCGCTACGACATCATCATCATCGGCGAAGCCATCGTCGGCTCCTCGGTCGCCTATTATCTGCGCGAGGAAGGGTTTTCAGGCTCGATCGCGCTGATCGAGCGCGACCCGCAATTTTCCCATGCGGCGACGACGCTGTCCTGCGCCTCCATCCGCCAGCAGTTCTCGATCCCGGAAAACATCCGGCTGTCGCAATTCACGCTGAAACTGTTCCGGCGGCTCAGGGAAGAATTTGGGGCCGACGCCGATATCGGCTTTCGCGAAGGCGGCTACCTCATCCTTGCCGGCGAGAACGGGCTGCCGATCCTGCGGGCCAACCACGCGGCGCAGATGGCCGAGGGCGCGGACATCGTGCTCGAGGATGCCGAGGCGCTCGCCCGCCGCTTTCCGTGGCTGTCGGCCGAGGGTATCACTGCCGGGGCCTACGGCCGCAGCGGCGAGGGCTGGTTCGACGCGCATGCGATGCTGATGCTGTTCCGCAAGGCACTGCGGACGAAGAACATCGACTTCATCACCGCGTCAGTCACCAGCATCGAACGGCAGGGCGAGCGCGTCGCCGGTGTGACCCTCGACAATGGCGAGCGGCTCGAGGCCGGCATCGTCATCAACGCCGCCGGGCCGAATGCCGGCAAGGTGGCTGAAATGGCCGGGCTGGCGCTGCCGGTGGAGCCGCGCAAGCGCAACGTCTTCGTTTTCGAGGCGCGCGAAAAATATGCCGACATGCCGCTGCTGGTCGATCCCTCAGGCATCTATGTCAGGCCGGGAGGCTCGGTCTACATCACCGGCGGCGCCGAGCCGGAAGAGGGCGAAGGAGCCGCCGATCCCGCCGACTTCGACCCCGACTGGCCGCTGTTCGAAGAGGTGATCTGGCCGGTGCTGGCGACCCGCATCCCGGCCTTCGAGGCGATCAAGCCGACACGCGCCTGGGTCGGCCATTACGACTACAACACGCTCGACCAGAACGCGGTGATCGGTTCGCATTCCGAAGTCGGCAATTTCCTCTTCGCCAACGGTTTTTCCGGCCACGGCTTGCAGCAGGCTCCGGCGGTCGGCAAGGCGCTGGCCGAATTGATCGTGCATGGCCGCTATCGCACGGTGGATTGCTCGGCGTTCGGGTACAGCCGTGTCGCTGAGGGGCGGGCTTTCAGGGAATTGAATGTGATTTGAGCAGGCAGGGCGGGTGCGCCGCGACGGTCCTTTTGATGCTGGAGGGACAGAGGGGCGCGAAGGAACGCGACAGGCGGTCGATGGCCCAAAGCTGGCGAAAACAGCCGGCCAGGGCCTGCCGCGAACGAAATGATTTTGTGATGATCGTGGCGCTCGATCCGCCGCATTTCCGGACGATCAGCGACTTCCGCAAGCGGCATTTTAAGGCGCTCGAGGCGCTGTTCGTGCAGGTTCTGAAGCTGTGTGAGACGGCAGGATTGGTCAAACTCGGCCATGTCGCGCTGGATGGCAAGTAGATCAAGGCGTACGCGTCGAAACACAAGGCGATGAGCTATGAGCGCATGAAGAAGCGCGAGCTGGAATTGAAAGCCGAGGTCGCTCGCATGCTGACTGCGGCCGAGGCCGCGGATGGCGAGGAGGGACGTGACTTCGGCAAGGACAAGCGCGGCGACGAGATGCCGGATTGGGCCGGCGACAAGCAGAACCGGCTGGCCAAGATCCAGCAGGCGATGGCGTCGCTGGAAGCCGAGGCCAAGCTGGCGGCGCACGAAGAGCGCCGGATCGAGGCCGAAAAAGAAGAGCAGCACCAGGCCGCAGGCCGCAAGAAGCCTGGCAAACCGGCGGCGGCGCCATCAGAGGAGCCCGGTGGCCATAGCAGCTGTTCTCGAGGAACGCCGTTCGCTGTGCGGCGCCAAAGCCTGAGATCCTCGAAGGAGGATTGACCCCTTTGCATATCATTATCTTTACATATGATACGCGAACAGATCTAAAAGTTTTGACTTGCTCGCTGGATGAGATACCTTTGCGTATCATCGCGCAGTGGAATAGATCGTATAGGTATCATGATGGACTCTGAATCGGAAGTTCTGCGCGAAATCGGTGGGCTGTTCAGGCAGGCGAGGCTGGCCGCTGCCATGACGCAGGAGCAGGTCGCTGAGTTGGCGGGTATATCCCGTCCCCGCTATCGCGACATCGAAAAGGGAGCCGCAGCGGCGCGTGCGACGACGCTCATGAATATCGCTCGCGCGCTCGGTCTGGAAATGATGCTGGTTCCGCAAGTCATGGTGCCGGCTGTCCAGGCTCTATTGCGTCCGCATGATGATGACGATCGACCCGCCTTTGTTTCTCAACCTGACGATGACGATCATGGCTCCAGTCTTTCGCGCACCTAAGGCGATCCCGTCGCTGGACGTGCTCTTGAACGCACTGAAGATCGGCACAATCGTTAGGACACCGGGCGATTTCAATGCATTCAACTTCGATGAGGCCTACCGCGCGACGGGCGGCTTTCCGGTTTTCAGCCTGTCGTTCCGGGCAGCGACGGGAGGATTGCGGAAAGATCCGAAGCCTCTGGCGGGCGCCTTGCCCGCTTTCTTCGCGAACCTCCTACCGGAGGAGAAATTGCGCGAGGCGATGGAAAGGCACCACGAAGGCAATGTGCGGCCAGGCAATGATTTCGATCTTTTAGCGGCGCTGGGCGCCGATTTGCCGGGAGCCGTACGGGCGTTGCCCAGTGACGGCGCGATAGCGGTTTCGCAGGATGCTTCAAAGGATAAGCCCAAGGCACGGTTCTCACTTGCCGGCGTGCAGATGAAGCTGTCGGTCATGAAGAACACTGGAAAAGGCGGCGGCCTGACCTTGCCGATGGACGACGAGCAAGGCCGATACATCGCCAAGTTCCCTTCGACGGCGTTTCCAGGCGTTTCCGAAAATGAATTCGCCAACCTCGCGCTGGCCGCAGCGATCGGCATGGAGGTGCCTGAACGCGAACTTGTCGAGAAGTCCGATTTCGAGGATATTCCCGAAGAATTCAACACGCTGTCAGAGGGCAAGGTCCTTCTCGTCAAACGCTTCGATCGCGGCGCTGATGGCGAGAGGATACACATCGAGGATTTCGCTCAGGTCTTCGGTGTCTATCCCTCGCGCAAATATGAGGGGGCCGCTTATCACGACATAGCCTTGGCCCTTGGCGTGGCCGTCTCGCCTAAGGCGGCTCTCGAATTCGTCCGCCGCCTGGCGCTGACGGTCATCACTGGCAATGGCGACATGCACCTGAAGAACTGGTCTTTGATTTATCCCGGTAACGGCGACAAGCCGGTGCTTGCACCAATCTACGACGTTCTGTCGACCGTCCCATATATTCCCGCCGACGCCATGGCGCTTTCGCTTGGAGGGGAGCGCTCGTTCAAGGCGCTAGCAGCACCGCGATGGAAAGCATTTGCGAACCGTGCAAGGCTTCCGGAGCCGGCAGTCCTGAAGGCAGTGGTCGAGACCGTCGAACTCGTCAACGAGCACTGGTGGCATCTGCCTGAGCGCGACGTTGTTGCGGCGAAAGTGCTCGAGCGGATCGACGAACATGTGAAGGCGATAACGCCGATACTGAACTCCTGCGCCGATAAGTGAGCCGAGTCCCCTTGGGTTGGTGATATGGCGGAATTATCCGCCCGTGGCCCCGGA
Organism: Mesorhizobium sp. M0601; assembly: GCF_040320845.1. Classification (NCBI taxonomy): domain Bacteria; kingdom Pseudomonadati; phylum Pseudomonadota; class Alphaproteobacteria; order Hyphomicrobiales; family Phyllobacteriaceae; genus Mesorhizobium; species Mesorhizobium sp. M0601. The sequence continues at coordinate 88,078 of NZ_JAMYQK010000018.1, forward strand.
TGGATGGCCGTGGATCGATGGTATGCCAGCGTGGAGCGCAAGATTCCGCGCAGTGTCGATGAGGACACGCGAGACCAAGCACGTCAGCTCGCCGGAACAGAAGAGTTCGCAGCATCCCGCAATTACGCAAGAGGGTCGAGATGCTGTTCGCCCAGCTCAACACAACGATGCGGTTCGAACGGATGTGGTGACTGAGGATCGCGATCCGACGCTTTGTGTCGCCATTGTCGGGTCCGCTACACGGCTTGTTCCGACGATCCTTTCTTTGGCCTCAAGCTAAATCCCTGAAAAGCAACCATGAAATTATTCTTCGGTTCGATCAGCCAAATTGGCACGAGTCTTGAGATCCTTGGGTGCGAGGCGGCGACAGCTGCCCGACCGGCATTCATGTCGCGGCAGCCGCGATGAATGGAACGAAGGAAGGAAAGCTACATGTCAGGTTTGCGTCAGATCGCCTTTTACGGCAAGGGCGGCATCGGCAAGTCCACCACCTCCCAAAATACGCTCGCCGCCCTTGTCGACCTCGGGCAGAGAATCCTCATCGTCGGCTGCGACCCCAAAGCCGACTCCACCCGCCTGATCCTGAACGCGAAGGCGCAGGACACGGTCCTGCACCTCGCGGCAGAGGAAGGTTCGGTGGAAGACCTGGAACTCGCGGACGTGCTCAAGGTCGGCTACAAAGGCATCAAATGCGTGGAGTCGGGCGGCCCTGAGCCGGGTGTCGGCTGCGCCGGCCGCGGCGTGATCACCTCGATCAACTTCCTCGAGGAGAACGGTGCCTACGACGATGTCGACTATGTCTCCTACGACGTGCTCGGGGATGTGGTGTGCGGCGGTTTCGCGATGCCGATCCGCGAGAACAAGGCCCAGGAAATCTATATCGTCATGTCCGGCGAGATGATGGCGCTCTATGCCGCCAACAACATCGCCAAGGGCATCCTGAAATACGCCCATTCGGGCGGCGTGCGGCTCGGCGGCCTGATCTGCAACGAGCGCCAAACCGATCGCGAGCTCGACCTCGCCGAAGCGCTGGCTTCTAGGCTCAATTCCAAGCTCATCCACTTCGTGCCGCGCGACAACATCGTCCAGCACGCCGAACTCAGGAAGATGTCTGTCATCCAGTATGCGCCGGACTCCAAGCAGGCCGGGGAATACCGGGCGCTGGCCGAGAAGATCCATGCCAATTCGGGCCAGGGCACCATCCCCACCCCGATCACCATGGAGGAGCTCGAGGACATGCTGCTCGACTTCGGCATCATGAAGACCGACGAGCAGATGCTTGCCGAGCTTCAGGTCAAGGAAGCGGCCAAGGCGGCCGCACAGTAACGACCGCTGCCGAACGAGGCGCGGCCTTGACTTGGCGCGCCTTTCAAAGAACGGCGCCTCGTTGGTGAGGCGTCACCCTGAACCTTGAAAGGGGTCCCATGAGCCTGGAATACGAGAATGACGGCGCCCTCCATGCGAAGCTTATCGAGGAGGTGCTGTCGCAATATCCTGACAAGGCGGCGAAGCGCCGCAAAAAGCACCTGAGCGTCGCAAAGAGCGGCGACGAGGCTGGCGAGGAAAGCGAGGTCCTTTCCGAATGCGAGGTAAAATCGAACATCAAGTCCATCCCCGGCGTGATGACGATTCGCGGCTGCGCCTATGCCGGCTCGAAAGGCGTGGTGTGGGGTCCAGTCAAGGATATGGTCCATATCTCGCATGGCCCGGTCGGCTGCGGGCAATATTCCTGGTCGCAACGCCGCAACTACTACGTCGGCACGACTGGCATCGACACGTTCGTCACGATGCAGTTCACCTCCGATTTCCAGGAGAAGGACATTGTTTTTGGTGGCGACAAGAAGCTGGAACGGATCATCGACGAGATCGAGGAACTCTTTCCGCTGAACAAGGGCATGACTGTGCAATCCGAATGCCCGATCGGCCTGATTGGCGACGACACCGAAGCTGTGTCCCGCAACAAGGCCAAGGAGCACGAAAAAACGATCGTGCCGGTGCGCTGCGAGGGCTTCCGCGGCGTATCGCAATCCCTCGGCCACCACATCGCCAACGATGCGATCCGCGACTGGGTCTTCGAAAAGAAGGACATCGAGTTCGAGGCCGGCCCGTACGATGTCAATGTGATCGGCGACTATAATATCGGCGGCGACGCCTGGGCTTCGCGCATCCTGCTCGAGGAGATGGGCCTGCGCGTGGTTGGCAACTGGTCGGGCGACGCTACGCTGGCCGAAATAGAGCGCGCGCCGAAGGCCAAGCTCAATCTCATCCATTGCTACAGGTCGATGAACTACATCTGCCGGCACATGGAGGAAAAGTATGGCATCGACTGGATGGAGTATAATTTCTTCGGCCCCTCCCAGACCGAAGCCTCTCTGCGCAAGATAGCCAAGCATTTCGGGCCGGAAATCGAGGCCAAGGCCGAGGCGGTCATCGCCAAATACCGGCCGTTGGTCGATGCCGCCATTGCCAAGTACCGGCCGCGCCTCGAAGGCAGGACGGTGATGCTCTATGTCGGCGGGCTGCGCCCCCGTCACGTCGTCACGGCATATGAGGATCTAGGCATGGTGATCGTTGGCACTGGCTATGAATTTGGCCATAACGACGACTATCAGCGTACCGGTCATTACGTGAAGAAGGGCACGCTGATCTATGACGACGTGACTGGTTACGAGCTGGAGAAGTTCATCGAGGGGATCCGTCCTGATCTCGTTGGCTCCGGCATTAAAGAAAAGTACCCGGTCCAGAAGATGGGCATACCGTTCCGTCAAATGCATTCCTGGGATTATTCAGGCCCGTATCACGGCTACGACGGCTTCGCCATCTTCGCCCGCGACATGGATCTGGCCATCAACAACCCAGTCTGGAACCTCTACGACGCCCCCTGGAAGAAAAAAGCCGAGCCGTCGGCGGCGATCGCAGCCGAATGAAAACCTGGCCTCCCGGAAGCCGGGAGGCCGTTGAACGCCTGTGGCGCTTTGTCCGCGGGAGACCTGAAACGTTTCGACGTCCCTGTGCCGCCGTATGGCGGGCCAGATGGAAAGAGGTAACCACCCATGCCGCAGTCGGCTGAAAAAGTTCTCGACCACGCTCCCCTGTTCCGCGAGCCGGAATACAGGCAGATGCTCGCCGAGAAGAGGCTGAATTTCGAATGTCCGCACCCGGCCCAGGTCATTACCGACCAACGCGAATTCACCAAGACGTGGGAATACCGCGAAAAGAACCTTGCTCGCGAAGCGCTTGTCGTGAACCCCGCCAAGGCCTGCCAGCCGCTCGGCGCGGTGTTCGCGGCCGCGGGCTTCGAGCGAACCATGTCCTTCGTCCACGGCAGCCAGGGCTGCGTGGCCTATTACCGCTCGCACCTGTCGCGCCATTTCAAGGAGCCTGCTTCGGCAGTTTCCTCCTCGATGACCGAGGACGCGGCAGTGTTCGGCGGCCTGAAGAACATGGTCGACGGGCTCGCCAACACCTACCAACTCTACGACCCGAAGATGATCGCCGTCTCGACCACTTGTATGGCGGAGGTCATTGGCGACGACCTGCACAGCTTCATCGAGAACGCCAAGGACCAAGGCTCGGTTCCGCGCGACTTCGACGTGCCCTTCGCCCACACGCCGGCCTTCGTCGGTAGCCATGTCGACGGCTATGACGTTACGGTCAAGGGCATTTTGGAGCATTTCTGGAAAGGCGAGGAGCGCACGGAAGCCGAGGGAACCATCAACATCATTCCGGGCTTCGACGGTTTTTGCGTTGGCAACAACCGGGAATTCAAGCGCCTGCTCGATCTGATAGGCGTGTCCTATACCTTCATCCAAGACGCCTCTGACCAGTTCGACACGCCGTCGGACGGCGAATACCGCATGTACGACGGCGGCACGAAGATCGAAGACGTGAGGAAGGCACTCGACGCCGAGGCGACACTTTCTCTACAGCATTACAATACCCGTAAAACACTGGAGTATTGCGAGGGGGTAGGGCAGGCCACTGCCTCGTTCCATTACCCGCTCGGAGTCCAAGCGACCGACGACTTCCTGATGGAGGTCTCCGCGATTTCTGGCAAGCAAATCCCCGAGACAATCCGCCTGGAGCGCGGCCGACTTGTTGACGCCATGGCGGACAGCCAATCCTGGCTGCACGGTAAGAAATACGCCATCTACGGTGATCCGGACTTTGTATACGCCATGGCCCGCTTCATCATGGAGACGGGCGGCGAGCCGACCCATTGCCTCGCCACCAACGGCACCTCGGCATGGGAAGCAGAGTTGAAGGAACTGCTTGCATCATCGCCCTTCGGCAAGGATGCTCAAGTCTGGGCGGGCAAGGACCTCTGGGCGATGCGCTCGCTGCTCTTCACCGAGCCGGTGGACCTGCTGATCGGCAACTCCTATGGCAAGTATCTGGAGCGCGACACCGGCACGCCGCTGATCCGGCTGACGTTTCCGATCTTCGACCGCCACCATCACCATCGGTTTGCGGTTATGGGCTACCAAGGCGGGTTGCGCGTCCTGACGACGATCCTCGACAAGATCTTCGACAAGCTCGATCGCGAGACAAGCGAGACGGGCGTGACGGACTATTCGTATGACCTCACCCGCTAAGAGTGGCGGCCGGCTCTTCGCTGAGGCCGGTCGTCTTCCCGAGGGACTTTGGAGACCGACGCAATGTCCTCGCTCAGAGCCAAAATCCAGGATGTCTTCGACGAGCCCGCCTGCGAGCAGAATCGCGGCAAGGATGCCAAGGCGCGCAAAAAGGGTTGTTCGAAGCCACTGACCCCCGGGGCGGCGGCCGGCGGCTGTGCCTTCGATGGCGCCAAGATCGTGCTGCAGCCGATCACCGACGTTGCGCATTTGATCCATGCGCCGCTCGCCTGCGAGGGCAATTCCTGGGACAACCGCGGTGCGGCTTCGTCCGGGCCAACGCTGTGGCGCACGAGCTTCACGACCGACCTCGCCGAACTCGATGTTGTGATGGGGCAGGGCGAGCGGAAGCTCTTCAAAGCGATCCGCGAGATCAAGGAAGCGTATGGGCCGCCGGCTATCTTCGTCTATCCGTCCTGTGTTACGGCGCTGATCGGCGACGACATCGAGGCCGTCTGCAAGCGCGCGGCGGAAAAGTTCGGTCTGCCGGTGGTGCCGGTCAATGCGCCGGGCTTCGTCGGCTCCAAGAATCTTGGCAACAAGCTTGCCGGCGAGGCGTTGCTCGATCATGTCATCGGCACGGTGGAGCCCGACGATGCCGGCCCTTACGACATCAATATTCTTGGCGAATTCAACCTCTCGGGCGAATTCTGGCTGGTGAAGCCGCTGCTGGATCGGCTCGGGATCCGGGTGCGCGCCTGCATTCCGGGTGACGCACGTTACTTCGACATTGCCGGCGCGCACCGCGCCCGGGCGGCTATGATGGTGTGCTCGACCGCGCTCATCAATCTCGCCCGCAAGATGGAGCAGCGCTGGGGCATCCCGTTTTTCGAGGGCTCCTTCTACGGCATCACCGACACCTCGGAAGCGCTCCGACAGATCTCTCAGCTGCTCGTGAAGAAGGGTGCCGATCCGGAGATCCTCGGCCGCACCGAGGCATTGATTGCAGAAGAGGAGGCGATCGCTTGGAAGAAGCTCGCGGCCTACCGGCCGAGGCTCGAAGGCAAGCGCGTGCTGCTCAACACCGGCGGTGTGAAGTCCTGGTCGGTCGTCCATGCGCTGATGGAGATCGGCATCGAGATCGTCGGCACCTCTGTCAAGAAGTCGACCGTCGAAGACAAGGAGCGCATCAAGCAGATCCTCAAGGACGACAACCACATGTTCGAGCAGATGGCGCCGTGCGAGCTTTACGCCATGCTCTCAGAACACAAGGCCGATATCATGCTGTCGGGCGGGCGCACGCAGTTCATCGCGCTGAAGGCCAAGACACCCTGGCTCGATATCAACCAGGAGCGCCAACATCCTTACGCCGGCTATGACGGCATGGTGGAACTCGTACGCCAGATCGACCTCGCCATTCATAACCCGATCTGGCGCCAGGTGCGGGAGCCGGCACCATGGGATTGCCAGCCTGCGGGGAGGGAGGAACTGCCGAGCACGAAAAGCGAGACCGCGACCTTGCGTGTTGTCCAGGAATTCGCCGGCACGACGGCCGACGATTTCGGCGAGTGTTGAGGAAAGCCGATGGTCCGCATCCTTCCCCAGACCAAAGCGGCGGCGGTCAATCCGCTGAAGTCATCGCAGCCGCTGGGTGCCGCCCTCGCCTTTCTTGGGGTCGACGGCGCGATGCCGTTGTTCCACGGCAGCCAGGGGTGCACCAGCTTCGCGCTCGTGCTGTTCGTGCGGCATTTCAAGGAAGCCATCCCATTGCAGACAACGGCGATGGACGAGGTGGCGACGATCCTCGGCGGGGCAGACCATCTGGAAGAGGCGATCCTCAACCTCAAGGCCCGCACAAAGCCAACGCTGATCGGGGTCTGCACGACGGCGCTGGTGGAAACCCGGGGCGAAGACTGCGCGGGAGATATCGCCAATATCAGGCTGAAGCGCACGGAAGAACTCGCGGGTACGGAGGTGGTGCTAGCCAACACACCGGATTTCGACGGCGCGATCGAAGAGGGCTGGGCCAAGGCTGTCACCGCGATGATCGAAAGGATTACGCGTCCTGGCGAGCAGGCGCGGCAGTCGAAGAAGATCGTGATCCTGCCTGGCTGGAGCCTCACTGTGGCTGATATCGAGCATTTGCGTGAGATGGTTGAAAGCTTTGGACTCAAGCCGGTGATTCTGCCGGACGTCTCCGGCTCGCTCGACGGTACGGTGCCCGACCGCTGGGTAACGACCACCTATGGGGGCACCAGCGTCGAGGATATCCGCGAGCTTGGCACGGCCGAGCAATGCATCGTCATCGGTGAGCATATGCGCCGCCCGGCCGAGCTGCTGCAGAGGTTGACCGGCGTCCCTTACGTGCTGTTCCGGTCGCTGACTGGATTGAAGGACGCCGACCGGTTCGTCTCGCTGCTGTCCGCGATTTCGGGCGCGGCGGCGCCGGCTGGGGTGTGCCGTCGGCGGGCGCAGTTGCAGGACGCGTTGCTCGACGGACATTTCCACTTTGGAGGCAAGAAAATTGCGATCGCTGCTGAACCAGACCAACTCTACCAACTCGCGAGCTTCTTCATCGGCATGGGCTCCGAAATCGCGGCGGCGGTCACCACGACCGACGTGTCGAAAATTTTGGAGGAAGTACCGGCGCAGTCGGTTCAAATCGGCGATCTCGGCGATTTGGAAGCTCTTGGCGCCGGCGCTGATCTTCTCGTTACTCATTCCCACGGCCGCCAGGCGGCGCAGCGCCTCCGCATTCCGCTCATGCGGGTCGGCTTCCCGATCTTCGACCGGCTCGGCAGCCAGCACAAGCTCACAATCCTCTACCAGGGGACCCGCGACCTGATCTTCGAGGTTGCCAACATTTTTGAAGCCAACCGGCACGCGCCGACGCCTGAGGCGCTTGATCCACTCCCTAAGCGAGAAATGCCAGATGAGCTCCGTTCGTCGCCTCTCGCTCGTCACTGACGAGGTTCACGCACCGACGCCGGAACGCCAAGCCGGCGCATTGCGCGTGGCGATCGCCACGCAGGACATGAAGAACCTCAACGCGCATTTCGGGTCGGCCAGGCGCTTTGCTGTCTACGACGTGACGCGCGAGGAGTGGAATCTCGTGGAAGCCGTGGCCTTCGATGACGTTTCCGACGAGAGCGGGAAGCACCGAACTGAGGGCGATGACCGCATCACCCCGAAGGTGGAGGCGCTGAAGGGCTGTCATCTGCTGTTTTGTCTGGCGATCGGCGGACCTTCGGCAGCCAAGGTTGTTTCGGCAAAAATTCATCCGATCAAAGTGCCGCAGCCCCAAACCATCCAAGAGGTGCTGTTGCGCACGCAGATGATGCTCAGGACCTGTCCTCCCCCTTGGCTGCGCAAGGTGCTGGCGCAGGCAGGTGTCGCCGAACAGAAACCGTCCTTCGAGGACGAGGACTGAAATGAGGAGTGGGCGAAATGTCTGACGTCGCGGTTAGCCCTGCTGTCGCCGAAGACGAGGCGGCCCTTACCACCCCGTTCGTCAAATGCCTCGTGCGGCTGGTCCGGGCTCATGATTCCCACGGGTCTCGGGAAGGCAAATCGGACGCCGAGCTGCTGGGCGACTTCATCATCACCAGGGAACAGCGCCGTGCGATCCCGATCATCGGCGATCCCGATCCGGACGTGCTGTGGAGGCTCGAGATGTTTTACACCGCCGTCGGGCTTGCGATCGAGGAGCGCTCCGGCTTGATGGCGTCGCCGATGATGGAGATAAGCCATGAGGGCTTTGGGCGCGTGCTTCTCACGGCCGGGCGGTTGGTCGTTCTGTCGAAGACCCTGCGCGACGTCCACCGGTTCGGCTTCGAGACGTTATGGAAACTCGCCGCGGCCGGTACCAAACTGGCCGGCGATGCGACCGCAGCCATTGAGGCTCATCCCGAGGTGGCGCGGGCGTGATGGAACCGATTTTCGATCAAGGGGATCATGTCAGGTCTTGAGGACATGCGATGGCCAGCCCTCTCAATCGAGGCGGTCGAGGCCGATGTGGTTCTTGGGGTAGCGCTGATGAAGCCACTGGTCCTGATCTGTTCGCAAGATGCGGAGTTGTATCTGTTCCTCAGCCACATTCTGGGGGTGGACGGCTTCACGAGTGAGCCGGCAGGCGGCGTGAAGGAAGCACTTGCATTGGCCGATGAACGGGAGCTCCAGGCGGTAGTGCTGGACTGCGGGCCAGCAAGCGCGACAGGCTCCACAATCTGCGCCCGGTTCAAGGGGGAGCCCCGGACCGGCGGCCTGCCCGTGATTGCGCTGATTGCGCCCGGCGCCGAGAACCAGCACCTCGATCTCTTGAAGGCTGGTATTGACGAAAGCTTTGTGCGGCCCTTCGCGCCGGCCAAGCTACTTGACTGTCTACGGATGAAGCTGGCGCTGCCAAAGCCGGGTTCGAACGGGATTGAAAACGGCGGCTGGATCTCCTGTGGCGACCTTGAGATAAGGCTCGATGCCCACCGCGTTCGGGGTAATGGCCACGAAGTCCACCTTGGGCCGATCGAGTTCAACCTGCTGCGGCTTTTGCTTGAGACTCCCGGCAAGGTCTTCACCAGAGACGAGCTGATCAGCGCGGCCTGGCCGGCCAATATCCATGTCGGTGTACGCACCGTGGATGTCCATATCAGCCGGCTCAGAAGGGCTCTGAAGGCGGCCTCCCCCTCCAGCGTCATTCGTACTGTCAGGTCGGCCGGCTACTCGCTCGAGTGGCCGGACGGCTGAATAGATAACCGATGTGGTGCCACTCCGCATTTCCGCCGTGCTGAGGGCAAGTCTTGCGGCTTCGAAACGCGCCGGCAGGTACGACATATTCAGAAAGAAGCAGTCAAATGGCTTTCAGAAGCGTACTCAGTGTGACGGGAGCGGAGCACTCCGATCAGGATATAAGAATAGCAGCCGGCCTGTGTGCCGAGGTCGGCGCGTATCTTTCCGTACTGATTATGTCGCCTCCGCGGCTCGTTATGTCGCCTCCGCTGCTGGGCGATGGCATCCCCGCGTGGCCTGCGCAACGCGCACAGGCCATTGCCAGACTGGAAAAACGATATAGGCAAATCGAGAGATTTTCACACGACATGGTCAGACTGGAAACGACATTCAGGGAAATTCACAAACTGCTGAGAGCCACGTGGCGGTGCTATGATGTCGATATCGCCAACTGCGATCAGGCCAGCGTCGGTGACGCGGTGCGACAGCGGGCGCTCTGCAACGACCTGACAATCGTCGGCCCCGCACTTCTCAACGACATTAATCTCGGACCCCTTGTTATCAACGGCAGCCTGTTCGATACCGGAAAGCCGGTGCTTGTCGTGCCGGAGGGCGCTGAGGCGACTCTATCGCCACGGCGCGTGCTGGTCGGCTGGGATTCGCGAGTCGAGGCGTCCCGTTCGGTTCGGGAAGCGCTGGATCTGCTAGCCGGTGCTGAGGAAGTTCGTGTCGCATTAGTCGATCCGGAGGCGACCTGCACCGGAAACGGTAGCGAGCCGGGAGCCGACATCGCCGCCTATCTCACTCGGCACGGTGCTTGGGTGTCGATTGACCGGCTGGCGAGCGCCGGCAAACCAGTGGCCACGGTGCTCGCGCAGCACGCAATCGACACGTCTGCCGACATGATAGTCATGGGCGCTTATGGCAACCGCAGGCTACGTGAGCGACTCTTCGGCGGCGTGACGAGATGGATAGTTGGGAAGCCGTCATTGCCGTTGTTTTTGGCTCGCTGACGGTTCCAAGCAAGCACCGACGCTGTTCGAAGCTCTACCCCCCTTGGGTCACCTATCCTGATGCCAAGTCGGAGGAAGATCGCGCAAAGCGCAAATTTCGCGAGGCTCGAATCTACAAGCGCCGTCGCCGAGACATCCCGGACGTCTCTAATGCGCGCTCGGGGGTTCTCCTCGCCCGAGATGATCCGTAACGCGGAGCCCAAAGGCCGCGCAGAGGTACAGGCGCTCCTCAATGCACTCAAAACCACCGCTTCAGGTCGGCGTCAGGTCGAGAAAGAGAGTCGCTTCAGCCCGGCAGGCCGCGTTCGGACCGTAGCCGCATCGTATTGGCGTTATCACGATTTCCCTCACCACTGGCCGGGAGCTGACCACCGCAACGACGGTGCGGTGGCCAAGGCACCGACCTTCGAGTCGGGACGGTCGGGCTCTTGCCGGCGTCGGCGCGAACGATGGCATGAATCGCCTTGTCATCTCTGGGATGGTAGCCCGGGTTAGTGGCGGACAGCCGCCTCTCCAGCGTTTCCCCTGGTCCGGCCCAACCTGCGTGGCGACCGAGCGGTCTTTGGGTTTGCAATTCCGCCAACGCTCACGTCGCACCGCGAGGTCCCGTTGCACCTGAGCACCGGGAACACAGAAGATAAACACAAAGCAGGGATCCCGCAGAGTTCACCGGCCGGCACTCATCCTGGCCTCTTCGCCATGATCATCATCGTCGTTCTGAGGAGCGGTATTGGCGAGCTACAGCTGGACCGGCTTCGGTCGTGAAGAACTCCCATGACGCCAGCCCAGGAATTCAATCGCAAGGCGGGCGAGGGGGCACAGGCTGCGCTCGGATGGAGCGGCCCCTTACAATCGCAAATGGCGAGATCGCTACCGCCTCCGGACCGGAACGGCAAGACGCTCAAGCCGGTGGCGTGAAGCGGACGATGATGACGAGCCTCACGATAGCCAACGCAGTCATGATGGCCATCGGCCTCGTCCCTCGGCCCGAATGCATATTGAGTCGTCCGGGCCACGCTTTTCTGCGGACGCGAAGCGGGTGATGCTTGTCGAAAACCTGACAGCGGCAGAAAACATGTCGGCTTCAATACAACCGGCCATCATGGCATTTGAAGGTTTTTCTAGCGATTGATGCGCTTACTGCCCGCTGAGCGCGCTGGCACGGCCTTTGCGGATTGTGATGCGGCAACACTGCGTGAAAGCTGACTGCACACAGACGCGCGAGACGAGCGATGCTCTCCTTTTCCTGCCCGTGTGCCCCTCTCTAAAGAGGGAAACAAGCTTGCGCGTAAAGTCGCGCAACCTGTGGCAACAGCTTTGGATAGCAGCATGGTATTGCAGATGAAGTCACCGGCTCCTTCGATCAAAGTTGACACCTGGCTGCGTGGCGAGCCCCTGACGAATTTCGAACCCGGCAAAGTGTATATCGTCGAATTTTGGGCAACTTGGTGCGAACTATGTGTGGCGGAGATGCTCCAGCTGATGCGGCTCCAGGAAAAATACAGGGACAGCGGACTTGAGGTCGTCGGAGTCGCGGCTAATGAAGACGCTCCAACGGCCGTTGAGGCTCGCACCAAGTTGGACGCGTGGTTGACCGAAAAGTGCTCGCATCTGAGCTATCGGATCGCGTTCGACCACACAGGTGAAATGAACAAGCTTTGGATGAAACCCAGCTTTTCCGCCGGGATTCCGACTTCGTACGTGGTCGACCGAGACGGCCATATCGCCTTTATCGGTCATCCCAGCCAACTCGATGAGGTTTTGCCGGAAGTGCTCAACGGCAGCTGGCGCATCAGCGATAAAGCTAAAGCCGCCGATACGGAGCGGATCGCCGCAAGCGAACCCATGGCGCGCCAACAAGCGTTGAAGAAGCCGATCGATGACAGATTCTGGGCGGCGGTGAAGTTAGAAGATTGGAAGACGGCGCTCTGGGCGATCGAAGAAGGCATCGCCTTGATGCCGGACGACATCAATTTCCGTCTGGCTCATGCGCATCTGTTGCTTCACAAAATTCAAGACATGTGGACCGGCTTGCCCGTGATGAGCCAATTGGTTCGCGACGCGATCGACAAAAACTCTGAGGACTGGATGGTTTCGGCGCTAGACCAACTTTTCCATCCGGCGAATGACCATTCGCGCCTTCCCCCTGCTGAGCGCTTCGCGATGGGCAAGGAGCTGTCCGAACACATCCTGGCGCTGAATCCCCCGCAAGGCGACAGCCCTAAGTTCCGGTCCTATCCCGCGGTCGCCCGGTACTATCACGAGAACGGCAACAATGATCGCGCGATCGAGTTGGTCGAACTGGCACTGACGTCGCTGGACGGTCCGGAGCCTATCCCGGCCGAATTGAAAGAGCAGCATCTGCCGGATTTGCTGCAGGCCCTCGCCAAGTACAGGGGTGGGAAGGTTTGTTGCGGCGCAGTCTGTGCGGCTCCGCAAAACCATTTCCCGAAGGTGCCAAAGCGCGGTCAGCCGAGGAGGAAAGATAAAAAAGGGTAATTGGTCGAAATGGCTTACTTGGCAATTCGTCCATTTCCCTGGCGTGGCCGCAGCAAGGAGGGTCCATGCAGCACTTGGTCGATTGTTTGCAGCGGGATCGAGGCTCGAATCTTCATGACCTGTGGCCGCATTGCGGCGGAAGTAATGTTCGACGCGAGTTCGCGTGGAAGATCTCGCAGTCGAGGAGGTGTTCAAGGTCGGCCACGAGGACATCAATTGCGTGGAATGGGCCGCCCCGAGCCGGGCGTCGGCTGCGCAAGGGTGCCCGAAGTAGGCGTCCCAGAAAACAGACATCGTCCTTCGAGGAAGAGGACTGAAATAAGGAGAATATGAAATGCCTGAAGCCGCGGTCAGCCCTGCTGTCAACGGGGACGAGGGGCCATTGCCATGCCTTTTGTCAGATGCCTCGTGCGTCTGATCCGTGCTCAGGCTGCCTCCGCGTCACGGGAAGGCAAATCGGACGCCGAACTGCTGGGCGACCTTAGCATCACCAGAAAACAGCGCCGTGCGATCCCATTATCGGCGATCCCGATCCGGACGTGCTGTGGAGGGTCGATATATTCTACACGGCCGTCGGGCTTAAGGATCGAGGAGCGCTCCGGCCTGATGACATCGCCAACGATGGAGATGAGACCCATGGGGCTTCGGACGATTGCTCTTCACTGGCGGGCGGTTGGTCGCTCTGTCGAGACATCCCACGGTTCGGCTTCGAGACGTTCAGGAAGCTCGCGGAGGCCGGTACGAACTGGTCGACGATGCGACTGCAGCCATCGAAGCCTATCCCGACGTGGCGCCGGCCTGATGAGACCGATTTTGAGGAAGGATTTATGTCAAACCTAGATGAGATAGGGAAGAAAGTCCGAAAGCTTCAGCTGCGCGCGGCAGTTGCCAAGATGAAATTGCGCGACCTTGCAGAGAATCTCCCGGGAAAATGGAGGGAGATAGAGGAAGTTGCCGAGGAAACGTCCGCCGTTTTTGCCGAGTTGGATGGTGCCAAGAGAGAGCTCGCTGCAATGAAGAAGTTACGATGACGAGCACATTCACCACCCGCGACGGCTCCGGATGGGTGCCGCAATATCTCACCGCTATAGACGGCACGACCTGCATCGGCTGCGGCCGCTGTTTCAAAGTCTGCTCTCGCGAGGTCATGCATCTTTACGGCGTCGATGACGTGGGTGAAATCCTCGGCGCCTGCGACGGCGAAGACGACGATTTCGATGGCGAGCTCAATCGCATGATCATGGTCGTCGACCATCCCGGCCGCTGCATTGGCTGCGGAGCCTGCGCCCGCGTCTGCCCGAAGAACTGCCAGACCCATGTTGCGGACGACAATGTCGCTGCATGATCTGGTGGACAATCCAGGAGAACGGCATTGCCCTTCAGAATCTTCTGTCGCGTCCTGGCAATGGTGCTTTGCAGCACCGCTCTGACCGTCTACTTCGCTTCTCATTCCATCAGCACAGTAGTCGTCACGACGCTGGCTTGTTCGCTGCTCCTTCAGCTGGCGTATTTCGCAAGCGTGCTCTTTCTGATCTGGCGGTCTGGCCGCGTTAGCCGAGCTGGCCAAAGGGCTGAGCATCTCGACAGTTGCAAGGAAGTCGGGTCCGAGCCGCCAGACCTTGATGAGGTGACGAATGAATCTGCAAATTTGCTCCAGCGCGATCAAATGCTGGCCATATCGCTGCTGCTGCCTTGAGGCGCCATGACAAGGTCAGTGCTCAAGCTGACAAACTTTGGACCAACACAAACATTGAGCAGATATAGAATGAATACTGTGCTTGAGTTGGTGACCGCAATCCGCTCATTCTACTTAATCCAGGAGATGCAGTTCTTGAATCCCATACGCATTTGTTCTCTCGCAGGCCGGCGTGCGGTTGCTACTCTCAATGACGAATGAGGCGCTGGAATCGTGATGGGACTCTTCTGGCGCCGGAAAATGCAGATGACGTCAAATCAAAGACGCCCCTAGATGAATCGTGAATGGATCATTCATCTCCATCGCGTGTTGCCGGAGAGAAAATGCTGGAAAAGTTCGAACGCTATCCGCTCACATTTGGACCCACGCCCATCGAGAAGCTCGACCGCCTTTCCAAGCATCTGGGGGGCAAGGTGGAAATCTACGCCAAACGCGAGGACTGCAACTCCGGTCTCGCGTTCGGCGGCAACAAGCTCCGCAAGCTCGAATACATCATCCCCGACGCGATCGCGTCAAATGCCGATACGCTTGTCTCCATCGGCGGCGTGCAGTCCAACCATACGCGCATGGTCGCCGCGGTCGCCGCCAAGATCGGCATGAAATGTCTCTTGGTTCAGGAGAGCTGGGTACCCCATGAGGATGCCGTCTACGACCGGGTCGGCAACATTCTCTTGAGCCGGATCATGGGAGCAGAAGTACGCCTCGTCGACAAGGGCTTCGATATCGGCGGCATCCGCCGCAGTTGGGAACAGGCGCTCGATAAAGTCAAATCAAGGGGCGGCAGGCCCTACCCGATACCGGCCGGGGCCTCAGTTCACAAATGTGGGGGGCTTGGGTACGTTGGGTTCGCGGAGGAGGTGCGCGCCCAGGAGAAACAGCTTGGGTTTGGCTTTGACTACATCGTCGTTTGCACGGTCACGGGCTCGACGCATGCCGGCATGCTCGTTGGCTTCGCCAAGGACGGTCGACAGCGCAACGTGCTCGGCATCGATGCCTCCGCCACCCCCGCCCAAACCAAGGCGCAGGTGCTAAGTATTGCCCGGGATACTGCGAAGCTCGTCAAGCTTGGCATGGAAATCGTGGACGATGACGTGGTGCTGATCGAGGGGTACGCGTCTCCCGGTTATGGCCTTCCGTCCGAGGCAACGAAGCAGGCCATCCGCCTGTGTGCGCGGCTCGAGGGTGTAATCACCGATCCCGTCTACGAGGGCAAATCCATGCAAGCGATGATCGACCTCGTCCAGAAAGGCTTCTTTCCGGAGGGATCGAGGGTGCTCTACGCGCATCTCGGCGGCGGGCCGGCCATCAACGGGTACAGCTACACCTTCCGCAACGGCTGACGCTGGACAGATTGCGATCTCGCCGTCCTGTCGTGCCGGCGAAGCGCCCAAACTAGGTGCGAGGGCCGCCCAGCAAACCGATGGAGCCGGGGGTTGATTGCCGCCCAACGCGAAGCTGACGGAGTTTATTTGGAAAGTTTGACCGATGGATATTCCGCGGAAACCGAAAATCGCTCAGACTATTATCATCGAATATTAGGGGCGTGGTTGATATGTCTGCCACGATGAGAGAAATAACCAAATATACCCTAGGATGCGACAATTTCCGTCTGAACCAAAGAAGTAAATTGTTATTTGAACATGAAGGATTCGCCAAGAGTGCCAAAAAAGTGGAGGCATATCCGATGATCTTACAGGAACTGGGCTCTGCCATCCCTGGCGGCAGCATTTTGGAAATAACGACGACCACCGGCTGCATCGTCGGATGTTCTTATTGTCCGCAGGACAAGTTCGCCCGTCGGCAAAGAGCGGTCTCCCATGTGAAGCATCTTCATATTGAAGATTTCAAGCGATGTCTGGCGCGCGTTCCAACTTCCGTCGACATTAGTTTCGCCGGGTACTCCGAGCCTTGGCTCAATCCGGATTGCACCCAAATGGTCGAGCACGCTTACGCCCCAGGCCATGGCATCCGGATTTTCACGACGCTTGTAGGAATGAAGGGGCGGGATTTACACCGCTTGCAAGCGCTGCGCTCAAGGGTATTCGTGGTCCATGTTCTCGATGATGGCGCATACATGAATAGCCGTCTTGTCGGAGACAAGTATCTCGCTTTGATTCGTCAAGTGGTCAATACAGACATCGCCTCAATTTGGTTTATAGTCCTTGGCGAGGTTCATCCGGATATCGCCGGCATAATCCCCGCCGAAGCGCTAGTTCGCGCGC
Organism: Mesorhizobium sp. M0601; assembly: GCF_040320845.1. Lineage (NCBI taxonomy): Bacteria > Pseudomonadati > Pseudomonadota > Alphaproteobacteria > Hyphomicrobiales > Phyllobacteriaceae > Mesorhizobium > Mesorhizobium sp. M0601. Next base: position 104,804 of record NZ_JAMYQK010000018.1, read on the forward strand.
GGCCTCTGAGCAGCAGGGGTGGAAGCGTTGATCCGAAGGTCGTCGAACCACGGCAGCCAGTCGTCGGCGCGCTGACATGCGTTGACGGACGGCAGTATCGGAATGTTCTTCTCCCAAACGGTGACGTTACGCTCTGCTGCATGGATTTTGAACGGCGCCACGTATTGGGCAATCTTCTGCGCGACGAATACGCAGATCTTTTTGAAGGGCCAGTTTTTAGCCAAATCGTAGACCGCATGAATGGGACGGATGGCTTTCTGCTTTGCAGAATGTGCGAATATGCCCATCCAAGGGCGTCCGCATCCTGACTGGAGGTCGGCAAACCGCCTTAAAGCGCGAGCGAATGTCGATCCTCTTGAGACTGCATAAGGCGGGCTCGTGTGGGCCCGGTCGACGAGTCTAGTCGCCTATGTCTTACGCGGCTCCGACCGACCTGTGGTCGCATCTCCCAGCACAAGGTTGTCTGGTAAACTTTGTTGGCCTAAAAGGGGGCAGAACCGGCTTAGTCTGGTCCCACATATAGACCGCAATATCCTCCGCCGTCGGCTTTTCGGGACCCTGATCCTTATTCAGAGACAATTGGTCGAGACGCTTCAGAAGCGGTCCGAAAGCGGCCCCGACATCGAAGAACGCCGATCCTCGCCGCTACGCCGCTCGCTTGCTACAGCGCTGTTGAGGGCGCGCTCGCGAGCGGCTTCGCTACCGCCGAGCTACACCACAAGCCAGGGGCACGATGGTTCGTGTTGCTGCCGGAGCGCCTGCAACACTTTAGCATGCTGCTGCATGGCAGAAGCGCCTGTCACCCATGAGCCGGTGCTAGCGCTGAGCTTGATATGATTGGTAGGGCGTTTCGCCGAGTACACGTGCGTCAACTACCAAATACCGTAGTATCGACGCCTCCCCGAAAACTCTAGGACTGAGTTCGTTCCAACGCATAGACGAGAGATATCGCCATGCAGAGCAACGTGACTACGGTGGAGGTTCCGAAGTGCGTCAGTGCAGCAGTTGAGCTGCCGCGCCAGTGCGGTCTCCCTTTTGGCGCGGACCTTTTTGAGGAGCGTGTCGGCATTACGAACACATTCTTGGGAGGTCACGACCGTCCAAAGTTCCGCCTGGGCCGTTCCGACCTTGAAGTGAAGCTGAAAACAACCGCAACAAACCAAACACATTTTTATCACTTGCTCGTTGAACGCGACACGCAGAGGGACCCTGAAATGAACACTGAAATTTTTACGGCTCATGAGTCCAACGTTCGTCGCTACGGGCGGTCGTTTCCTACAGTCTTTACGAAGGCCCTTGGGGCGACAATCTGGGACGAGGCCGGTAACCCTTATATCGATTTCCTTGTAGGGTCCGGCGCACTCAACTACGGACACAACCATCCAGATATTATTGCGCCAGCAATCGAATATATGGTTGGCGAGAACATTCTCCTATCCCTAGACATGTATACAGCGGCAAAGCGTGACTTCATTGAAGCGTTCGTGGATTCGATCCTGAAGCCCAGGGGGCTTTCCTACAAGATACAATTTCCTGGGCCGACCGGCACAAACGCAAACGAGGCGGCGCTGGCCCTGGCGCGAAAATATACCGGCCGCTCAAGCGTCATGGCCTTCACGAATGCGTTCCATGGTATGTCGCTCGGCTCTCTGGCGGTCTCGGGTTCGGCGTCGACCAGGGAACTAGGCGGCGTTGCTCGCCACGATGTGATCCGTGTCCCTTATGACGGATACCCGAACCAAGATTTCGATTCCGCGAGTTACGTAGACTCCTCATTGGGCGACCCGGGAAGCGGCATTGAAAAGCCCGCCGCAATCATTCTGGAGACCATTCAGGCAGAAGGCGGCATGAACGCCGCATCAGCAGCTTGGCTAACGGAAATCCAGCGCATTTGCCGCAAGCACGGTGTTGTTATGATCGTCGACGACATCCAGGCGGGTGCGGGACGAACGGGCGAGTTCTTCTCATTCGAGTTCGCGGGTATTGATCCCGACATCATATGCCTTTCAAAATCCCTAAGCGGATCAGGTAGTCCGTTCTCCATCGTTCTGATTCGCCCCGACTTGGACATTTGGAATCCCGGCGAACATAGCGGGACCTTCAGAGGCAACAATTTCGCCTTCGTGACTGCGGGAGCGATGTGCAAACTGTGGTCCGACACGCAGTTCACTGCAGGCGTTGAGCGGACAGCCGCGAGACTGCAAAGACACCTGGACAGGCTCGTTGCGAAATTTCCCAACTGCATCGAACAAAAGCGCGGCCGCGGTCTGATGGCCGGCCTCAAGTGCGGTTCGCAGGCCGTTGTCGGCCGTGTGCACGATGTCGCATTCGAAAATGGCCTGCTGATCGAATCCTCAGGACCAAATCGCGACGTCATCAAACTCCTCCCACCGATAACCATCACCGATGACGAACTCGATCATGGCATCGCCATCCTTGATCACGCACTAAAGGAGCAAGCCAATGGAGACTAATCAAGTATCCCAAGCCCCAGCCACCTCGCCTGTTGCGATCAGAGAACGAACCGGCTCGATCAGCACTGCGGACATCATCTCAGTCCTGAAAGGTGAGATCACCGCTCTGCACGTCAAGCAAGCTTTCAGTTCTGAAATAGCCGAAGAAATCACTGCGAACTTTGTTGACAGCACCGGTCTCAGGGAGCGTAAAGATGGCGTTCCCGGACAATATGTCGGCGCATCCCACTACAGGAAGGATGCAGCAACGTATTTCGCAGAGTCAGAAACTGCGCGACCCTACGTCGACGCCCTTTTCGGCAATTTGGTTGATCCCGTCCGAGCACTGTTTGACGCGTTGAAGCGCGAGCTTCACAGCCAGGGCATTGAATTGCGGCTGGCCCGTTCGGAGCACGGTCAGGCTAATGTTTGTCGCGCTCTCAGTTGGTCTGGCAGCGGCACGTTCTCCTTGGACCCCCACGACGACGTCGCTCAAGTATTATGTGCTGGAAACGATTACGAGCTTTCTGCGGTGGCGCACAACACCGTCGCAGCACTCAACTTCTATCCCAGCATGCCCGAGGAAGGTGGCAATCTGCGGCTCTGGAGCCACAAGCCGACAGTCAACGACCGAAAGTCTCAAGGTGTGGAGACTACGGGCTATCCCTATTCGGCAGCCTATCTCGAGGGCGTTCCTTGTCGCGACTTCCAGCTCAGGGCGGGGGATATCGGCCTAATCGATGGCGGTTTCGTTCACGGGGTCACCGGTCAATCAGGCAACGGAAAGCGTCGCCTGGTGCTGAACAGCTTTTTCGGGTTTGCTCGCCCGGATCTTGTTCTCTGGTGGACCTGAAGTTGGATGTGGCAGCCACTAACCGGCTTCGGCCGTGAGAGAACGCAAACGGCGAGCTCCCTCTGGTCACAGGGCTGGGCTGATCCAAAGACCTATATCAAAATGAAGCCCTTGGTTCTTTAAACGCTGCGGTCTCCGACATGATGGCGATTTTCTGCCCGCGTGAATGCCTATTGCGCAGGTAACATAAGCCTCTTTTCTCCCTGCTTGATCACATAAATATAGGGACCCGGCAAGATCAGCCACAGACTCTTTGTTTTCGGGCCCTTCCTCAGCGTAAGTCTAACAGCTCCCAGCGTTCGATTGTTCCCGGTGCGGAGGCAAACACGAACGGAAGATGATTTGAGCAAAAGCAATGTGAGACATATCACAATATCGAGTAAAATATACTTCGTCTCTGGTGGACATGGATCAATGTGCAGTGCACTGCTTCACCTTCTTGCAGCTCAATGCAAATTGATGCACCCGCAGCAGAAGCACGCAGTTTCAAGAAACTGTCTGCTGCAAGTGTAGCTTGATACGCCGATGTGAAGTCGCTAGGTTGAGACTGAATGTCGGTCTGAAAACGCCGATTTAATCCTGACATGAAAGCCGGCGAAAGATCATAACCTGGAATAATTCTTTTTTTGCGCTCCCGTTACAGTAGTGAAACAGAAATTCAAATTTAAAATAACTCCGCCAGTCGCAATGAGATGCTAGAGCTCTGACGATGTTGGCCTGCCCGAGGACGGCGCGCGGCTCTGTGGCCGCACAGCCGGAAGATGGTGCGGCGGGGACAACATCCATCGCAAATGGCTACGGAGCAGAGACTATGGAACGTCCACGGATAACTGCTGCCTCTCAACTTCGAGGGCTCCCAACCAGAGTGTCCGACCAGTTTTTTTCGGTCCCGGCGATGCATTTCCCTGGGGCTGCCAGGCAGGCATTTGCGCTCGAGTTTGGCCGATTTCTCGACCAAACCGATCGTGTTGCAAAATCCGAGCATTTGTTCGACCTGTTATCTGATTTTGCCCTGAATTTTGATTGTCCGTGGATCGCGTATGGCTCTCTTGCACCAGACCAAAAAGGCTTAAAGCCCGTCCGAGGCGATCCGGCGGTCATGCTGAATTATCCTCATGAATGGCAGGAGCGCTATTTCGAAATGGGTTATGACAGGATAGACCCCACCATCAAGAGGAGTCGGAGGCGAGCAGAAGCCTTTCGGTGGAGCGACGTGTACAACGACAAAAGCACGACCGAAGACGAACGGCGCGTTTTCGACGAGGCGGCGGCGTTCGGCTTAAGATCGGGCATTAGCGTTCCATTGCACGGCCCCGACGGCCGCTTTGCAATCATGAACTTTGCTCAAGCGCGGGACGGTGAATTCCAAAATAGAGCAATCACATACTTGCAGCTTGCTGCGTTACATTTCCATCTGAGAGTCGGTAAGTTCGCTAATTCGAGTGACTTCGAGGAGATGCCTAATCTTTCTCCTAGAGAAAAAGAGTGCATCCTATGGACGGCGAAAGGGAAATCGTCGTGGGAAATAGGTAAGATTTTAGGAATATCAGTAGATACTGTTAACTTCCACATAAAAAACGTAATGCGAAAAATGGATGCGGCCAGCAGAACAACAGCGGCTATAAAAGCGCTAAAATTCAGAATTATTGAATTGTAAAACCCTCCAAAAAGTCGCGAAACGTTGATCTGTTATAACAAAGAACGGCATTATTACAATGCGGCTGTCTGATGTCGCGGAGGCAGTGCCCGAATAGGTCGACTTGCCGTCGGTTCTACTCACGGGTGTTCGGGATCGCGTCCTTCTGCCCTGCCACAAATTTCGGTCACCGGCGTACCGTCTTTGCCCGGCGTGATCACGAAAGCCTTCTGCGCGTCCGAAAACTGCGATTGCCTTCCGTTCTCCCCTCTCTCAGCCAGGAAATGACGCACTCCAACCACACGGTCCCGTTTGTAAGGTTCAGATTGCGCGGTCGGCGCGAAGATCGAACGAGTTCCGGGCGGTTTCCGGCGTACCGTCTACAGGCTTTCGTCGAGCATCATCAGGTATGTTTCGATGATGGTCATCTGGACTTGACGACAGGCGGGGCATTGCCTGAGGGTATGCCCGGTGAGGTGCTCGTAGCGGTCGCTCCAGGTACAATCGTCGGAACAGGCGTGAGAGCACCCGGCCCGGCAGAAAGAAGGCCGGCTTTCAGCGATCCGTCGATGGCCGCCGGCAGAAGGCGGCCGCCTCGGGCGACGCAATGTAGTTGCGGATGGTGGAGCAGGTCTGGCCCAGGTGTGTGAATCGGCGTGCAAAATTGACCCCATAAGCCGGGGAATCGGCGTCCAATTTTGACCCCCCTGATGCTTTGATTTGCGACCATCAGCTCGTCGTAGCGAGCGGATGGTGTGGGGATGAAGTCGGTGGATACGATTGCCCGGGTTCGGCGCGCCTTCCATGTGCAGGGATGGTCGCTCAAGCGGATTTGCCGCGAACTGCATGTGTCGCGGAACACCGTCCGCAAGATTCTCAGATCCGATGAGACATCGTTCTCCTACGAACGCGAGCGGCAGCCCAAGCCGAAGATCGGTCCGTGGCAGGATCAGCTTGACGGGTTTTTGAATGGCAACCGTGGCAAGGTGGCGCGCGAGCAACTGACACTGATCCGGATTTACGAAGAGCTTTGCAGCCTCGGCTACGAGGGAGGCTATGACGCCGTCCGCCGATACGCGAAGAGCTGGGCGAAGGCGCAGGGGTCGGCGACGGCGGACGCCTATGTGCCGCTATTCTTCGCGCCGGGCGAGGCCTACCAGTTCGACTGGAGCCACGAGATCGTCCTGATCAACG
>NZ_JAMYQK010000019.1:0-101410 GCF_040320845.1 Mesorhizobium sp. M0601
CCTGCACGACACTCTGCAATGCCTGGCGAAAGCCGTCCTCATCCGACAACAGCAACGCTTTCAACTCGCCTCTGCTCAGTCTAACTTCTCGATTGGTCATGGCACTTCCCCTTCCACGGGAATCGGTGATCGCAACGTCACCACCGTGCCATGGCCGCTCGCCCTCAGAGCAGGCGCCGTTCTCCATCCAAAACTTTTTGCAGAACCTTCAACACACTATCATCTGCGATAGCCCTGCCCTCAAGGGGGGAGATCGGACTTCACGTCAGCCTTCGCCATCCTTCATCGCCGCAGGAATGAGCGAGCCGCTGGGTCTGCCAATCTCCCCCCCTGAGGGGGAGATGTCCGGCAGGACAGAGGGGGGCGCGAAGGATCACTCCGGTCAAAATCACTGTGCCGCGGAACTCGCTTCCGGGGGGACGCGCAGCCACAGCGCTTTTTCGCCGAGGCTGCCAACCATGCCTGCGTGTGCTGCGCGCTCGGCATCGGTCAGGCGCGACGGCAAGGCGATCGGCCGCACACCGATCGAAATATCGATGTCGTCGACATTCTGCCTGCCGCCCGCCGGAGTCAGGATGCTGTCGAGGATAAGGCTTGCCTGCTTGCCGCCGATGAGCTCGATATAGACCTCGGCCAGCAATTCCGAATCGAGCAGCGCGCCGTGCTTGGTGCGGCGGCCGTTGTCGATGCCGTAGCGGCGGCAGAGCGCGTCGAGCGAATTGGGGCCCATCGGATGCTTGCGGCGCGCCAGCGCCAGCGTGTCGACGATCCGTCCCGGATCGATGGCCGGATGGCCAAGCCGGCCGAATTCGAGATTGAGGAAGCCGATGTCGAAGCCGGCATTGTGCGCGACCAGTTTGGCGCCGTCGATGAAGGCCAGAAACTCCTCGGCGATCTCCATGAAAGTCGGCTTGCCCTGAAGATCGGCGGCGCTGATGCCGTGCACGGCCTGCGCCTCGTGATGGATCTGGCGGCCTTGCGGGTTGATGTATTTGTGGAAGGTTCGGCCGGTCGGGAAGCGGTTGACCAGCTCGACGCCGCCAAGCTCGATGACGCGGTCCTCGCGCGTGTCGAGGCCGGTGGTTTCCGTATCGAAGATGATCTCACGCATCGAATCAGTCCACTGGTGCCGGCATCATTCTAGCCGAATCACACCAGGAACAAAATGGCAACAAGTAATGTGGGTCTGCAAGCCTCTTAACCAGGCCTGGCTGCCTTATCCACGACTAGTTCGGCGATGATGGCCTTGACGGCCGCGCGAGTGGCGTCAAAGCCCTGACCGGTGTCGATGACAAAGTCGGCGCGCCGGCGCTTTTCGGTGTCGGGAACCTGCCTGGCCAGGATCGACGCCAGTTTCTCCTCGTTCATGCCCGGCCGCGCCAGCACGCGGGCGCGCTGGACTTCGGGCGGCGCGGTGACGACCACGACCTTGTCGACGCGGTTGCGGCCGCCGGTCTCGAACAGCAGCGGTATATCGAGCACGGCAAGCGGCGCGCCGGCGGCACGATGTTCAGCCAGGAAGGCATCGGCGTCGGCACGGACCAGCGGATGGATGATCGCTTCCAGCCGTTTCAGCGCGGCGGCGTCGCCGAGCACCCGCTCCGCCAGTGCCGCGCGGTCGACCGCACCGGATCGGGTGGTGCCGGGAAAGGCCGCCTCGACCAAGGGCGCGGCCTTGCCGGCATAAAGGCGATGCACAGCCTCGTCGGAATCATGGACCGGCACGCCGGCCTCGGCGAACATCTTGGCCGCGGTCGATTTGCCCATGCCGATCGATCCGGTGAGGCCGAGCACGATCATTTTATCGCGCCGATATCGGCAATAATTATTTGCCGCAGTTCGGCGGTGACTTCTGGCCTGATGCCGAACCACCGCTCGAAGCCGGGCACCGCCTGGTGCAGCAGCATGCCGAGCCCATCGACGGTTCTCAGGCCGCGCGCTTTGGCGGTAGCAAGCAGCGGCGTCTCCAGCGGCACGTAGACGATGTCCGTGACGATGGCGCGGTCCGGCAGTCTGCCTGGATCCGCGGACAGGCCTTCATTGCCATGCATGCCGAGCGCCGTCGTGTTGACCAGCAGGCCGGCATCTTCGAGCAATTCGCCGGTCGCCGCGAGGTTGTGGGCGGAAACGCCGGCACCGAAGCCGTCGCGCAGCTCCTGCGCCCTCGCAAGCGTCCGGTTGACGATGCGGATGTCGCTGACGCCGCGCTGCTTCAGCGCATGGATGACCGCGCGAGCGGCGCCGCCGGCACCGAGCACCACGGCGGGGCCGTTAGCCGCCCAGCCCGGTGCATATTCGTCCAGATTGGCGGCAAAGCCATGGGCATCGGTGTTGCCGCCGCACAATTCGCCATTCTCGAACCACAGCGTATTGACCGCACCTATCTGTTCGGCGTCGGCGTCGCGGCGCGCCGCCAGTGCGAAGGCGGCTTCCTTGTGCGGGATGGTGACGTTGCCGCCGCGATAGCCTTGTGCCTGCAGCGTCTGCAGGAATTCGGCAAACGCCTCCGGTGCAACGTCGATTGCCTCGTAGACGCCGTCGATGCCGTATTTCGCCAGCCAGTGGCCGTGGATCTTCGGAGACCTGGAATGCGCGATCGGGTGGCCGGTGACGAAGGCTTTTTTCGGGGCCTCAGCCATCGATCGCCCCGAACTCACGCAGCTTGGCCAGCACCGGCAAAAGTGGCAAGCCGACAATAGTAAAATAGTCGCCTTCGATTTTTTCGAACAGCTGGATGCCTTCGCCTTCGATCTGGTAAGCGCCGACGCTGGACAACGCTTTGGCGCCGACGCGCGCCAGATGGCGGCCGATGAAGCCCGGATCGAGCTTGCGCATGGTCAGGCTGGCGATGCCGACATGCCGCCACAGAACCTGGCCGTCACGGCCGAGCACGACGGCGCTGTTGAGATGATGCGTCTTGCCCGACAGCGCCAGCAGATGACGGCGCGCCCCTTCCATGTCGGCCGGCTTGTGGAACAGCTCGTCGCCGAGCGACAGCGTCTGGTCGCAGCCGAGCACCAGGGCGCCGGGCTTGCGCTCACTGACGTCGGTGGCCTTGGCTTCGGCGAGCACCAGGGCGACGTCCTCCGGCGACACGCCAGTATTCTGCAGCGGCGCCTCGAGCGCGCGCTCATCGACAGAGGCCGGAACCGCTTCGACAGTGACGCCGGCATTGACGAGCAGCGCCTTGCGGAACGGGCTGCCCGAGGCAAGGATGATTTTTTCAGCCATTTTTTCACCCGGTTCCTGACACTAGGGTGTGTCGAGATTCAGGTCAGGCCGAGCCGAAAACGGCGGCTTCCGAGAACCGGAGCGGAGCGTACTTTTCGTACGTGAGCACCGGAAGCGCAGGAAACCGCCGTTTGCAGGCCGGCATCACCTGAATATCACACGCCCTAGCGCGTCTTGCCGCGCAGGGCAACGATGGCCGCCGCCGTCTCCTCGATCGAACGGCGGCTGACGTCGATCATCGGCCAGCCGTGCCGCGTGCATATCTGGCGGGCATAGGCGAGCTCTTCGGCGATCGCGGCGCGGTCGACATAGTCGGTCGGTTCGTAGGCGCTGGTGCCGAGAATGCGGTTCTGCCGGACCTGCGAGATCCGTTCGGCGGTGGCGACCAGGCCGACGATCAGCGGCCTCGTGGCATTGACCAGGCTTTCGGGCACCGGAACGCCGAGCACGATCGGGATGTTGGCGGTCTTGATGCCGCGATTGGCGAGATAGATGCTGGTCGGCGTCTTCGAGGTGCGGGAGATGCCGACGAGCACGATGTCGGCATCATCCATATTGGCCGGCAGCTGGCCATCGTCATGCTCCATGGTGAAGTTGAGCGCGTCGATGCGGCGGAAATATTCGGCGTCCAGCACATGCTGGGCACCGACGCGGCGGCCGGCCGGCGTGCCGAGATAGGACTGGAACACCGTCAGCACCGGTTCCAGCACCGAGACGCAAGGCAGGCCCATGGCCGCGCAGCGTTCGTCGATGCCGCGGGCAAGCTTCTGGTCGACCACCGTATAGAGGATGATGCCCGGCTCCTCCTCGATATCCTCGAACACCTTCGTCACCTGCTTTTCGGTGCGGATGAGCGGGTAGATATGTTCGATGGCGCGCGCGTCCTTGTATTGCGCGGAAGCCGCGCGGCCGGCGGCCAGCAGCGTTTCGCCGGTGGCGTCGGAAATCAGGTGAAGGTGAAAGAAGCTCTGCGGTTTGTTCACAGGATACATTCCAGGCTGTGGGCCGATGTGGATAAGCCGGGCGGGAAACTCGGCCACCGCAAAGCGACTGTATCAGATGGCGGTTTGTCCACAATTCGATGTGCTGTCGGCTTCTCCGGGCGGTTGGGGACAAGTCCGGGGACGGAGCTTTTTGCCTTCGCTTCATCCACAGGGGCAATTTCCCTGGCCTGGCGGCAACGCATTGACTCCAGTCGTAAATTCCCGACTTTCCACAAAGTCCTGCAATCCCGTTGGAGAAGCGCGCGACAATATGCTGGCTGGTCTTTTCGAGGGCAAAGCGGGACAGGAGACAACCACCACAACCAACAGACTCTTAGAATCATAAGATTCCTAAAAATAGAATATTTAATTATAGGGAAGCCTGGAAAGGCGAGCGCTCAATGCCTCAAGACCGGATCGTGCTGGACGTGTTGAGAGGCAAGGCGGCGTTTCCGCCGCCGCTCTGGATGATGCGCCAGGCCGGCCGCTATCTGCCGGAATACCGGGAGACGAGGAGACGGGCCGGATCCTTCCTCGATCTTTGCTACGACCCGGATCTCGCCGTCGAAGTGACGCTGCAGCCGATCGAACGCTTCGGCTTCGATGCATCGATCCTGTTTTCCGATATTCTTGTCGTGCCGCATGCGCTCGGCCGCGACGTGCGCTTCGAGGAAGGACGCGGCCCGCTGCTGACGCCGATCACGGCTGCGGAAATTGCGGCTCTCGACGGCGAAACGTTTCACGTGAATCTCGAGCCGGTCTACGAGACGGTGCGGCGGTTGCGCGCCAGACTGCCTGATGAAACGACGCTGATCGGCTTCTGCGGTGCGCCGTGGACGGTGGCGACCTACATGATTGCCGGCCACGGTACGCCCGACCAGGCGCCGGCCAGGCTGTTCGCCTATCGCGAGCCGACGGCGTTTCTTAGGCTACTGAAGGTGCTGGCCGATCATTCGGCTGCCTATCTGATCCGCCAGATCGAGGCCGGCGCCGACGTGGTGCAGATCTTCGATTCGTGGTCAGGCGTGCTCGACGAAGCGTCTTTCGAATTGTTCTGCGTCGAGCCGGTGGCCTCGATCGTCCGGCAAGTGAAGGCTGCCCATCCCAATGTTCCGATCATCGGCTTTCCCAAGGGCGCGGGAGATCACTATCGAAGCTATCGCCAGAAGACCGGCGTGACCGGGCTGGGCCTCGACTGGACCGTGCCATTGTCGAGCGCGAAGGAATTGCAGCGTGACGGAGCCGTGCAGGGCAATCTCGATCCGCTGCGGCTTGTAGCCGGCGACAAGGCGCTTGACGACGGCGTGGGGGCGATCCTGAAGGCGCTGGGCGACGGGCCGCTGATCTTCAATCTCGGCCACGGCATCACGCCCGAGACGCCGCTCGCTCATGTCGAGCGGATGGTCAAGCTGGTGCGGAGCGCATCGTGACGATGATGGGCGCGGACAATGCGAACGGCACCAACACCGGTAAGGGCGCGATGCGCCGCGCGGCAATCGCGATCGCCATCTTCCTGGTGCTGGCCGGGCTGCTGTTTTTCTTCGGGCCCGATGATTTCTATCCTTGGGCGAAGGCGATCCATGTGATTGCCGTCATCTCCTGGATGGCTGGCATGCTCTATCTGCCGCGCTTGCTGGTCTATCATGCCGATGCCGAAAAAGGCTCCGTCCAGTCGGAGACTTTCAAGGTGATGGAGCGCCGCCTGCTGCGCGGCATCATCAATCCGGCAATGGTGATCACCTGGGCATTCGGCCTGTGGCTCGCCTGGAAAGGCTTTGGTTTTCAAGGCGGCTGGCTGCATGCCAAGATCGCTGCGGTGGTGGGCCTGTCGGCCGTGCATGGCTATCTCGCCGGCGCCGTCCGCAAATTTGCCGAAGACCGCAATGAAAAATCGGCAAGGCACTGGCGGATCGTCAATGAGATCCCTACATTGCTGATGATCGTCATCGTCGTCCTGGTAATCGTGAAACCGTTCTGACGTCTTCGGTTGCCCGCAAAAGGCGGCTTGCTCTTTCAACCGACCGACGATAAAAGACGGGTCTTCCTTCCCGTCATGCGCCGCCCATTTGTCGCTTCGGCCGCGCCCGGCATTTGTCGCATCCCGCCGATATTTTTCCCAAAGCTTACTCAGAGTCCGTCTAATGATGCAAGAAATGAAGCTCACAGAGTTCAAGAACAAGAAACCGCCAGAGCTGATCGCTTATGCGGAATCGCTCGAAGTCGAGAATGCCAGCGTCATGCGCAAGCAGGAGCTGATGTTCGCGATCCTGAAGAGGCTGGCGACCCAGGATATTGAGATCATCGGCGACGGCGTCGTCGAAGTGCTGCAGGACGGCTTTGGCTTCCTGCGCTCCGCCAATGCCAACTATCTGCCGGGTCCCGACGACATCTATATTTCACCGTCGCAGATCCGGCGGTTCTCGCTGAAGACCGGCGATACGGTCGAAGGGCCGATCCGCAGCCCGAAAGAGGGCGAGCGCTATTTCGCGCTGCTCAAGGTCAACACGATCAATTTCGACGACCCGGAAAAAATCCGCCACAAGATCCATTTCGACAATCTGACGCCGCTTTATCCGACCTCGCGGCTGAAGATGGAGATGGAGGTTCCGACCTCGAAGGACATTTCGGCGCGCGTCATCGACCTGGTGGCGCCGCTCGGCAAGGGCCAGCGCGCCCTGATCGTGGCGCAGCCGCGCACCGGCAAGACGGTGCTGCTGCAGAACATCGCCCATTCGATCACCACCAACCATCCGGAATGCTATTTGATCGTGCTTCTGATCGACGAGCGGCCGGAGGAAGTCACCGACATGCAGCGCTCGGTGAAGGGCGAGGTGGTGTCCTCGACCTTCGACGAGCCGGCGGTGCGCCACGTCCAGGTTGCCGAAATGGTCATCGAGAAGGCCAAGCGCCTGGTCGAGCACGGCCGTGACGTCGTCATCCTGCTGGATTCGATCACCCGCCTCGGCCGCGCCTACAACACCGTCGTGCCGTCATCCGGCAAGGTGCTGACCGGTGGTGTCGACGCCAACGCGCTGCAGCGGCCGAAGCGCTTCTTCGGTGCTGCCCGCAACATCGAGGAAGGCGGCTCGCTGACCATCATCGCCACGGCGTTGATCGATACCGGCAGCCGCATGGACGAGGTCATCTTCGAAGAGTTCAAGGGCACCGGCAATTCGGAAATCGTGCTCGACCGCAAGGTGGCGGACAAGCGCATCTATCCGGCCATGGACATCCTCAAATCCGGCACCCGCAAGGAGGACCTGCTGGTTCCGCGCCAGGACCTGCAGAAGATCTTCGTGCTGCGCCGCATCCTGGCGCCGATGGGAACGACCGACGCCATCGAGTTCCTGATCGACAAGCTCAAGCAGACCAAGACCAACGCGGATTTCTTCGATTCGATGAATACGTAAAGGGGGCAAAGGCGCTGTCCCGCCGGCGTTCCGGTTCTGTGCACCTCGACCTATCGACGGCTTAACTGCCGCTCGAGTTCCTCAGCGTCGGTTATCACCGGCAGGCAGACCTGCCCCGTGCAGAGCCAGGCGCCGGGCTCGGCCGTTGGCGGCAGGACGCCGCCTGGCAAGGCCGGCAGATTTGTCGCCGAGCCAACAGGCACGACGATGTCCACCCGGCGCGGGTCTGGATTTCGATTCGCAACCGGAACAAGCCTTGGAGTCTCTGGTCTATCCACGATCACCAGCTTCAGCGGTTCAAGCGCCAAGGCGCAGGCATTGACTATACCCGCCTGGCCATAGCCCTGGTGCTCCGCCCGCCCGCCCGCGTGCTCTGCGACTGTCCAGGCTTTGTCCCAGAGATCGAGATCGCCCGAAAGCGACGACAATCGGACCAGAGCCTCGATGATCTGGCCGGTAGCGGAAGGAATGGCTTCGTCGACATCGCCGCGGATGCGGATCGGCACATCCGCGCTGTCGGACGCGGTCAGATAATAGCCGGTCTTGTCGCTGTCCCGGTGCCAAAGATCGAGTTGCTCAATGAAGTTCCCGGCGTGATCGATGTAGCCGGGATTGCCGGTCGCCTCGAACAGTGAGATGGCGGCGTTGGCCATGGCGGCATAGTCGCTCGACAGAGCCGGAAACAGCTTCTTTGCGCCGAGCATCGAATGCGGCAGGCGGCCGTCACGTCCGGCAGCCGCAATTGCGGCAAAGGCCGCTGCCGCCGCTTCGATCCAGTCGGATCGGCCAAGCGACCGTCCGGCCTCGGCAAGGGCTGCGATCATCAAGCCGTTCCAGTCGGTCAGGGCCTTGCCGTCACGCCCGGGCCGCACGCGCTGTTCCCTCGCGGCCAGCAGCCTTTGCTTGAGCGGAACCAGAAGGTCACGATCGACGACGCTCTGCGCCTGTTGAGCATCAGTCTGGCAAATGATCGGCTTGCCTTCCCAACCATGCGGATCGGCAAGCGTGAAGTATTTGAAAAACAATGCTGAATCGTCGCCACGGGCTGCCTCGAGCTCATCCCTGCTCCAGGTGTAGAACAACCCCTCCTCGCCCTCGCTATCGGCATCAAGGCTGGCGGCGAAGGCATCGCCCTCGACTCGCATTTCGCGCAACAGCCAGGCAATGGTCTCTTCGATCCGCAGCCGGAACAATTCCTCGCCGGTTGACGCATAGGCCCAATTGCACAAGCGGATGAGCTGGGCATTGTCGTAGAGCATTTTTTCGAAATGCGGGACCAGCCATTCGGCGTCGGTCGAGTAGCGGCTGAGTCCGCCGCCAATATGGTCATAGATGCCACCGGCCAGCATCTTTTCGAGGCTGAGGAGAACGGCGTCGCGGTGCGATGCGGTGCCGTCGCGCAGCCAGGTCAGCCAGAGGCTCTGCATGAACGGCGCGTTGGGGAATTTCGGCGCGCCGCGCAGACCGCCCAAATCGCGGTCGATCATGCCGTCAATCCCATTGGCGAGGTTCGCCAGCATGCCGCGGTCGAGCACGGCCTTGCCATGGCTGCCAGCCAGCCGCGTCTCGACATGCGTGGTCAGGCCGTCGGCACTCTGGTTAACGCTTTCTTTCTTCTCCCGCCAAGCCTTGTCAACCGCCTCCAGCACCTGGACGAAACCCGGCCGGCCGTAGCGGGTTTCGCGCGGAAAGTAAGTGCCGCCCCAGAACGGCTTGCCGTCCGGGGTCAGGAACATGGTCAGCGGCCAGCCGCCCTGCTCGCCCATCGAGGACAGCGCCGCCATGTAGATCTGGTCGATGTCGGGGCGCTCCTCGCGGTCGACCTTGATATTGACGAAGAGACGGTTCATGACGGCGGCGACGTCGTCGTTCTCGAAGCTCTCATGCGCCATGACGTGGCACCAATGGCACGCGGCGTAGCCGACAGAGAGCAGGATCGGACGCTGCAGCACCTTTGCTTCGGCCAGAGCGGCGGGCGACCATGGCCGCCAGTGCACGGGATTGCCGCTGTGCTGCTGCAGATAGGGGCTGGCCTCTTCGGCAAGCAGGTTTTGTGCAGGCAATGTCACGGCACTACTCGATGCGGATTGAACAGGCATAGCTAGGGCGCTTCGGCAGAGCGGGCAAATGATTTCAAAAGACTCCATCGTGGCGCTGTCGAGTGGGCGCCTGCCGGCCGGCATTGCGGTGATCCGCATTTCCGGGCCGCAGAGTCGATTCGTAGTCGAAACGATTTCCGGATCGACTGTGCCAAACCGTGTTGCCACCTATCGCAAGTTCCGGGCGCCCGACGGATCGGTGTTGGACAGCGGCCTGGTCGTCTTCTTTGCTGGCCCCGACAGTTTTACCGGCGAGGACGTTGCAGAGCTCCATGTGCATGGCGGGCGCGCCGTTGTGGCGAGGATGCTGGAAACGATCGCCTCCTTCGACGGCGTCAGGCATGCCGAGCCTGGCGAATTCACCCGCCGCGCCTTTCTCAACGGCAAGCTCGATCTGGTCGAAACCGAGGCGCTGGCCGATCTCATCAACGCCGAAACCGAGGCGCAGCGGCGCTTTGCCGTTCACAACGCCCAAGGCGTGCAGAGCGAACTCTATCTGGGCTGGCGCCGACGGCTGATCCACGCCCGCGCGATGATCGAGGCCGAGATAGACTTTGCCGACGAGGATGACGTGCCGGGCTCGGTCGCCGGTACAGTCTGGTCCGATGTCCGGGCGATGATCGGGGAAATAGAGCGCCATGTCGCCGGCTTTCGTGCCGCCGAAATCATTCGCGATGGGTTCGAAGTGGTAATCCTCGGCGCGCCGAATGCCGGCAAGTCCAGCCTGTTCAACGCCTTGGCGCGGCGCGAAGCGGCCATCGTCACCGACGAGCCCGGCACGACCCGCGACCTGCTCGAGGTGGTACTGGACCTGGAGGGGGTGCGGGTCAGGGTAACCGACACCGCCGGTCTGCGCGAGGCGCCCGGCAAGATCGAGGCGATCGGCATCGAGAAGGCCAGGACCAAGGCGCACAGCGCTGATCTGCTGTTGCTGCTGGAGGATCTGGCGGAGCCAATCGCGATCGGTATGCTGCCGGGCGACATTCAGGCGCTGAGGGTCGGAACAAAAATTGACCTGCTGGGGGGCAAATCGCCCTCGCCTGCGGCGCACTATGATTTCGCTATCTCGACGCGGGACGGCACGGGTCTGGCCGAACTGCTGGACGAGATCGGGCGTCGTGCCGCAGTCCAGATCGGCAAGGCCGGCGATGTCCTGCCGTCGCGGCTGCGGCACGTCGAGCTGCTCAACGAGACGAAACGCTTCCTGCTCGCAGCAGTGGTCAGTGGTGATCGCGGGCAGGAGCTACGGGCCGAGGAACTGCGCCTGGCGGCGGATCGGCTTGGACGAATCGTCGGTGCGGTCGATGTCGAGGACATGCTCGATGTTATTTTTTCGCAGTTTTGTATCGGCAAATGACTCACGTGAAACATAGGGGAAGGGCCACACCGGGGTGATTCACGTGAAACACGGGCCCAGGAATAGGGGGATTGTTTCACGTGAAACGATCCCGCTCGTAGCGTCTCCCCTTCTCCCCTTGTGGGAGAAGGTGGCCGAGCGAAGCTCGGTCGGATGAGGGGTGTTCCAGCTTGGCAAAACCGCACTTCGTCCAGCACCCCTCAACCGTCTTGGCGCTGCGCGCCAATCCACCTTCTCCCACAAGGGGAGAAGGAAGACAGGGCGGCGCCAGGCAATCTCTGTCTGCATTGTCGGGAGCAGTCATGCGTCTGAAGCGCCCTGCATCCTTGACAGCGCGTGCCTCCAGGGACATGTGTCGGTCCACTTAAATTCGGGATTCTGAAATGACCAATCACTATGATGTGGTGGTGGTGGGCGGCGGTCATGCTGGTTGCGAGGCGGCTAGTGCGGCCGCGCGGGCTGGCGCCAGAACGGCGCTGGTGACGCTGCGCTTCGACACGATCGGCGTGATGTCCTGCAATCCGGCGATCGGCGGCCTCGGCAAGGGCCATCTGGTTCGCGAGATCGACGCCATGGACGGGCTGATGGGGCGCGTCGCCGATGCCGCAGGCATCCAGTTCCGTTTGCTCAACCGCCGCAAAGGACCGGCGGTGCGCGGGCCACGGACGCAGGCCGACCGAAAACTCTATCGGCTCGCCATGCAGGCGGCGATTCGCGAACAGGCTGGCCTCGATGTCATCGAAGGCGAGGTGCTGGATTTCGAAATCAACGACGGGGAAATCGACGACGGACGCATCGCGGCGGTGCTGCTGGCGGATGGAAGCCGGCTCGCCTGCGGCGCCGTGGTGCTGACGACCGGCACTTTTCTGCGCGGGCTGATCCATATCGGCGAGAAGAAGATCGTCGCCGGCCGCATGAACGAGCAGGCGAGCGTCGGCCTGTCGGCGACGATGAGCCGCGCCGGCTTCAAGCTCGGGCGGCTGAAGACCGGCACGCCGCCGCGGCTGGACGGCAGGACGATCGATTGGGCGTCACTGGAGAGCCAGGCGGCGGACGAGGACCCCGTGCCGTTCTCACTGCTGACCGATCGCATCGAAAATCCGCAGATCCATTGCGGCATTACCCGAACGACCAATGCGACGCACGAGCTGATTCGCGCCAATCTCGGCCGCTCGGCCATGTATTCGGGCTCGATCGAAGGCGTCGGGCCGCGTTATTGCCCGTCGATCGAAGACAAGATCGTCAAGTTCGGTGACCGCGAAGGCCACCAGATCTTTCTGGAGCCGGAAGGGCTGGACGACGACACGGTGTACCCGAACGGCATTTCGACCTCGCTGCCCGAGGACGTGCAGCTCGACATCCTGAAGACCATTCCGGGGCTGGAGCGGGCAACGATGCTGCAGCCGGGCTATGCCATCGAGTATGACCATGTCGATCCACGCGAGCTCAAGCCGACGCTGGAAACCAAGCGGATTGCCGGCCTTTTCCTCGCCGGCCAGATCAACGGCACCACCGGCTACGAGGAGGCCGGCGCGCAAGGGCTGCTTGCCGGCTTGAATGCAGCGCGCAAGGCGTCGGCGAGCGAGGAAATCGTGCTCAGCCGCACCGAAGCCTATATCGGCGTGATGGTCGACGATTTGACCAGCCGCGGCATTGCCGAACCCTACCGCATGTTCACCTCGCGGGCCGAGTTCCGGCTATCGCTGCGAGCCGACAACGCCGATGAGCGGCTGACGCCACTGGCGATAAGGCTGGGGATTGCCTCGCCGGAGCGGATGCAGCGGTTCAACAATAGTATGCAAGACCTTGAGAAGGCGCGACAGCTCGCCCTCGGCACCACCATGACCCCCAATGAGGCGGCGCGCCATGGGCTCGAAATCAACCGGGACGGCGTCCGCCGCTCGGCCTATGAGCTGCTGGCCTATCCCGGCGTCGATATCGCCTGGCTGGCGCGAATCGAGCCGGCTTTCGCGGCGATCGACAGCAAAACGGCCGAACGTCTTGAAACGGAAGCCAAATATTCTGTCTATCTCGACCGGCAGCAGGCCGATGTTTCGCAGATCAGGCATGAGGAGAGCAGGCTTATTCCCAAATTGCTCGACTTTGCTTCTGTTCCCGGCCTGTCGAACGAGTTGAAGCAGAAGATGCTGGCACGCCAGCCGCGCTCGATTGCCGATGCGCAACGCATGGAAGGCATGACGCCGGCGGCGCTGGCGATTATTGTCGCCCATGTCCGCAATGCCGAGGCGGCCGCGCGAAAGCAGGTCGCGTGAGCGCTGCGTCCTGGGCAAACCTGCAGGCGGCAGCGGGCCCGGTTTCACGTGAAACATTCGATCGCCTGGTCGAGTTCGAGGCCGTCTTCCGGAAATGGAACCGCCGGATCAATCTGGCCGCGCAATCGACGCAGGACGATGTCTGGCGCCGCCACATCCTTGACAGCGCGCAGCTGGCGCGAATCAAACCAGAGGCGAAGCGCTGGGTCGATCTCGGCTCCGGCGGTGGGTTTCCCGGCCTTGTGCTGGCCTTTTTGCTTGCCGAGCGGGACGGCGCCGGTATCGACCTGGTTGAAAGCAACCGGAAAAAAGCATCGTTCCTGCAAGCGGTCATTGGACAGTTCACCCTGCCCGCCAAGGTTATCGCGCGCCGCATCGACGACAGCTATCCGCTTGTTCCTGCACCGCAAATCGTCACAGCCAGGGCACTCGCCTCGCTGCCCGACCTGCTCGACCTGGCGGCACCGTGGCTGACCAAGGGTTCGCGCGGCCTGTTTCACAAAGGCCGGGATTACCGCGCCGAAGTGGCAGAAAGCGCTCAACGATGGTCTTTCGATCTGGTAGAACATGCCAGTGCAACCGACGCACAGGGCGTCATTCTCGAAGTATCCGACTTGCGACAGCACCCTGGCTTGTGACCGGCGACCCAAATGAATTTCTGGCATAGACCCATGATGAAGAACGGCCCCCGAATCATCACCGTCGCCAACCAGAAGGGCGGCGTCGGCAAGACGACGACCGCCATCAATCTGGCCACCGCGCTGGCGGCCATAGGCGAACAGGTGCTGATCGTCGATCTCGACCCGCAGGGCAACGCCAGCACCGGACTTGGCATCGACCGGCGCGACCGCACCGTCTCGTCCTATGATGTGCTGACCGGCGAGCTGGATCTCGAAGCGGCGGCGATCCCGACGGCGGTGCCTGGCCTGTCGATCGTACCGTCGACGCTCGACCTGCTCGGCATCGAGATGGAAATCGCCTCGGCGCCGGATCGAGTGCTGCGGCTGCGCAACGCTCTGCGGGCTTCGGCTGAGCGCTCGGCCAATTTCGGCTATGTGCTGATCGACTGCCCGCCGTCGCTCAACCTGCTGACACTGAATTCGATGGCTGCGGCCGATTCGGTGCTGGTGCCGCTGCAGTGCGAGTTTTTCGCGCTGGAGGGCCTGAGCCAGCTTTTGGAGACGGTCGAGCAGGTGCGCCGCTCGATCAACCCCGACCTGACGATCCAGGGCATCGTGCTGACCATGTTCGACGGGCGCAACAATCTCGCCAACCAGGTGGTGCAGGATGTGCGGGCGCATATGGGCGACAAGGTCTATGAAACCGTCATCCCGCGCAATGTCCGCGTTTCCGAGGCGCCGTCCTACGGCAAGCCGGCGATTCTCTACGACCTCAAATGTTCGGGCAGCCAGGCCTATCTGCAGCTTGCTTCGGAAGTCATCCGCCGCGAGCGCAAATTGCGTGCCGCCTAGCAGTAACCAACAAGCGATTCGATACCGAAACGATCTGGACGGACGATGAACGAAGACCCTTCGAGGAAAAGACTGGGACGGGGACTGGCGGCCCTGATCGGCGAAATCGATCGCCCGGCGGCACCGGAAAAGCCCGGGTTGGCGGCCGACGGCAAGGTGCCGATCGAGTTCCTCAGCCCTAACCCGAAAAACCCGCGCCGGCATTTTGGCGACGCCGACCTGACCGACCTCGCCCAGTCCATCCGCGAACATGGCGTGGTGCAGCCGGTGGTGGCGCGGCCGTCGAAAACCCAGCCGGGCCGCTATGAGATCATCGCCGGCGAGCGACGCTGGCGTGCGGCGCAACGCGCCGGGCTGACCGAAATCCCGATTATCGTGCGCGACGTCGACGATCGCACGGCGCTCGAACTGGCGATCATCGAAAACGTCCAGCGCACCGACCTCAACCCGGTCGAGGAGGCGCTCGGCTACCAGCAGCTGATCGACGACCATGGCTATACCCAGGCCGATCTCGGCCAGGTGATCGGCAAGAGCCGCAGCCATGTCGCCAACACGTTGAGACTGCTCAAGCTGCCCGACGTCATCCGCGACATGCTGGTCGACGGGGCGCTCTCGGCCGGCCACGCCCGTACCCTGGTGACGGCCAACGACCCGGCCGGGCTTGCCAAGCGGATCATCGATGAGGGGCTTTCGGTGCGCCAGGCCGAGGCCTTGGCGCAGCTGCCGGTCGGCGCGCCGTCGGCAAAACGCCAGCCCGCCGCACCGCCGCAAAAGGATGCCGACACGCTGGCGCTGGAGCGGCTGATGACCAGCACGATCGGCATGATCGTCACGATCGAGCACAACCAGCGCGGCGGCGTGATCAGCGTCGCCTACCGGACGCTGGAGCAGCTTGACGAGCTTTGCCGAAGGCTGAAGCGGGAGTAGGTAGGTTGCTAAAATTAGCCGGCAAATAAGATTTTTGCTGCCGTGCGGTGATTGGCGAAATCGTCGAAGTAGTCAATCTCCCCCCTTGAGGGGAGATGGCCGACAGGCCAGAAGGGGTCGTCAAATTTCAAGCGCCCACCTCCTCTGTCTTCGCGGAAGGGGCTGGTGTTTTACGCGCTGTGACCCCCTCTGTCGCCTTTGGCGACATCTCCCCCTCAAGGGGGAGATCAGGTGCGCTGCGCCAGCCTGGCGCTCTCCACGGCGATGCCGAGCAGGGCCTGGCGTGCCAGCGCGACCGACAGATCCGGCCGCCGGCGTGTCTGCAGGACCGCCGTCTGCAGGCGGTTGAGGGCGCGCCCGAGCGCCTCGCTGCTCCAGCGTTCGAGGGCTTTCTCGACCAGCTTGCGCCTGGAGAAAAACACCGGCGGGCGCGCCGCGGCAACGACCGAAGCGGCATTGCGGCCGCCGGCGTCCATCTGGCCGCGCATCGCCTGGATCGCCTGCAACTGCCGCATCGCCGATGAAAGTACCAGAAAGGGCTGGCCGCCGGACTGGCAATGGCGGGTGAAGGCGGTGTCGAAATCGGCGATCCTGCCTTCGAGCAGGGCGTCGACCGCCGCGTCGAAGGAGAGGCCCGAGACATCGCCAGACGTCGCCTTGACGTCGTCGAGGCCGATTTCGGCCTGGCCATGCGCATAAAGCACAAGCTTTTCGATCTCGCCGCGCGAGGCCAGCCGGTCGCCGCCGAGATTGCGGCGCAGCGCCTGCCGCGCCTCCAGCGTCATCGACATGCCGGCCTTGCGCAGTTCGTCGTCGATGACCGTGTCGATGTCCCTGGCCTCATCGGCGTAGCAAGGCAGAGCCATGGCATTGTCCGCCGCCTCCACCACGGCGCGCAGGCCGACGCCCTTCTTCAAGTCGCCGGCCTCGATGAGGATGATGGCGTCCCGCGCGGGCTCCGACGTCAGCGCCTTGACGTCATCGGCAAGCGCCTTCTGAGCGCCGGCGTTGCGCACCCATAGCAGGCGCCGCTCCGAAAACATCGGCACGGTGCGCGCCTCGTCGAGCAGACGGCCCTCGTCGCGATCGACCTCCGAACCGTCCAGCCTGACGACCGAGAACGGATCGTCAAGCGGCAGGCCGGTCTTGCCGGCAAAGGCCTTTGCCCGCTCGGCAACCAGCCCGCGATCGGGACCGTAAAGCAGCACGATCGAGACGCGCGGATCCGGCTTCGCGAGCCATGCATCGACCTCGTATGCTTTCTTTTGTGCCATGGGCGCTGATTAGCATGACGCGGGCGCGGGGTGAACGGCGCCGCCCTCCTTTCCTTCTCCCCCTTGTGGGAGAAGGTGGATTGGCGCGCAGCGCCAAGACGGTTGAGGGGTGCTGGCCGGAGCGCTGTTGGTGCCAAGCTGGAACACCCTCATCCGACCGAGCTTCGCTCGGCCACCTTCTCCCACAAGGGGAGAAGGAGGTGCTCGTGCCGCCCAACCCGACGCATTGCCTTATCTGGCGGGAAACCCGGCGCAATCATCTCCCAAATTGCGCGCCGGCGCGGAAGATCGACAAGAAATTTCGCCGACATATCTCCATCCTGTCTGCCGCGGGCAGCAGCCAGCGGCAGCGAAGCCTCGCCCGACGAATTGGCACTGGTCTGGCGGTGTGCAAGTATCCTGGCCGGGCAACAGTGGAGGACCGAGATCATGGCCGATGCCGGAATGCTGCGCTTCCATGTTCCGGAACCGGAAGTGCGGCCGGGCGGGACGCCGGATTTCTCTAATGTGAGCATTCCAAAGGCTGGCTCGGTGCCGCGCCCGAAGATCGACGTCGACCCGCGCGACATCCGCGATCTGGCCTTCTCGATCATCCGCGTGCTCAACCGCGCCGGCGAGGCGGTCGGGCCGTGGGCAGGGCTGCTTTCGGACGACGAGTTGCTGGAGGGGCTGCGCCATATGATGACGCTGCGCAGCTTCGATGCGCGCATGCAGATGGCGCAGCGCCAGGGCAAGACCTCTTTCTACATGCAGCATCTCGGCGAAGAGGCAGTGAGCTGCGCCTTCCGCAAGGCGCTGGCGCGCGGCGACATGAATTTTCCGACCTATCGGCAGGCCGGCCTGCTCATCGCCGACGGCTACCCGATGGTCACGATGATGAACCAGATCTATTCGAACGAGGCCGATCCGCTGAAAGGGCGGCAATTGCCGATCATGTATTCGTCGAAGGAGCACGGCTTCTTCTCGATCTCCGGCAATCTGGCGACGCAGTACATCCAGGCGGTCGGCTGGGCGATGGCCTCGGCAATCAGCAATGATTCAAAGATCGCCGCCGCGTGGATCGGCGACGGTTCGACCGCCGAGTCCGACTTCCATTCGGCGCTGGTGTTCGCCTCGACCTACAAGGCGCCGGTCGTGCTCAACGTCGTCAACAACCAGTGGGCGATCTCGACCTTCCAGGGCATCGCCCGCGGCGGCTCCGGTACTTTTGCCGCCCGTGGGCTCGGCTTCGGCATTCCGTCACTGCGCGTCGACGGCAACGACTATCTCGCCGTCCATGCGGTGGCCAAATGGGCGGCGGAACGGGCGCGCAGCAATCTCGGGCCGACGCTGGTCGAATACGTCACTTACCGCGTCGGCGCCCATTCGAGCTCCGACGACCCGTCGGCCTACCGGCCGAAGGCCGAGTCCGATGCCTGGCCGCTCGGCGACCCGATCGTCAGGCTGAAGAACCATCTCATCCAGCGCGGCGTCTGGTCGGACGAACGCCACGCCCAGGCCGAGGCGGAAATCCTCGACACGGTGATTTCGGCGCAGCGGGAGGCCGAGCGCCATGGCACCCTGCATGCCGGCGGCAAGCCCTCGGCGCGCGACATGTTCGAGGGCGTCTATGCCGAGATGCCGCCGCATCTCAGGCGCCAGCGCCAACAGGCAGGGGTCTGACCATGCCGCGGCGGACCATGATCGAGGCGATCCGCGACGCCATGGACGTGTCGATGGCGCGCGACAGCCAAGTCATCGTGTTCGGCGAGGATGTCGGCTTCTTCGGCGGCGTCTTCCGCTGCACGCAAGGCCTGCAGGCGAAATACGGCAAGGGCCGCTGCTTCGATGCGCCGATCAGCGAATCCGGCATTGTCGGCGCGGCCATCGGCATGGCCGCCTACGGGCTGAAGCCTTGTGTCGAGGTGCAGTTTGCCGACTATGTTTATCCAGCCTACGACCAGATTGTCTCGGAAGCGGCGCGGCTGCGCTACCGGTCGAACGGCGATTTCACCTGCCCGATCGTCGTGAGAATGCCGACCGGCGGCGGCATTTTCGGCGGCCAGACCCACAGCCAGAGCCCGGAGGCGCTGTTCACCCACGTCTCCGGCTTGAAAGTCGTGGTGCCCTCGAACCCGTATGACGCCAAAGGCCTGCTGATCGCGGCGATCGAGGATCCCGACCCGGTGATCTTCCTGGAGCCGAAGCGACTTTACAACGGCCCCTTCGACGGTCATCACGAGCGGCCGGTAACGCCATGGTCGAAACATGAGCTCGGCGAGGTTGCCGACGGCCATTACACGGTGCCGCTCGGCAAGGCGGTGATCCGACGGCCGGGTGCGGCGGTCACCGTGCTTGCCTACGGCACGATGGTCTATGTCGCCCAGGCGGCGGCCGAGGAGACCGGCATCGATGCCGAGATCATCGATCTGAGGACACTGCTGCCGCTCGACCTCGAGACGATCGTCGCCTCGGTCAACAAGACCGGGCGCTGCGTGGTCGTGCACGAGGCGACGCTGACATCGGGGTTCGGTGCCGAACTTTCGGCGCTGGTTCAGGAGAGCTGCTTCTATCATCTGGAAGCGCCTGTGGCGCGGGTCACCGGCTGGGACACGCCCTATCCGCATGCGCAGGAGTGGGACTATTTTCCCGGTCCTGCCCGGCTAGGCCGCGCGCTGGTCGAAACGATGGAAGCCTGAGGGGGAACGATGGGCGAATATGTCATCAAGCTGCCCGATGTCGGCGAAGGCGTCGCCGAGGCCGAGCTCGTCGAATGGCAGGTCAAGGTCGGCGATCTCGTGCGCGAGGACGCCGTGCTTGCCGCTGTCATGACCGACAAGGCGACAGTCGAAATTCCGTCGCCCGTCGATGGCGAGATCGTCTGGTTGGGCGCCGAGATCGGCGACACGGTGGCGATCGGCTCGCCGATTGTCAGGTTGAAGGTGGCGGGCGAGGGCAATGTGAACGCAGGCGCGAAATCGGCGGAGGGTGAGGCGGCACCTACCCCCACCCCTAGCCCCTCCCCACAAGGGGGAGGGGGACGAGCTTCGGCCGCCAAAGCCGAAGCCAGGTCCAGCTCGCCCTTGGTCGGGCATGTGCCAAGAACCGAGGGCGCACGAACGGCGGATACGGAGTCCCCCTCCCCCTTGTGGGGAGGGGTTAGGGGTGGGGGTACTGCGCCGGCTTTCGGGGGTATAGCGCCGGTCGGTGCGCCGCGCCCCGAGGGAGAAAAGCCACTGGCCTCGCCGGCCGTCCGCCTCAGGGCGAAAGAGGCCGGCATCGACCTTCGGCAGGTCCCGGGAACCGGCCCAGCCGGCCGCATCCGGCACGAGGACATCGACGCCTTCCTGGCACGCGGACCGCAGCTCGCGAAGGCCCCTGGCCTCGCCCGCAACGAGGCGGTCGAGGACATCAAGATAATCGGGCTCAGGCGAAGGATCGCCGAGAAGATGACGCTGGCCAAGTCGCGCATCCCGCATATCACCTATGTCGAGGAGATCGACGTCACCGCACTCGAGGATTTGCGCGCCGCGCTCAACAAGGAGAAGCGGCCGGGCGCAGACAGGCCGAAGCTGACGCTGCTGCCGTTCCTGATGCGGGCGATGGTCAAGGCAATCGCCGACCAGCCCAATGTCAACGCACTGTTCGACGACGAAGCCGGCATCGTCCACCAGCATGGCGGCGTCCACATCGGCATCGCCGCGCAGACGGCTTCCGGGCTGATGGTGCCGGTGGTCAAGCACGCCGAGGCGCGCGACATCTGGGACTGTGCAGCCGAGGTTGTCAGGCTGGCCGAGGCGGCAAAATCCGGCACGGCGACGCGCGACGAGCTCTCGGGCTCGACCATCACCATCACTTCGCTGGGCGCCATGGGCGGCGTGGCGACGACGCCGGTGATCAATCATCCGGAAGTGGCGATCGTCGGCGTCAACAAGATGATGGTGCGGCCGGTATGGGACGGCAGCCAGTTCATCCCGCGCAAGATGATGAACCTGTCCTCCAGCTTCGACCACCGCGTCGTCGACGGCTGGGATGCGGCGGTATTTATCCAGCGGATAAAGACGCTACTGGAGACGCCGGCGCTGATTTTTGTGGACTGAGGAGATGAACAGAGGATCGCAGGGGCGTGAGATGAGAGCAGTAGCGATCCTTCGCGCCCCCCTCTGCCCTACTGGGCATCTCCCCCTCAAGGGGGGAGATCGGCCGTCATCCCGCCTTTCGCCAATCTCCAGCCTTGCAGGACTAAGCCGAACGCGAAAGCTGCCAATCTCCCCCCTCGAGGGGGAGATGTCCGGCAGGACAGAGGTGGGTGCTGCCCCGCCGGCTCGTCGAACTAAGGTGCAATGATGAAGGAAATCTCCTGCAAGCTGCTGGTCATCGGCGCCGGTCCGGGCGGCTATGTCTGTGCCATCCGCGCCGGGCAGCTTGGCATCGACACGGTGATCGTCGAGGCAGGCAAACCGGGCGGCACTTGCCTCAATGTCGGCTGCATCCCGTCAAAGGCGCTGATCCATGCAGCCGAAGAGTTCGAAAAGCTCTCGCACATGGCCGGCGGCAAAAGTCCACTCGGCATAACGGTCGCGGCACCGTCGCTTGATCTCGCCGCGACCATTGCCTGGAAAGACGGCATCGTTAGCCGGCTGAACAACGGCGTCGCCGGCCTGCTGAAGAAAGCTGGCGTGAAGACGGTGCATGGCTGGGCGACATTTCGCGACGGCAAGACCGTTGCCGTCGAGACCGAGATCGGCATGCAGGTGATCCGAGCCGAAACGGTGGTGATAGCGACCGGCTCGGCGCCGGTCGAGCTGCCGTCGCTGCCGTTCGGCGGGCCGGTCATTTCGTCGACCGAGGCGCTGGCGCTGAGCGAAGTTCCGGAGAGGCTGGCGGTGGTCGGCGGCGGCTATATCGGGCTGGAACTCGGCATCGCCTTTGCCAAGCTGGGCGCCAAGGTGACCGTGGTCGAGGCGTTGCCGCGCGTGCTGGCGCAATATGATGCGGAACTGACCCGGCCGGTGGTGAAGCGGCTGGCCGAACTCGGCATCGAGGTGCTCGTGAACGCCAAGGCCAAGGGGCTGTCCACTAAGCGCGACGCGCTGCTGGTCGAGACGAATGGCGGCAAGAACGGCAAGATCGCTGCCGACAAGATGCTGGTCACGGTCGGTCGCAAGCCGGTGACCGAAGGCTGGGGGTTGGAGCAGATCGACCTCGACATGGCCGGACCCTTCATCCGCATCGACGACCAGTGCCGCAGCTCGATGCGCGGCATCTTTGCCATTGGCGACGTCACCGGCGAGCCGATGCTGGCGCATCGGGCCATGGCGCAAGGCGAAATGGTCGCCGAGATCGTTGCCGGCCACAAGCGCAGCTGGGACAGACGAGCGATCCCGGCTGTCTGTTTCACCGATCCGGAGCTGGTCACCGCAGGCCTGTCGCCGGAGGAGGCCAAGACCCGTGGCGAGATCAAGGTCGGACAGTTTCCCTTCACCGCCAATGGCCGGGCGATGACGAAGTTGGGCGAGGACGGATTCGTCCGGGTAGTGGCGCGGGCGGACAGCCATCTGGTGCTTGGCATCCAGGCCGTCGGCCAGGGCGTGTCGGAGCTGTCGACGGCGTTTGGGCTGGCGCTGGAGATGGGTGCGACGCTGGAGGATATCGCCGGGACGATCCATGCCCATCCGACACAGGGCGAGGGTTTTCCGGAAGCGGCGCTGAAGGCGCTGGGGCACGCACTGCATGTCTGATGGCTCGCGCTCTCCCCCCTTGAGGGGGAGATGGCCGGCAGGCCAGAGGGGGTCGGTTCGACTGGATGCGACCTCCCTTGCGACAGATGGAGGTTGGCGCTCTACGCGAGGCGACCCCCTCTGTCGCCTTCGGCGACATCTCCCCCTCGAGGGGGGAGATTACGCAGCTCACCCTGCAAGCCGGCTAACCATCTCGTGCTGCGCATAGGCGCGGCCGAAGCGGTTGGCCAGGAACGCGTCGAGCGCGATGTCCTCCTGCTTGATGAAACCTCTGGCCGGCAAGGTGCCGTCGGCGAGCATGTCGAGCACCGCGCAGATGGCCGATGCGGTGGTGATCTGGATGGCGCTGCGCACCGTTTCGCCGTCGCGCCTGGCGTAGATCTTGTTGGCGTAGGTCTCCTGCAGCAGACGGCCGTTCTTGCGGCCGCTGACGGTGACGAAGACGATAACCACGTCCTGCAGCGTTGCCGGCAGGGCGCTTTCGAAAATGTCCTTCAGCACGTCGCGGCGGTGGCGCAGGCCGAGGTCGTTGAGCAGCGCCTTCATGATCGCGGCATGGCCGGGATAGCGGATGGTGCGATAGTTCAGCGTGCGCACCTTGCCTTTCAGCGTTTCGGCCAGCGTGCCCAGTCCACCCGAGGTGTTGAACGCCTCGTAGGTGACGCCGTCGAGCGAGAATTCTTCACGCTCCTCCAGCGGCGGCACTTCGATCAGCTCGCCTTCGACGATCGCCTCGCAAGGCTCGCAATATTCGTTGATGACGCCGTCGGTGCTCCAGGTCAGATTGTAGTTCAGCGCATTCGACGGGTACTGCGGCAGCGCGCCGACCCGCATGCGCACGCTTTCCAGCGTGTCGAAGCGGCTGGCGAGATCGTTGGCAACGATCGAGATGAAGCCGGGCGCCAGACCGCATTGCGGGATGAAGGCGCTGTTGCCGGAGCGCGCCAGTTCCTTGACCCGCCTGGTGCTGACGACGTCCTCGGTCAGATCGAGATAGTGCACGCCGGCGCTGGCCGCCGCCTCGGCGATGCGCGTGGTCAGATGGAAGGGCGCGGCGCTGAGCACCGCGAATTTGCCGGCCAGGGCCGCTTCGAGGGTGCCGGCGGCCTCGATGTCGAGTTCCAGCGTCTCGACCGTTTCAGGCAGTTCGGCCGCGCCGAACTGCGCCGCCGAGCGGTCGACGAGCGTGACCTGGTAGTCGCCCGTGGAAGCCAGCATCTCGGCAATGGTCGAGCCGATCTTGCCGGCGCCGACGACGATGATTTCCTTCATGACCGGTCCCTCGCACCAATGCTAAATTCACGGTTAGAATCGCAGCTTGCCTGTCGAAAGGAAGCGTGAGATTGTACGAAATGCAGCCTCTCTTTGGGCAGTGTGCCGGTAAGGTTCGTCGAAATGCTCAGCGATGCCGACCAAGCTCTGCTTTCTCTGCTGCGCACCAATGCGCGCGCCTCGACCGCCGAACTGGCGCGGCGGCTCGGCGTCTCACGAACGACGGTGCAAAGCCGGATCGAGCGGCTGGAACAGCGCGGCATCATCGCCGGCTACGGGGTCAGGCTGTCGCCGGATTACGAGCAGGGGCTGGTCAGGGCGCATGTCCTGCTCACCGTCACCCCCAAGCTTGCCGACAAGGTGGTGCGCAGCCTGCAGGCGCTGGCACCGGTTCGCACGCTGCACTCGGTCAGCGGCAATTTCGACATGATCGTCATCGTCGAGGCGCCTTCGATCAGGGATCTCGACACGCTTCTCGACCAGATCGGCGCCATGGACGGAGTCGAGCGCACGTCGTCGTCGATCATCCTGTCGACGCGGATCGACCGCTGAGCGGGCCTGACGACGCGAGTCCAGACGCTGGCGCGAAGGATCACCGAGCGCAGTGATCGTTCTGGCGCCCTCGCGGCAAAGCGATATAGGCTTCGAAGATGTTGGATGAGACTCGCAGAGGGGCCGCGTCCTCTCGCGCCAACCTGACAAGTCGCGCGGTCACGCAACGATTTCCAGAGGAGGCCTCCTTGCCCAAGCAATGTTTTGGAAAATCCCATGTGCCGTTGTCGCCGGCGGTCAGGGCCGGCGATTTCGTCTATGTCTCAGGCCAGGTGCCGGTCGGCACAGACGGGCTGGTGGTCAAGGGCGGCATCGCCGAACAGACCGAGCAGGTGCTGTCGAACGTCAAGGCGGCACTGGCGCTGGCCGGCTGTACCCTGGACGACGTAGTCAAGACGACGGTCTGGCTCGAAGACGCCCGCGATTTCGGCATTTTCAACACCGTCTATGCCAGGCATTTCCCGAAAGACCCGCCGGCGCGCACGACAGTGGAGTCGCGGCTGATGATGGACATCAAGATCGAGGTCGAGGCCGTTGCCTACAGGCCGGCGTGACGGGAAAGTGGAGACAGGCGCGATGCAATTCGATCTCCTGATAAAAGGCGGCCGCCTCATCGATCCGGCGTCCGGCCTCGACGCGCAGCGCGATCTGGCGATTGCCGACGGCCGTATCGCCGCGATCGACACCGAAATCCCCTTCGAACGTGCCGCCCGCGTCATCGATGCCACGGGCTCGATCGTCGCGCCGGGCCTGATCGACCTGCACAGCCATGTTTATTGGGGCGGCACGTCGCTCGGCGTCGATGCCGACCGGCTCGCCGCAAAGAGCGGCACCACCACCTTCATCGATGCCGGAAGCGCCGGCGCCGGCAATTTCCTCGGCTTTCGCCGCCACGTCATCGAGCGCTCGAAAGTCCGCATCCTGGCCTATGTCAACATTTCCTTTGCCGGCATATTCGGCTTCTCGCAGACCGTGGCGGTCGGCGAGTGCAGCGACCTCCGGCTCTGCGAACCGCGCGAGACCGTAGCGGCGGCTCGCGAGCACGCGGACGTGGTTGTCGGCGTCAAGGTCCGCTCGGGTCGCCATGCCGGCGGCACCAGCGGCATCGCGCCGGTCGATCTCGCGCTCGAAGCCGCCGACAAAGCCGGCCTGCCGCTGATGGCGCACATAGACGAGCCGCCGCCGGGCCGCTCGGAAGTGCTGCCGCGGCTGCGCAAGGGCGACATCCTCACCCACTGCTTCCGGCCGTTTCCCAACGCGCCGGTCTTCGCCTCGGGGGCGGTGCGGCCAGATATGCGGCTGGCGCGCGAGCGCGGCGTCATCTTCGATATCGGCCACGGCATGGGCTCGTTCGATTTCGAAGTGGCCAAGGCGATGCTCGGCGAGGGGCTGGCGCCGGACGTGATCAGCAGCGACGTGCATCTCTACTGCGTCGACGGGCCGGCCTTCGACATTCTGGTGTGCATGTCGAAGCTGCTGGCGCTCGGCATGCCGCTGGTCGAGGTGCTGCGCGCCGCGACACAGCGGCCGGCCGAAGCGATCGCCAGGCCCGATCTCGGCAGGCTGGCGGTGGGTGCGGTCGGCGACATCGCGGTGCTGCGGCTGCGTCCGGGCCGCTTCACCTTTGTCGATTCGGTCGGCGCCTCGCTGGTCGCCGAGCAAAGGCTGGTCTCGGACGGAATCGTGGTCGGCGGCAGCTGGTGGCCGAACGAGGCGGTGGACGATCTCGGCGAGACCGAACGCTTCGAAGCGCATGCGCACGACACGCATGTCGAGGTGGCGAGCCGGCATTTCGGGCGTGGGTGATCTCCCCCCTAGAGGGGGAGATGTCGCAGAAGGCGACAGAGGGGGTCGGTTCGACTGGGCTCGCTTCCTGCAACGGACGGAGGTTGGCGCTCGACGCGCCGCGACCCCCTCTGGCCTGCCGGCCATCTCCCCCTCGAGGGGGGAGATCACAGCTTCACCGCCCCGCCGCTCCATAAACCGGCGTCGCAATGCCTTCCATCCTCGCCTTGATCTGCAGCGCGACGTACTTCGAATAGAAGCGCGACAGCGCCAGATTGCCGCCGTGGAACCACAGCGCTTCCTGTGCCGTCGGCTTCCACATGTTGCGCAATTCGCCTTGCCACGGACCCGGGTCGCCTTTCACGCCCGAGCCAATCCCCCAGCACGGGCCGACCTTGTCGGCGACTTCGCGCGAGACGATCGCCGCCACGGTTTCGTTCATCGAGAGATAGCCGGTGCAGGCGATGATTGCGTCGGCCGCCAGTTCGGTGCCGTCGTCGAAGAGGATGCCTGTCGGCGTCAGCGACTTGATCCCGACGCCGCTGCGGATGCCGATCTCGCCATCGATGATCAGGTCGCAAGCGCCGACATCGATGTAGAAGCCCGAGCCGGTGCGGTAGGCCTTCATCAGGAGCCCGGTCTCGTCGTCGCCGAAATCGATGGCGAAGCCGGCGCCGCGCAAGCGGTCGTAGAAGGCCGCGTCGCGCGCCTTGATGATGTCGTAAAGCGCCCGCTGGCCTTGCGGCAGCAGCGCGAACGGCGTCGAGGCGACGATCATGTCGGCCTTCTCGGTGGTAATGCCGCGGGCCAGCGCCTTTTCCGAAAAGATCTCGAAACCGATCTCCATCAGCGTGTCCGACTTGACCACCGTCGTCGGCGAGCGCTGGACCATCGTCACCTCGGCGCCGCTCTCCCAGAGGTCGACGCTGACGTCATGGCCGGAACTTGCGGCGCCGATGACGGCGACCTTTTTGCCGCGGAATTTCTCGCCGCTGGAATACTGGTTGGAATGCAGGATCTCGCCGTTGAAGACATCGGCACCCGGCAGGTCGATGCGCCTGGGCGGGCCATAGGCGCCGGTCGCAAAGACGATATGCTTCGGCCTTAGCGTGATGCGCTCGCCGGCGCGATCGAGCTCGACCGTCCAGACCCTTTCGGTCTCGTCATAGGACGCGCTCACGCATGTCGTGGAGGTCCAGTAGTTGAGCTCCATGACGCGCGTATACATCTCCAGCCAGTCGCCCATCTTGTCCTTGGGCGTGAACACGGGCCAGTTCTCGGGAAACGGTATGTAGGGCAGATGGTCGTACCAGACCGGGTCGTGCAGCACGAGCGAGCGGTAGCGATTGCGCCAGGAATCGCCGGCCTGGGCGTTCTTCTCGATGACTATGGCCGGCACGCCCAATTGCCTGAGCCGCGCCCCGAGCATGATGCCGCCCTGGCCGCCGCCGATGACCAGGCAATAAGGCTGCTGGCCGGCGCCGAGTTCACGTGTCTCGCGCGCCCTCGCCTCCAGCCAGGTCTCGCGCTCCGGATCGGCCTTGTGGCGGACACCCAGAGGCCGCGCCGGGCCCTTGCGCTCCTCAAACCCCTTGAGATCGCTCATCGCGGTAAACAGTGTCCGGCACTTGCCGTCCCTGAGACGCATGATGCCATGGCCCCACGCCGATGACGTCTCGAAAGAAAACCAGGCTTCGATCGTGCCCTCGTCCGAAGTCGCTTCGCCGCTGAGCTGCCACCGGGCAGGTTTTGTCGTTGCCAGCGTCGCCACCAGCATGTCGCGGATCGCGGCGCGGCCCTCCATCGTCCTGACGTTCCAGGTGAAGGTCAAGAGATCGCGCCAGTAGCAGTCCTCGACGAACAAATTGGTTGCCGCCTCGACGTCGCCGGCCTCGAGCGCCCGGGCAAAGGAATCGAGCCAGGTGGCCGCCTGTTTCGTCGGTGCGATGTCGAGCATCTGTCTTTCCTAACTTCCAGTGGCCTTTGCGCTGCCCTCATTCTTACCCTTTCCCGGATCTTTGCGGGAGAGGGTGAGGGCAGGGCAAACAGTCCGGAAGCTAAGGGCGCAGCGTAGGCCGAAGCGACTGCCGCTGCCGTCAGGCCCGCGCGCGGGCCTGATCCGAACCGCTATCCAGCCATGCAAGATCGTCCGGCGAAAGTGAGATGTCGAGCGCCTGGAGGCTGTCTTCCAACTCGTCGAGCGTGCGCGGCCCGATCAGCGGGACGGACGGAAACGGCTGCGCCAGCACATAGGCGAGCGCGACGTGGATCGGGCTTTTGCCCAGCCGTTTGGCGAGCTCGATGGCGCGGTCGCGACGGCCGAAATTCCTCTCCGAATACCAGACCCGGACCAGCTCCTCATTATCGCGCCGGTCGCGCCCGGCGCGGTCGGTGAAGAAGCCGCGGCCCTGGCTCGACCAGGCGAAATTCGGCATCTGCCGGGCGGCGAGCCAGGCCTTCCATTCGTCGCTGGAGGAGGTGACGCAGCCTGCCCAGATCGGCTCCAGCATCTCGGCCAGCGAGAAATTGTTGGAAAGCGCGCCGGGCTTCTGCTTGCCGGTGCGCTCGGCATAGGCAATCGCCTTGTCCATGCGGTCCATCGTCCAGTTCGAGCCGCCGAACGGACCGCGAATGCGGCCGGCCTTGACCTCGCGGTCCATCGCATCGACGAACTCGTCGACCGGCACGTCCGGATTGTCGCGGTGCATGAAATAGACGTCGATATGGTCGGTCTGCAGCCGTTCGAGCGACTGGGTGAGCTGCTTGCCGATGACGTCGGGATAGCAGAGCGGCGAGTGCGCGCCCTTGCCGATGACCACCGACTGCTCGCGCACGCCGCGGTTCTTCAGCCACTGGCCGAGCAGCGTCTCGGTATAGCCGGAACCGTAGACGAAGGCGGTGTCGAACAGATTGCCGCCGGCCTCGAAATAGGCATCGAGCAGGATGGCGCCCGACGAAAAGGTGCGGAAATCCTCGAAGCCGAGCGCCAGGCACGAGGCCGGCCGCGGCAGGCCCGGAATGCTGCGCTTGGGGATGGCGGTTCCGCCGGAGCGCAGCTTCCGTCCGGAGATCGTGTTGACGCGCTTTGCCGGTTTCTCGATGTCGTATTCGAGCCCGATCGCGGCCCGCCATTTGTCGAGCACGCGCAGATTGCCGAGACTGTCGGCCCAGCCCATGCCGGGCCAGGCGAACTCCTGCTTTCCGCCGAGAATGGCCTCGCCGGCGGCGTCGACCTCAAATGCGTACAGCCAGCCGTCTTCCGTGACCTCGACCACCTCGGTGTCACCCGGACGGATGATGCGGATTTCGCCGGTGCCGCCTTGCTGGCCGCCGGCATACCAGAAATCCGCCACCTCGATGCGGCCTTTGCTGCCGACAATACGCAAGACATTGTCCTGAGCGAGCGAGATGCTGCAGGACACTTCCGCGACGATGCCGCCCGGAAAATGCAACAGCGCCGACGCCCATTCGTCGACGCCGGATTGGCCGAGATGCGCAGCGCCGACGACTTTGTCCGGCTCGGCAAAGGGCTTTCCCACTGCTGCGCCGGCAATCAGCCGCGCCATCGAGACGGGATAACCGCCGACATCGAGAATGCCGCCGCCGGCGAGATCCTTGGCGTAAAGCCGGTGCTCCGGCATGAAGCCCGGCATGGCGAAGCCGAAGCTGGATTTGATCATCTTGATGTCGCCGATCGCGCCGGCCCTGATCAGCTCGACCAGCTTGGCCGTCTGCGGATGCAGCCGGTACATGAAGGCTTCGCCGAGAAAGGTGCCGGCCTTGCGCGCGGCATGGATCATGGCGTCGGCTTCGAATGCGGTCAGGCCAAGCGGCTTTTCGCAAAGCACGTGCTTTCCGGCCTCGGCCGCCTTGATCGCCCATTCGGCATGGCTCGGATGCGGCGTCGAAATATAGATCGCGTCGACATCCGGATCGCCAACCAAAGCCTCGTAGCCGTCCAGGATGCGGGCGCCGGGGAAAGCCTCGGTGAGCCCCGCCTTGCCGGGATTGCGCGCCCCTAAGGCGACCAATGTGCCGGTGCGCGAATGGGCGACGCCCCCGGCAAAAGCCTTGGCGATGTTGCCGGGCCCGAGAATGCCCCAGCGAACTTTTTCTGGTTTGGACGTCATGTCAAATCTCCGTGGGGTGGCCGCGAGCAATCGCGATCGGACAAAAGAAAGATGGGTTAGCGAACGCGTGCGCCGGTGGCGTCGAAGAGAAGCGAGCGGTCGGCTTTGATCGACACCACCAGGTCGTCGCCGTTCGCGCGATGCCGCGAGGCCTCGCGCTCGATGATCAGTTCCTCGCGTCCGCCCCCGGTACCGGAATTGGCATAGACATAGCTCACCGATCCCAAGTGCTCGGCGACGTCGGCCTTGAGGGTAAGGTCGCAATCGCCCTGGCCGGCGTCGAAGAAATGCTCCGGCCGCACGCCAAGCACAACATCGCCGCCTGTTGCAGGCAAGGCATCCGAAAGCGGCTTGCGCAGTCGCGCGCCGCGATGATTGACCAGTTCGACGACCGCCGCACCGTTGTCGGCCCCGACCATTTTTGCCGCCAGGAAGTTCATTTTCGGCGAGCCGACGAAGCCGGCAACGAAGCGGTTGGCGGGGTCGTCGTAGAGATCGAGCGGCGCGCCGATCTGCTCGATATTGCCGGCGTTGAGCACGACGATCCTGTCGGCCAGCGTCATTGCCTCGGTCTGGTCGTGCGTCACATAGACCATGGTAACGCCGAGCTCCTTATGAAGGCGCGATATCTCGACGCGCATCTGCACCCGGAGCTCGGCATCGAGATTGCTGAGCGGTTCGTCGAACAGGAACACTTGCGGCTCACGCACGATGGCGCGGCCGATGGCGACGCGCTGGCGCTGGCCGCCCGACAATTGCCGCGGCCGCCGCTTCATCAGCTCGGCGATGCGCAGGATTTCGGAAGCCCGCTTCACCCGCCGCTCGGTATCTCCCTTGGGGTTGCCGGTCATTCTCAGGCCGAAGCTCAGATTCTGCTCGACCGTCATGTGCGGATAGAGCGCGTAGGACTGGAACACCATGGCGATGCCGCGATCGGCCGCCTCGACGTCGTTCACCACCTTGCCGCCAATGGCGATCTCGCCGTCGCTGATGTCCTCGAGCCCGGCGATCATCCGAAGCAGCGTGGACTTGCCGCAGCCGGAAGGGCCGACGAAGACGACGAATTCGCCGTCATCGATGTCGATATTGGCACCGTGGACGATCTCGAAGACGCCGAAGCGCTTGATGACGTTTTTGAGTGTGACTGCCGCCATGCTGATCCTTACTTGATGGCGCCGGCTGCGATGCCGGCAACGAAATGGCGCTGCAGAAGCACGAACACGACGAGCATTGGCGCCGTCAGCATCACCGCGCCCGCCATGATGCCGCCCCAGGACACCTTGGTGAGACCGATCAGCGTGCCGAGCGCCACGGGCGCGGTCATCGCGCCCGGCTTGGAATTGATCAGCAGCGGCCAGAGATAGTTGTTCCAGGAGGCAAGGAAGAGGATGATGGCGAGCGCCGCCAGCATCGGCCGCGCCAGAGGCAGTGCGACGAACAGGAATATCCGCCATTCCTTGACGCCCTCGACCTTGGCGGCGTCGAACAGCTCGTGCGGCATCATCGAAAAACTCTGCCGCATGAAGAGCACGCCCAGTGAATTGAACAGCGGCGGCACGATCAGCGCCACCCAAGTGTTGGCGAGCTTGAAGTCGCGCGCCACCATGATGAATTGCGGGATCAGCACGACCGCATAGGGCAGCGTGATGGTGCCGAAGATGATGGCGACGACCATGCCCTTGCCGAAGAAGTTGTAACGCGCCAGCGCCCAGCCGGCCATCGAGGTCAGCATCACCGACAGGAAGGTATAGGTCACCGCCACCGAGACGGAGATGCCGATGGCGCCGATGAAATTGGTGCCGCGCTGCAGATTGCTGACATTGTCGAGGAAATTGCCATGCGGCAAAAGCTCGATGTCGGGGCTGAAGATGCCGTTGTCGGGCATCGTCGAAAAAACCACCATCATCCATAGCGGAAACAGCCAGACCAGTGCCAGCGGCGTCAGGAACAGATGCAGCGCGATGCTGCGTCCCAATCTGGCCTGGGAGCGGCTGACTCTTGAGTGCGAGGTCATTTCGGTTCCCTCGTCAGCCATATCTGCACCAGCGAAATGGCGATCGCCAGCCCGGCCATGGTGTAGGCGACGGCCGAAGCGTAGCCGAAATTGAGCGACCGGAAGCCCTGGCGGTAAAGCAGCAGCCCGAGCGTTTCGGTGCCGCCGCCCGGCCCGCCGCGCTCGGTGATCAGGAAGGGCTCGGTGAACAGCTGCATGGTGCCAATGATCGACAGCACGGCGCAGAACACGATGATCGGCTTGAGCAGCGGCAGCGTGATGTAGAAGAACTGTTTGACCTTGCTGACCCGGTCCAGGGTCGCCGCCTCGTAGACATCCTCGGGAATCGACTGCAGGCCGGCGAGCAGGATGATGGCGTTGTAGCCGGCCCAGCGCCACGTCACCGCCATCATGATCACCGCCATCGCCGGGGTGACATTGGTAAACCAGTCGACACTGGGCAGGCCGATGCTGTTCAGCAATTTGTTGATGATGCCGTAGTCGAGATTGAACATCAGCCGGAAAACCGCCGAATAGGCGACCTCGCCGACCACGACCGGCGCGAAGAAGGCAAAGCGGAACAGGCCACGGGCCTTGAGCAGTGGCGAATTCAAAAGCACCGCCATCACAATCGCCAGCGAAATCATCACCGGGACCTGGATGACAAGGATCAGCAATGTGTTCTTCAAGGCATTGAAGAAGGCCGGATCGCCGATCAGCCGGCCCCAGTTGAAGGTCGGCGAGAAGCGCCACGGCACGGTGCGCGTCGCCTGGAACGAGATCAGGAAGGAATCGATGATCGGCCACAGCCAGAAGATCGAAAAAATCAGCAGATACGGCGCGAGAAAGCGATACGCCGTGGCGTTCTGGTAGCGCATCGTTTTCCTCCTTTCTGCTTTCAAGTTCTTGCCTTCTCCCCTTGTGGGAGAAGGTGGATCGGCGCGTAGCGCAGAGACGGTTGAGGGGTGATGGCCGGAGTGCCGCCGGCGCCAAGCTGGAGCACCCCTCATCCGTCGCCTTCGGCGATACCTTCTCCCACAAGGGGAGAAGGGGAGCCGCGCGCTCGGAGCCGCCTCGTCTAGATCACGACTTGACCGGCAGGCCGGTCGCCGCGGCGATCTGGCTTGCGGCATCGTCGAGCGCTGCCTTGGCGTCGGGATAGCCGCCGGCCAGATATTTGGTCTGCACCGCGCGGATGATGATTTCGGCGTCGCTCTGGAACGGCGTGCCGCGGCTGGGGACGACCTTGGGCAAGGTGCCGAGGATGTCCTTCCACACGGCTTGGCCACCCCAATAGGGCAGGCCTTCGGAGACATAAGGGTCGTTGAGCGCCGAGATCAGCGACGGCACCAGGCCGAAGCCTTTCAGCATGGTGATCTGGCCCTCATTCGTCGCAAGCGTGTATTTCAGATAGGCGTAGGCGGCTTCCTTGTTCTTCGACACCGAGGTGATGGCGAGCGAGGAGCCGCCGAGATTGGCGGCGCGCGGACCGTCGGCGGTCAGGCTCGGCATCAGATAGACGCCCCATTTGCCTGCCCCATCGGGCGATTCGGTGCGCACGGTGCCTTCATACCAGCCGCCATACATCTGCGTGGCGACCTTGCCGGCGGTGTTGTTGGTGATCTTGGTGCTCCAGTCGGCAGAGGAAATGATGCCGGCATCCTTCATCTCCTTGATCTTGGTCATGGCATCGACGCATTTGGGCTGGTTGACCGTGATCGATTGCCCGTCGGCGGAGAAGTAGGCGCAACCCTGCTCGTTGGAGATCATGCGGAAGAATTCGGAATCGCCGTTGAAATCGGCGTTGGTCATCGTGACGCCGGGATTGGCGGCCTGGATTTTCTTGGCGGCGGCGATGAAGTCGTCCCAGGTCTTGATCGAGGACGGATCGACGCCAGCCTTCTCGTAGAAGTCGCGGCGGTAGAACATCGCCACTGGACCGGAATCCCAGGGCATCGCATAGGCCTTGTCGTCAACCTCGAGCTCGGTACGCTTGAAGTCGGGGAATTTTGCCTGGTCTTCCGCGGTGTAGCCGAGCGTATGCAGGTCGACGAAGCAATCCGGGAACTGGCTCCAGTAGTTTTCGGCTTCGC
This sequence comes from Mesorhizobium sp. M0601, assembly GCF_040320845.1. Taxonomy (NCBI): domain Bacteria; kingdom Pseudomonadati; phylum Pseudomonadota; class Alphaproteobacteria; order Hyphomicrobiales; family Phyllobacteriaceae; genus Mesorhizobium; species Mesorhizobium sp. M0601. The sequence continues at coordinate 34,572 of NZ_JAMYQK010000019.1, forward strand.
CGTTCTCGATCGTAACGATGTCAGGCAGCCCCTCGCCGCCGGCGGCACAGCCGGCGATTGATTTGTCGTAGGTCGGCTGGTTGCCAAGGTCCTCGACCGTCACCTTGATGTCGGGATACTGCTTGTTGAAGCCCGCTATGGTGGCCTTCAGCGACGAAGCGGCGATATTCCAGCTCCAGATCGTGATTTCACCGGACTGCGCAAAGGCCGGGCTGGAGCCCAAGGCAAGCGCGAGCGCGGCGCAGGTCAATTTTATGCGCATTGAAATCCTCCCATTTCAGTTGCTCTCTGTTTGCGAGCGTGGCTAGACTAGGCCTCGGGAAAGCCTTGTCCGCGACAAAGGGAATAAGAAATGAGCGGAAAGTAAGATGCCGGAAAGGCCGTTTTACCAGCCTGGCGCCAGCAGCGTGGAGGGCCTGCCGCTGCTGCTGCAGATGTTCCACACCCAGCCCCTGGTGATGCTAAAGCCGCATTGGCACGCCCAGGTCGAGGTGAATTTCATCGTGCGTGGCGCCGTGCATTACCGCATGGATGGGCACGGGCTTTCACTTTCTGCGGGTGACATGTGCCTGTTCTGGGGCGGCCTGCCGCACCAGATGGACGAAGCGTCCGATGATGCCATCTATGCCGGCGCGCATTTGCCGCTGGTGCATTTCTTCCGGCTGCATTTGCCCGTCGATGTCCGCAACAGGCTGATGACCGGCGCGACGCTGGTGACCGACGCCACCGACCGGTCGGACGACCACAATTTCGAGCGCTGGAATCGCTATGCCCGCTCCGGCGACCCGGTCAAGGCCGAGCATGCCGTCAACGAGCTTTTGCTGCGGCTGGAGCGGGTGCGCTTCGAGCCTTACCGGCTGGTGCCCGAAACCCCGGTCGAACAGGAGATAGGCAGTCCCTTCGATCAGCAATCGCTGCGCAATGTCGGGCGCATGTGCGACTTCATCGCCGAGAATTTCCTCTACGAGATCGATTGCGTCGACATCGCCGCGGCGGCCGATATCCATCCCAAATACGCCATGAGCATATTCAAGAAATCGACCGGCATGACGCTCAATGAATATGTGAACTTGCTGCGCCTCAGCTACGCGCAGGCGCTGCTGATGCATCAGGATGCCAATGTGCTGCGCGTCGCCATGGAATCGGGCTTCGGCTCGCTCAGTGCCTTCAACAAGTCGTTCCGCAAGCTTTCCGGCATGTCGCCGTCGGATTTCCGCAGGGGCGTGGCCGGCGCCAGATAACGGCTGGATTCAAGCGATAATATCCAGGCGCCTCGGCAGGCGGTTCATCGGCGACGGCCCGTTGGCGGTGATCAGGAACTGGTCCTCGAGATTGAAGCTGGCGAGACCGTCGATGTAGAGCGGGATTTCGAATGCCAGCACCATGCCGGCCTCGATCACGACATTGCTGTCGGCTGAGATGAACGGCCATTGCTCGGAAAAAACGGAATTGCCGACGCCGTGGCCGAAATGGCCGCGGCGATAGGAACGCAGGCCCTGGCGCGCCAGGCTTTCGCTGGCGGCGCGATGCACGGCGGCTAACGGCTTTCCGGGCATAAGCGCGGCAAGCCCGTCGGCGAAGGCGCGTTCGGCTATCGCATGCAATTCGGCCTGTTCGGGCGACGGCGGCCCGAAGGTGAAATTCCGCGACATATCCGAGGCATAGCCGTTCACGCTGCACACCATGTCGGCCTTCAGCGGATCGCCGGCGGCGGCGACGGCGTCGGCGCCTTTTGGGCGAGCGCCCAGCGTGACGTATTCCGCCGTCGAGATTTGCTGCGACGACCCGGCGGCTGCATCCGCGACGCCTTGCCGGTAAAGCGCGACCAGCTCAGACTGACGCATGCCGGTCGTCGCATGCTGCTGCAGCCGCGACAGGCCGGCTTCCGACAGGGCGATGCCTCGCTGCAGAAGGTCGATCTCGCTCTGCGATTTGATTGCCCGCAGCCTGTCGAGAACCGGCGAGCCGTTGACCAGGGCAGTGCCCGGCAATATCGCCTGCATCGCGGAAAAATCGCTGGCCGAGACGAAATCCAGCTCGATGCCGAGCGTCGCACGCTCCAGCCCGAATTCTGCGAGGATCGTTTTTAGCTCGCGGACGGAGCGGGCAAGCTCGAAGGTCGCCGGACGTGAAAAACCGGGGGCGCGGCCAACCAGGCCGGCCTCGATGCGCTGCGCAACAGGCCGGTCGGCCGTCGCCGGCTCGAGCGACGCCGAGTCGATCCAGATCGCATGCGTGCGCAGCACGGCGCCGGCCATCGCCGCCCGGAGCTGGGCAGCCTGGAAATCCGCCACCACGACGCCGAGCGGCAGGTCGCCTCGCTTGGGAATAACGACGAAACCGGCGCCGGCCCGCCGGAACAGGCCGGCCGGGCCGATCCAGGCACCGGTGGCATATTGGAACGCCTCGGGCTCGCAAAGCACCAGCGCCTCGATGCCGGCGCGCTGCATCAGGTCAGTTGCGCGCTCGCGGTCGACAAAGCCGGTCATGGGATCTCCTCGAATGCACTCGAATCCGACGCCGATGCGGCGGCGTTTGGCCTTAGCGTAGCTTCAGTGCCGCCGTGGAGCAGCTTTTTTCTGGAAGCGCTGTTCACCTTGAGAGTTCGTCGTCGGGAAACGAAAAAAGCCGCGGCGAACCACGGCTTTCAACGCGACAAGTGGTCTGTTTTTGGAATGCTTACTCGGTTTCGTCAGAGGTGTCGTCGGCAGTGTCTGCTGCGTCTTTCGCGGCCTTCCTGTCCAGCGCTGCCTGCAAGGCCAGCGTAGCCTGCGGTGAGGCCGGCGTCGTGGCAACGACCGCCATTGCATGAGCAACGCCGGTCGTCGACTTGTCCTTGGCCGCGGCGGAAGTGGCGGCTCCGTGTCCCTGCGAGCCGGCCCCGGCCGAGTTTCCGCCGTTACCGTTGCTGCCGCCATTGCCGTTGCCATTGCCATTGCCCCCGGGGGCAGCGAGTACCGGAGATGCGACAAGGGTGAGAGCGGCTACAGTCGCGAATAGACAGGTGCGCGTTTTCATAGTTCCTCCTTCGAGTCGCCCTCCCGCCAGGATGGGTTTCAGATGAAAAACGTCAGGACTTTCGAATCCGAAAGTCGGCTGTTACCTAGCTTTGTTCAAATACAGTATTCTACAAGACGGACCTTGGTCCGAAATCGATACGCAAAAGTCCTGGATTTTATCGACAGCGTACTTCGGACGACCGCAGCGGCGGGATTTTTGCTGCCGGCAGATCCGGCGCCGCTACAGCGCAGTGTGCGTCGGCTGACATCAGGCTAGGGTCGAGGAAACCTAGTTGCTCGACCATCGGTGAGATCATTCAAGGCGATTGAGAAACATTCCACATCTCCTGAAGTTGGGAGCGCAGGTGCGCTTTTGAGGTGCCAAAATGTTTGATGCCGGCGGGCTTTTGGGAGGAAGCCATGATCCGCGTCACGCCTGCATTTCGTGTTTCGCGCCGCCGCGCGTTGCAGTTTGGCCTGGGAGCAACGCTCGCTTCGGCCACAGGCCTTGCCCCGGTTTCCCGCGCCCATGCGCAGGATGAGGTCAAAGACGAAGACATTTTTTTCCGGTTCGCCCTCAATCTCGAATATATATAGAAGCCGAATATTACCTGCGCGGTACAACCGGAAAAGGGATCGAAGACTCGGATACTGGCCCGAAGGCCGGCGCTGTCGTTGGCGGCAAACAGGTCGGCTTTGACACGCCTGCAATCGGCGAGTTCATGTGCCCATGGCGTCCAAAAAGCTAGTGAGTTCAATTGGCTCGCCCGAAAAGAGTCGAACTCCTGACCCCTAGATTCTGGTCTGAGAAGTCAAGATCTAGGCGGTTCGAACGTGTCCCCTACTCCGTCAACGCTCCGGCTTCCCACCGCCAAGGCACATCATGGTTTAGGAGCTTGGCTTAGACGCTCGAAGTGAAGTACCCAGCCCATACCTTATTCCATTCTGGAGTTTCCACGTTTTTCGCAGCGGTCAAGGCCGCCGAGAATCCGAGATGGTCAATACCAGTGAAATGATGCAGGTTCTTCTGGACCACGTGGCAAGCAGGCCGCTGAGCAGACGTAGCTTCCTGGTTTCAGCATATGGACCCTCTTTGTAATACGAATTGAAAATTGCGCCCTCATGTTTCAGAACAGGTCGGTAGACCCGCGAGGATGATTTCGAATCCTGCGGGTCGCTCACGGTCCTCAAGGCGAGAATTCTAAGAGACGTTCAACAATGACCCAGCACGCAGAAAACGCTCGAATTCTCATGTACAGCCACGACACGTTCGGGCTCGGCCATTTGCAGCGCTGCCGGACTATCGCGCATTCGCTGGTCGAGGATTTCCGCGGACTTCAGGTGCTCATCATTTCGGGTGCGACTATCGCTGGCGCCTTCGATTACCGCGCCCGTGTCGACTTCGTGAAGATCCCCAGCGTCATCAAGCTGCGCAACGGCGAATACACCTCGCTGGAAAAGGACATCGATCTGCATGAGACGCTAAGGATGCGTCAGTCGATCATCCGCCATACAGCTGAGACCTTCCGGCCCGATATCTTCATCGTCGACAAGGAACCGCTCGGCCTGCGCGGTGAGATTGAGGACACGCTGTCCTACCTCAAGACGCGGGGCACCACGCTGGTGCTTGGCCTGCGCGAGGTGATGGATGCGCCGCATCTGCTCGAAGCAGAGTGGGCACGCAGAGACGTGATGCGCAAGATAGGCGTCTTCTACGACAAGGTCTGGGCCTATGGTCCGCCGGATTTCTACGATCCGTTGACGGGCTTGGATGTGCCCCCGGCTGTCAGGGCAAAGATGAGGTTCGTCGGGTTCCTGCAACGGAGCCTGCAGCGGAACGAGTTGCCCGGCCACCGGCCCGAGGGCGACTATATCCTCGTTACTACCGGTGGCGGCGGTGACGGCGCCGATCTGATCCACGACGTCATCGATGCCTATCAGCAGGATCCGCAATTGCAGCATAGAGCCCTGATCGTGCTTGGGCCTTACATGCCGGCGCGCAAGCGCAACAAGCTGCTCAAGAAGGGGTCCAAGATCCCTTACATCAAGATCATCGAGTTCGACAACCGCATGGAAGACCTGATTGCCGGCGCCAAGGCGGTAGTGGCGATGGGCGGCTACAACACCTATTGCGAGATACTGTCTTTCGACAAGCCGGCGCTGATCGTGCCGCGCGTCGAGCCCCGCCGGGAACAACTGATCCGCGCACGGCGCGCAGCCGAACTCGGCCTCATCGAGATGCTTTTGCCGGAAGAAGCCGAGGACTCCCGGCGGTTTGCCGATGCACTGAAGGTGCTGCCGGACCGGCCCCGCCCATCGCAGAGCAATCCGCATCTGACGCTCGAAGGGCTGCCTCATATTTCCGAAATCGTCGCGGAACTGCTCGACCGGCGGGCCGGCCATCACCTTTCGGTCATTGAAGGAATGACCTGAGTTGCAACATCGCAAGATCGTCGTGGTTCTGAAGGGTTATCCGCGGCTGTCCGAAACCTTCATCGCGCAGGAACTGCTCGGTCTTGAGCGTGCGGGGTTCGACCTGATACTCGTCGCGCTCAGGCGGCCGACCGACGAAAAACGCCACCCCGTGCATGACGAGATCAAAGCACCCGTCCATTATCTGCCGGAATATCTGCATGAAGAGCCGCTGCGCGTGCTTCGCTCGCTGTTTGCCTGTCTGCTGCGTCCGGGCTTCTGGCGCGCGCTCGGATGGCTGGCTGCCGATATGCCCCGCGACTTTACGCGCAATCGCGCGCGGCGCTTCGGGCAAGCGCTCGTGCTGGCGGCCGAATGGCCGGAAAACGCGGGCTGGCTGCATGCACATTTCGCGCACACGCCTGCATCGGTGACGCGCTATGCCAGCCAGCTTCGTGGCCTGCCGTGGACCTGCTCGGCCCATGCCAAGGACATCTGGACTTCGGCGGACTGGGATCTGGCCGGCAAGCTTTCCTCGGCGCGCTGGACGGTCACTTGCACGAAAACCGGCTTCGACCGTCTGAAAAAACTCGATAACGGCAACTCGTCCGTGCATCTGAGCTATCATGGGCTCGACCTTGATCGCTTCGGCAGTTTCGGCGAGGCGCGAAAGCAGCATGACGGCTCGGCTCCGGACGAACCGGTTGTCGTTCTGAGTGTCGGGCGCGCCGTTGAAAAGAAAGGTTACGATACGTTGCTGGAGGCCCTTGCCCTGCTGCCCGGCGATTTGGCGTGGCGTTTCGAGCATATCGGCGGCGGCGAAGAACTGGAACGGTTCAAGGCGCTGGCGCAAAAGCTCGGCCTGGATGGTCGCGTCTCTTGGAAAGGCGCGCTTGCGCAGGAGGAGGTGCTTGAGCACTACCGCCGCGCCGACATCTTCGCCCTGGCCTGCAGGATCACCGCAAATGGCGACCGCGACGGTCTGCCGAATGTTCTGGTGGAGGCGGCTAGCCAGCGGCTTGCCTGCGTGTCGACCGATATTTCCGGCGTGCCGGAGCTTTTATCGTCGGATGAAACCGGGTTGCTGGTTCCGACGGAAAACCCGCTTGCCCTGGCACGGGCGCTGGAGCGCCTGATCCGTGATCCCGTGCTCCGCGACCGCCTCGGCGACGCCGCTGAGCGGCGCGTGCGCGGCAATTTCGATCATATGGCAAGCATTGGACAGCTCAAGGAACTGTTCGAGCGGGAGTGGCGGGCCGCCGAATGAAGCGGCTGCGCGCTTTCTTCTATGTCCAGCACCTGCTCGGCATCGGCCATCTCGCGCGCGCCAGCCGCATTGCGGCGGCTCTGGTCGATGACGGGTTTGACGTTACCGTCGTGACCGGCGGAGCGCCGATCGCCGGGTTTCCGGGACTGGGTGTACAATCTGTAACCCTGCCACCTGTCACCTCCGGTGATGAAGGATTTTCGGGACTTGTCGACCTGCAAGGCAACCCGATCGACGATGATTTCAAGAAATGGCGTTCAGAGATGCTGCTGCAGGCATTCCGGGATTGCAGGCCTGATATCGTCATTGTCGAGGCGTTTCCATTTGGACGCCGGCAGATGCGTTTCGAACTCTTGCCGCTGATCAAGGCCATCGACGCGACGTCGCCCAGACCGCTGCTGGCGACGTCCGTCCGTGATATCCTCCAGGAGCGCGTCAAGCTGGGCCGAAACGAGGAAACGGTCGATCTCATCAACAGGCATTTCGATCTTGTTATGGTCCACGGCGATCCGGCTTTCGCAACCATCGACAAGACATTTCCACTGGCTGGGGCGATCAGGGCCGAGGTCACCTACACGGGGCTCGTTGCCGCGCCGCCATCGCCCGCGGCCTCCGAGCGCTTCGACGTTCTGGTGTCGGTTGGCGGCGGGGCTGCCGGAAAGAGCCTTGTCAGATCCACCATCGCAGCGGCGCGGAATACCAACAACGCTTGGAATTGGTGTTTGATCACCGGCCCAAACCTGCCGAAAGACGAGTTTGACGCGATCGCACGCGATGCCACGCCGGGCCTGTCCATCTTCCGGTTCCGCGAGGATTTCGCCAGCCTGCTGACCGGCGCCCGCCTGTCAGTCTCGCAGGCGGGTTACAACACGGTCTGCGATGTCCTGCGCGCGCGTTGTCGCTCCCTGCTCGTCCCATTTGCAGCCGGCGGGGAAACCGAACAGACGGTTCGCGCCCTGATGCTCGAAGAACTCGGTCTTGCAACGGTGCTTATGGAAGAGGACCTGACGCCTGAAGGTTTGGCGCAAGCGATCGAACAAGCGCTTGTGGAACCGACGCCATCCGCGCATCGTCTCGATCTGGAAGGCGCGCGTCGCTCCGCGCAAATCCTGCGTGAGCGGCATCGAACATGGTCCCTAAATGTGGGGCCCGGTTTCGGAAAAGTTCATGATTAAACAGACGATAGATCCTAGAGCGGTTCATCGTTTCACGCAGAACCGCTCTGTCTCTTTGTTTTGACGCAATTCCGGACGGAAAGCCGTTTCCACACTTTCCTGCAAATGCTCTAACGCGCGTCGCGCCTGGTGAGATTCGTGCGACGCGCTTCAAGTCCTGTTTTTATGCGTGTCGTTGTCCCAAACCGCTACGCGCTTTTGGGCGAAATGCATTAAACAGTTCCAATCAGCATGAAGCGCGTATAATTTTTTGTCGGCAGTTCGCCGGAGAACCGCACCTCCCGTAGCGCCGCCATTTCCTCGAAGGCTGCAAGCGAAGCCACGCAGTTGATGTGCGTCGGCTCGCTGAAATAATCGTTCGATTGCAGCAGTACATTCGTGCCCGGCGGAAGCAGAGCAAGCCAGGCGCGCAGATCGGCTATGTGTTCGCAGCTCGTATTGATCATCAGATCGGGCCGCCCGGCCGCATAGTCGAGTGCGTACATATCTGCCGTCAGCGCCCGGAACCGGTCGCCGGCTTCCCGGTTGAGGGTCCGGGCGACCGGCGCGACTTCGGGATCGATGTCGATACTATCGACCGCCGCGATGTCGAAGCGGGCGTCGTTGAAAAGCATTGCCGGCAATACGCCGTACCATCCACCCAGAACCCATATGCGTCCGAAGCGGCCGCCGCCGCTTTCGAACAGCCTGTCGAGCGCCCACATCTTGCAGGCGACCTGCTTGGGGTTGAAGGCGTTGGCGATATCGGCCTTCGGATGCTTGGCGACGACCCGCGCCAGCCCTGCCACGAGAGGGCAGTTGACATAAGCAGCAATTCCCCGCGTGAGGTCTAAGGCTTGCTCGTGCCAGTCCATGGCATTGCGTGGTTGCGTGACATCCATCATAATTCGTCTTGTATGTTGGGATTTTGGGCGACACAACGCAATCTTGCCTCCCGCAAGACTGTTTGATTCCGCGGACGTGATCATGCTGCAAGCCGCTTGGCTATTGCCCGGTGCCGGAGAGAGCCTGTTGCATCTGTCCGGATCATCGGCGTCCATCCGCCAGCACCAGCCGCGCAGCTGCGGCCTCGTGCCGCTCGGCTGTTCGCCAAAGCCCTACGAAAGCCGCGGACCGTTTGGCCAGCCGCTGTCTTCGCCGATCAACAATGCCCATGTCGATGCCATCGACCATGCGTCGGAACTGGATCGCGCCGCCTCGCAGGTTTCTTGCATCGTTGAGCGCAGGACAATGTCCGTGCACAGCAGCTTCGAGCTTGTCGTTGGCGATGAAGAAATTGCCGATACGCCATTCGCCAGCAGGTGCTTTTACATCCTGCATCCTTCCAACTGAAGGGTCCACAGTCGCATATGGAAGCCAGCCTAGCCCGCTATATCTGGACGCACACTAAGAAGCAGCAACTCTGGATATTGATGATCGTCGTGCTTTCGATGATCCCGTATTTCATGTCCTTCGACCTGCCGAAGCTGATCGTCAACGGACCGATCCAAGGTCGCGGCTTCGAGCAACCGGGCGCGACCCAGCCATTCATGAGGCTACACTATAACCTGCCGTTCGTTGGAGAGGTCCAGTTCTTCTCCGGTTTTCAGCTCGACCGCAAGGAGACCCTGTTTGCCCTGAGCCTTGTGTTCCTCTTGCTAGTCGTCATCAACGGCCTGTTCAAATTCTACATCAACACCTACAAGGGCCGCCTCGGCGAACGCATGCTGCGGCGTATCCGCTTCGATCTGGTCGACCGTGTGCTGCGTTTTCCGCCGGTTTATTTCAAGCGGGTGAAATCCGCCGAAGTGGCGACCATGGTGAAGGACGAGGTGGAGCCGCTGGGCGGCTTCATCGGCGACGCCTTCCTGCAGCCGGTACTGCTCGGCGGCCAAGCGCTGACGGCCATGCTGTTCATCATGATCCAGAACGTCTGGCTCGGAATGATAGCGGTCGTGATCGTGGCGATCCAGATCGTGCTCATCCCGCGAATGCGGCGGCGGCTGATCGTGCTCGGGCGCCAACGGCAGTTGACCGCGCGCGCGCTTTCGGGCCGGGTTGGCGAAATCGTCGACGGCATCGGCGCGGTTCACGTCCACGATACATCAAACTACGAGCGCGCCGACATAGCTGCCCGGCTCGGGCTCATCTTCAAGATCCGCTTCGATCTTTACCAATGGAAATTCATGGTGAAGTTCCTCAACAATTTTCTCGCGCAGCTCACGCCCTTTCTGTTTTACATGATCGGCGGGTATCTGGTCCTCGAGGGGCGGCTGGACGTCGGCCAGCTCGTGGCTGTGATCGGCGCCTACAAGGACCTGCCCGGACCGATGAAGGAACTGATCGACTGGGATCAGGATCGGCAGGATGTCCAGGTCAAATATCAACAGGTCGTTGAACAGTTCACCGTCGAAGGTCTCATCGCGCCGAAAATCGGGGCATTGACGATCGACGATCCCGATCCGATGACCAAGCCGCTGTCGGCGATCAATCTGTCCGTAGCAGACGATGGCGGTGCAATGCTCCTCAACCGTATCTCCCTCCAGGTCAAGCCGGGTGAGACGGTGGCACTGGTCAGTACCGCAACAGGTGGAGCGGAGGCGCTTGCAGAAGCCTTCGCGCGGCTGACCTGGCCGGACAGCGGAAGGGTCGCTTCGGGCACCGACGACCTGCTTGAACTCCCCGAAGCAGTAACCGGCCGGCGCATGTCCTATGCCTCGTCGGATGTTTTCCTGTTCCAGGCAAGCCTCCGCGACAACCTGCTCTACGGGTTGAAGCATGCGCCGCTGACATCGGTGCCTTATGACGGTGCTGCGGCAGATCAGCAACGCTGGAACATTCACGAGGCGCGCCGGTCGGGCAATCCGGATCTTGATATCCACAGCGACTGGATCAACTATGCTTCCGCTGGCGCTACCGGCCCGCACGACCTCTTTGAAGCCGTGCGCCGGGTGCTCGACGCGGTTGTTCTGTCGCGTGACATTCTGGATCTCGGCTTGCGCTCTTCGGCCGACCTCACGCGTCACACGGAGCTTGCCAGGCGGATCGTCGAACTGCGTGCGGCGCTGCGGACCCGGCTGGAACAAGAGGGGCTGAGCGGACTGGTGGTTCCTTTCGAACCGGGCGCCTACAACAAGGAAGCAACGATCGGCCAAAACCTGCTCTTCGGCGCTGCCGCCGGCCCTGAACTGGCCGACAGGGCCCTGGCGGCCAATCCCTATTTTGCTTCCGTGCTGAGGCAAGCCGGCCTCGACCGAACGCTCTACGAAATGGGCTTGGAGATCGCCAAACAGGCGATCGAGCTGTTTGCCGACCTGCCGCCCGATCACCAGTTCTTCCAGCAGCTCGCCTTCATGAGCGCGGAGGAGATACCCGCCTACGAAACCTTGCTGCAACGGCTCAAGAACCGTCCCTACGAGGCGGTTTCGGAAAACGATCGCGCCATGATCGTTACCTTGAGCTTTGCCTACATCGAGCCCCGGCACCGCTTCGGCCTGCTGAGCGACGAGCTGATGAGCAAGATCGTCGCTGCACGCAACCGGTTCTATGAAGACCTGCCGCCCGAGCTGCACAATGCGGTCGAACGGTATGATCCTGCCAAATACATTGCCGCGGCCACCGTCATGGATAATGTCCTGTTCGGGCGTGTGGGCAACAATCATCCCGACGCGCCCGACCGCATACGCTCCATCGTCTATGACATTCTTGACGAACTGGGGCTTTATGGCGAACTTCTGGATGTCGGCCTGGACTTCAACGTCGGCTCCGGCGGCAGGCGGCTGACCGGTGGACAGCGACAGAAGCTCGATGTTGCCCGAGCCTTGCTCAAGCGTCCCGATTTTCTCATTCTCAACCGGCCGCTGTCGGCGCTCGATCAGCGCATGCAGGATAAGGTGCTGCGAAATGTGCTCGAGGAAGCCAGGCGCGACGGCCATTCGCCGGCAATTGTGTGGGTCGTGACGAGTCCGGCAATGGCGATGATGTTCGATCGCGTTATCGTCTTCGACTCGGGTCAATTGGCGGAAGACGGAACACACGAGACACTTTTGGCAGGGAACGGTATCTTCAAGGAACTGTTGTCATAGAGCAACGGATATTCAGATGGGATCATTCTGCCGGTGCACGACATCGGGCTCGCCACCTTTCGCGTGGTTTGTCTCGCCATCCCGGAAAGAGAATTGATTCCATCGGGGCGTCCGTTGCTCTAGTCTGGCAAACGCGAATTTTGGAAGGTTTGCGACAATGCTGCTCAAGGATGAAGTTGGAATGCTGCAACGCGTTCCCTTGTTCTCTGCCATCGAGCCGACAAAGCTCAAGCTGCTTGCGTTCACATCCGATCGTGTGAGCTACAGCGCCGGCCAGATCCTTTTCCGGCAGGGCGACGAGGGAGACGCCGCCTATGTCATCCTTTCAGGCAGAGCGGATATTCTTGTCGATTCCGACAGCGGACCGATAAAAGTTGCCGAACTGGAGCCAAATTCGATCGTTGGCGAGATCGCCATATTGTGCAACAGCTCCCGCACTGCCACCGTCAGAGCGGCAAGTCCGCTGGAAGCCCTGAGAATCCGCAAGGATCATTTCCTGAGGCTTATGAGGGAGTTCCCGGAAATGACCATCGAGATATTGCGGGTTCTTGCCGATCGCCTAAGCCATACGACCGCGGATCTGATCGACGCACGAAGCGCCAAATAACGAAGGACGTGCGCTCGATCCTCGCCGTCGTGACGGCACTGTCCTCTCGCTGAGAAGATCACCCGGAGAAAGCCTGTCTGTCTCGCCTAGCAGCAGTTGTTTGGATATGATGGGCGAAGGGGTAGCATGGACGACAACGTTTTCCTGGTCAGGTTTTGGGGTGTCCGCGGCAGCATTTCGGTATCAGGCCCAGAATTCTCTCGCTATGGCGGCAACTCAATCTGCGTCGAGATGCGATGCGGTAAGCACACGCTTCTGTTCGACGCAGGCTCTGGCCTACGGCCTGCCGGCGCGGCGCTTCAGGCGTTGGGCGTGACCGATTTCGACCTGCTTTTCACCCATTGCCATTACGATCACATCATCGGGCTGCCGTCTTTTGCGCCGATCTATGATCGGGGCGCCAAGGTTACGCTTTGGTCCGGGCATCTTGCAGGACACATGACGACCCGGCAGATGGTCGATGTGTTCATGCGGCCGCCGTGGTTTCCGGTGAAACTGGAGGCCTGCAAGGCAAGCCTCGACTATCGCGATTTCGTATCCGGAGACGTGCTTCGCCCGCGCGAAGGGGTGGTGGTCCGAACCGGCAGTCTTATGCATCCGGGCGGCTGCATAGGCTACCGGGTCGAATGGGGTGGCGGCGTCGTGGCGGTGATCACAGACACTGAGCACGACCCGGACAAACTCGATCAGACGGTGCTCGGCCTGATCGAAGATGCCGACCTTGTCATCTACGATTGCACCTACACCGAGGAGGAAATGGAACGCCGCCGCGGTTACGGGCACTCGACGTGGCAACAGGGCGTCAAACTCTGTGAGGCGGCAGGTGCGCGGAGGCTTGCGCTGTTTCACCACGATCCGACACGCACCGACAAGGAACTGGACAAGATCCAGAAACTGGCCAAGTACAGGTTTACCGGCGCTTTTGCCGCGCGGGATGGCCAGACGCTCAACATTCCAGTCTCATTGCGCAAAAAGCGCTGAGCTATTTTCCTCTATCTCTTTGTCTTGACGCAATTCCGGACGGAAACCGTTCACACTTTCCTGGAATTGTTCCACCGGCGCTGCGCCCGATCAATGTCCTGATCGGAAGCCATGCGCAGGCTTCAGTCTTTGCGGTGACTGTGAACAGCCGTTCGAGGAAGAGCCAGGCCGATTCATCATGTACGAGATGGTGGGTGAGCAGGCCCACCGGTTCGCCCCCATCGAATGCATGCTGCAATTGCGCGATGATAGCCTGAACCAATAGGCCATGATCGCGGCAGCCGCGCGTGCCATGCCAATCCATGATGTCGACATTGCTGTTGATGACCGCAAGTGAAGCCGGCGTTGGCGGCCCATAGACCGACAATGCCGAAAATCCTATCGATCCAAGGTCGGATACCAAGCCGGCGTCGATCCTGTTCCAGGGTGGCACCAGCATCGGAACGGCACGTGCGCCGTGCAGGCCGGTTACGTGCGCCAGCCCGCGAGCCAGATCATCGAGCACCGCCTCGCGTGGCCGATGCGCGCCGAGCTCCTGCTTCTTCTGGCCCTCGGGCGCATGATTTCGGTGCGCCCAGCCATGGATGGCGACCGTGGCATGCGGCGCCTCGTCAAGCCGAACGACAAGCTTCTCGTCAGTCAGGGCGGGAATGACGGCCAGAGTCACCGGAACCGCGAATTCACCGGTGAGGTCGAGCAACCGATCAAGCGCAGGCGTCGGATCCACGGCGTCATCGTCGCGCAGCCAGAACTCTGCCTTACGGTCCGCCCGTTGCCGGCTCGCCAGTTCCTCCACCAAGGGTTGCCAGATCTGATCGGATGTCATGAGACCGGGATCTTTGCAAGAAGTTCGGCCAGACGCGCCGCCGCAGCACCGATAGAACGTTCTTCGAGGATGAAACGTCTGGCTTCTGCGGCCATGATGGATCTTTCGTCGTTACGGGCCAGAAGCCTTTCAATGGCAGAAGCGAACGCCGCCACATCGCCCGGCGGGGTGAGAAACCCGGTCTGGCCATCCCGCACGACCTCCGGCACGCCGGCGATGTCCTGAGCCACAACCGGAAGGCCGGCGGCCTGTGCTTCAAGATAGGCAACGCCATAGGCCTCGCCGAAACCCGGCCAGACGTAAATTCCCCCACTGTAGAGGACATCCGGCACGGCGGCTGGCTCAATCGCGCCAAGCCATTTGATACGGTCGGCGGGCAAGCTGGCGAATTGCGCTTTGATCTCCTCGCGGGCAGGTCCGTCCCCGACGACCGACATCGTCCAGGGCAGGTGACCGATCGAACCGAGCGCCTGCGCCAGCATGCCATAGCTTTCGACTTTGTCGCCCGGGCGCATCATGGCGACCGTAACGAGGCGCGACGGACAACCCCGTGCCGGCGTTTCCCGGAATGGCGATGTGTCGATGAAGGGCGAAAGCATGCCGAAAGCGGCGTCGGGTACCGCATCTGCCAGTCCCTGACGATCCCTTTGCGTGAAGCAGATGTTCAGCGCCGCCTGTTCGACGGCTCGCGCCACCAACGCTTGCGTATCGGCCCACAAACCGGTGTTGCGCCGCCTCGAATAGGAGGCTTCCGCTGTCACATAGGGGACACCAAAGGCCAACGCCAGTTCGGGCCCGATCAGGTCGGGTGCCTTGTAATAGGGATGATAGGTGAACCACAGATCGGGCTTGCCGTCACGATCCCAAAGCCTTGCCAGCCGCGCGGCTTCCTCCCGGGCCTCGATCTTGAGCGCATCGAAACTTTTCGAATCCGGTTCGCGTAGATAAAAGCGCAATTCGGATGCCAATTCGACGCTATGCCTTCCATGCTCCAGTGCCTTGACCAGCATCCGTGCCATCTGGCGGTCGCCGGAGGCAACGGGATGATTGGGCGACTTCAGCGGCGCATAGAAGGCAATTCGCATCGCCGGACCCTATCATCGGAAAGCCTGCGCAAGTCAATTTCGAAGCATGATCGACTTCACCCTCAAGCACTGGAATGTGCTATCTGATGCTCATGGAAACAGCTGCCGCGTCCGATCCGTTTGTTGCTTCTCTGCCGGTCTTCGCAAAGTTCGAAAGCGTTGCCGATATCGATAACTATCGGCCTCTCCCCGATGGCTGGGCGCTGGCCACCGCAGACATCGTCGGCTCGACCAAGGCGATCGAGGCGGGGCGCTATAAAACCGTCAATATGGCCGGTGCCAGCGTCATTTCGGCGCTGCTCAATGCGCTGGGTAGGCAAGATCTTCCCTTTGTCTTCGGCGGCGACGGTGCGCTCGTGGCGTTTCCCGGCTCGGCGCTGGAGATCACCCGCAACGCGCTGGCGGCTGTCCAGAGATGGGTGGCGGACGAACTGGACCTGACCTTGCGTGCCGCAATCGTGCCGATAAAGGATATAAGAGCGCAAGGCCTCGACGTTCGCGTGGCGAGATTCCAGGCCTCCGATGCGGTCTTCTATGCCATGTTCGCCGGAGGTGGCGGCAGTTGGGCGGAAGCCGAGATGAAAGCGGGGCGCTACCGCATCGATCCTGCGCCGGCCGGCGCGCGGCCGGACCTGACCGGCCTCTCGTGTCGCTGGAACCCGATCGAAGCCCGGCATGGCGAAATCGTCTCGATCATAGCCATACCGGGGGCGTCGCGCGACTTGCGCGGTTTTCAGTTTCTGGTTTCCGACATCATCGCCCTTGCCGGCAGGCAGGAACGCGATGGCCACCCGGTGCCGGTGAACGGGCCGGACTACAGTTTGCTGCCCGCCGGCCTCGATATCGAGGCGCGGGCCACGGCGCCGGCAGGACGGCGGTGGCTGTCGAAGCTGTGGATAGTGTTCCTGATGACGCTTACGGCTGTTACGGATAGATATGGCTGGACGATCGGCAGATTCGATCCGAAGATCTACAAACGCGAAGTGGCCAGCAATTCGGATTTCCGGAAGTTCGACGATGGCTTGAAGATGACCATCGACGTTGACGCGGATGTGTTGCAACGGATCGAGGACCGGCTGAAACAGGCGGAAGAGGCGGGCATCTGCAACTATGGCCTGCACCGCCAGAAATCGGCCTTGATGACATGCCTCGTCGCATCGCCGCTGCAGCGCGATCACGTTCATTTCATCGATGGCGCCGCCGGCGGCTATGCGATGGCTGCCGCAAGCCTTAAGGCGAAGGTGCCGGTCTGACGCTTGCGGACATCGATTTTCCGCAATATGCCTCGGGGCTCTTGTGAGCGGTGAACCTCACCATGGAAGCGGACGGCCTGTCCGAATTAACAGAAAGCAGATTGTTGGACGCCTCACGATCGATATATGACCGTCTTCTGACCCGGATTTCGACGCGCGCCGCGCAAGTCGGCGTGATCGGACTGGGCTATGTCGGGTTGCCGTTGGCGGTTGCGATCGCACGCGCCGGCTTCCCGGTTTCCGGCTTCGACATCGAAGGCCAGAAGGTCGAGAGCCTGAACAACGGACAATCCTACATCGAGGCGGTGACGTCGACAGCTCTTGCCGGCCAGGTGGCAAGCGGACGGTTCCGCGCCACTGCGGATTTTGCCGAACTGGCCGTCTGCGATGTCATCATCATCTGCGTTCCGACACCACTGACGAAACACCGCGAGCCGGATCTCTCCTTTGTCAGGAACACCGCAGGCACCATCGCGAAGCATCTGCGTCTCGGCCAGCTGATCGTGCTGGAATCGACCACCTATCCCGGCACCACCGACGACGTGATCAAGCCCATCCTGGAAAAAACCGGCTTGCAGTCGAGAATAGATTTCTTCCTCGGCTTCTCGCCCGAACGCGAGGATCCCGGCAACCGCAGCTTTGAAGTCGCGACGATCCCCAAGGTCGTGGCAGGTGACGGCATTGAAGCGGCGACGCTCGTGCAGGCTTTCTACCATGGCGTGGTCAAGACCGTCGTTCCGGTTTCCACCACGGCGACCGCCGAGGCGGTCAAGCTGACGGAAAACATCTTCCGCTCGGTCAACGTAGCCCTCGTCAACGAGTTGAAGATCGTGCTCGGTGCGATGGGAATCGACATCTGGGAGGTGATCGAGGCGGCAAAGACCAAGCCCTTCGGCTACATGCCTTTCTATCCCGGCCCTGGACTTGGCGGGCACTGCGTTCCGATCGATCCCTTCTACCTGACGTGGAAGGCTCGCGAATACGAACTGCCGACCCGCTTCATCGAGCTGGCGGCAGAGATCAACACGGCCATGCCGCGTCATGTGGTCGATGAACTGGCGAAGGCGCTGGACCGGCGCTGCGGCAAGGCGCTCAGCCGCTCGCGCATTCTCATCATCGGGCTCGCCTATAAGAAGAATGTGCCCGACATCCGCGAAAGCCCCTCATTGCGGCTCATTGAACTCATCGAGGAATGGGGCGGCAAGACGGAATTCCACGATCCGCATGTTACCGAAATCCCGGCCACACGGGAGCATATGGCGATCAAGGGGCGTCGCTCGGTCGAATTGACCGAGGCGGCCTTGAAGGATTTCGACGCTGTCGTCGTTGCAACCGACCACGACGCGATCGACTATCAGGCGATCGCGGATCACGCTCTACTGATCGTCGACACACGCAATGTTTTTGGCCGCCTCGGGCTAGCCCGAGAGACGGTGGTGAAGGCCTGACGGCGTCCGAGCCGGCGAATTTGTGGCAGATCAGGGAGATTTCGAGATAGCATGAGCACAGCGCAAGCAGAAATTTCTGCCATTCTCATGGATAAGGTTGCCGATTGGCTGACCCAATCGGCGTTGGCGGGCAACGACCTGGAAACATTGGTAAGGGGCTTTTGTGAACGGCTGGCTGCTGCCGGCCTGCCGTTGAAGCGGGTGCATTTGAGCTTTTCGATGCTTCATCCGCTTTATGACGCGCTCGGCTTCACCTGGCTCCGCGGCCAGGGCCTGGAAGTGGAAGGCTTCCGCAAGGAGAACGGCGTTCATTCCGACAGATTCCTGACCAGCCCATACTACCATCTGCTTAGCCATAAGCTCGACCATCTGCGGCGCCGGCTCGACCCGTCGGTGCCGTCGGAATTTCCTGTTTTCGATGACCTCAAGCTGATGGGCGTCACCGATTACATGGCTTTTGTCCATCCCTTCAGCGGCAACACCAGTCAGGGCATGATCGGGTCTTGGTCCACCGACAGTGCTGCAGGCTTCAGCGACAGCATGATTTCGGCGCTGCTGCGTATCCAGAACCATCTCGCTATCGCAACCAAGATGGCGGTGCTCACCAAGCTTGCCGACAACATGATGACCACTTATCTCGGCGGCGACGCCGGCAGGCGCGTGCTCGAAGGCCAGATCAAGCGCGGCGAGGGTGATACAATCCGGGCGGCACTGGTCATGGGCGACATGCGCGGGTCGTCAAGACTTGCCGAAACCTCCGGCCGCGAAGTCTATATCGATACGCTGAACCAGTTTTTCGACGCCGCTGCTGCACCGTTCAATCGCAAGGGCGGGCAGATCATGAGTTTCATAGGTGATGGCTTCATTGCCGTCTACCCTTGCGCAAGGCACCGTTCACAGTCCGAGATCGCCTGCCAGGCTGCTCTTGCGGCAGCGCACAAGGCCACCGCGCGCATGATGGATCTCAATCTGCGCAGAAAGCAGCAGGGATTGAGCGACATAAACTATGGTATCGGCCTGCATGTCGGCAATGTGATGTTCGGCAATGTCGGGCTTACCGACCGGCTCACATTCTCTGTCTTCGGCTCGGCTGTAAACGAGGTCCAGCGCCTCCAGACCCTGACCAAGAAATATCCGCACAGCGTTCTCGCCAGCAAAGACTTCGCCAGCTATTGCGGCGCCAACAACTGGCTGGCGCTCGGCATGGAGGAACTGGCGGGCATCAGGCAGAAGCTAACGGTGCTTTCACCCGATTTGTCGGGTGCTCTCGCACTCGATGAAGACGGTGCGCTGGAGCCGATTTACGACCGCATATCGGACGCCGAGCAGGTCATGCTGCTTCATCGCAATGCCGCGCGGCCGTCCGCGGGCGACCCGAGGAAGCTCCAGTAACCGCCACGATCTGATCCGAACGCGTTTGGTATGCAGTCCGGTCGCCGGTTCCGCCAGGGAACTGGCGACTGTTCGAATCCAAGTTGCTCTAGGCTGGCAATGCGTTAGTCTCGCCTTCTGGACGTGCCAGAGTGGGGGCTGGTGTGAGAATGAATTTGGGCGTTGATCTGCTGCGGATCGAGGATGTTGGCATCTCTTTTGCCATTATAGGGGGACCGTTGCATGCTGTCAGGCGTGCAAATCTTCGCGTCCTGCCCGGCAAGGTTACCGCGCTTGTGGGCGAGTCCGGTTCCGGAAAATCGGTTCTCAGCCAGGCAGTGATGGGCATTTTGCCGAACACAGCCCATGTTCGCGGCCGTATCCTGTTTTCCGATCCAAAAAAGCCCGGTACGACGCAGGATATCCTGCAGATGCCGCGTGACGGAACCGAAATCCGGGCGTTGAGAGGCAGCCGCATCGGCAAGATATTTCAGGAGCCGATGACATCGCTGTCGCCGCTGCATACGATCGGCAACCAGGTCAGCGAATCCCTGCAGATTCATACGCCCATGGCCCGGGTGGAGCGCAAGGCGCGGACCGAGGAAATGCTCGGCCTTGTCGGCTTTCCCAACCCCAAGCGCGCCTATGACATGTATCCCTTTGAACTTTCGGGAGGATTGCGTCAACGCGCCATGATCGCCATGGCGCTTATCTGCCGGCCCGCCCTGTTGATCGCCGACGAGCCGACGACGGCGTTGGACGTGACCATCCAGGCGCAAATCCTGCAATTGCTGCGCGAGCTTCAGACGAAGCTGAACATGGCGATGCTGCTGATCACGCACGACCTTGGCGTAGTCGCCAATGTCGCCGACGAGGTGGTGGTCATGTACCATGGCGAAATCATGGAAGCGGGACCCGTGGAGGCGATATTCCGCCGGCCGGGCCACCCTTACCTGAAGGGCCTGATGGCAGCCGTTCCGCATTTCGACCTGAAGCCCGGCGAAAGGCTAAAGGCGCTCCGCGAGGTGCCGGTGAATGTCGGGAACCTGCTCGGCAAGCAGACGGCGCCGGCATCGAAGGGGCCGAACGACCTCCTGCTATCGGTCAGCGATCTGACAAAGACCTTCACGATCCGCAAGTCCGGATGGTTCGGCGGAGATCATCAAACCTCTGTTCGCGCCGTGGACGGCGTGAGCTTTGATATCAGGCGGGGTGAGTGCCTGGGTCTTGTCGGCGAAAGCGGCTCCGGCAAAACCACCGTCAGCAAGATCCTCATGCGGGCTGTCACCCCTACCGGCGGCTCTGTGATCTTCAATGGCCGCGATGGTCCGATCGACGTCTTGGAAGCCGAGGGAGACGCCCTGCGCATGCTGCGCGCGAAAATCCAGATGGTATTCCAGGATCCGGTTTCGTCGCTTTCACCCCGCATGACGGTGGAGAACATTTTGAGCGAGCCGCTGGAAATCCATCGACGTGGCAATGCCGCGTCCCGACTCGCCACGGTCAAGAGCCTGATGCAGGCAATCGGGCTCGACCCGCGCTTCATAAAGCGTTATCCGCATAGTTTCTCCGGCGGGCAGCGTCAGCGTATCGGCATCGCGCGCGCGTTGGCGCTGGGACCTGAACTCCTGATCTGCGACGAGCCGGTTTCGGCACTCGACGTCTCTGTCCAGGCGCAGATCCTGAACCTTCTTAAGGACCTGCAGAAGGAACTGGGCCTGACCTACCTGTTCATTTCCCACAACCTGGCGGTGGTGGACTACATGGCAGACCGCATCGCGGTGATGTGCGGCGGGCGTATCGTCGAGCTCGCGCCGCGCGAAATTCTGCTTAGGAAACCTATCCACCCCTACACGCGCTCACTGGTCGCCGCAGTTCCTTTCCCCGATCTCGACAGGCCGATGGATTTCAAGACGCTGAAGCTCAGCGGCGCTTCCGACACCAGCGCATGGGGACCGCAATTCCGCGACGAGGGCGACGAGGATATGCTGTCGCCGCTCGATCTTGGCGGCGGCCACCTGGTGCTGGCCCGACGTTCGGCCGATGTCAGCGAGCTACGCCATTGATCAGCCGGCGCACCGTCCTTGGACTCATGGCTTCGGCATTTCTGCCGGGCGCGTTGCGCGCCGGCGATCTGGAGCCGGAATTTCTTGAGCCGCAGCTGAAGGCCAGAGCGCTGCCGGCACTCGCCGAACGCCTGCCCAAGCGCCCTCGCGCGTTGAATCTCGCCGCGATGGGCCGGCAGCCCGGCCAATATGGCGGCACGCTGCGCACGATCATCGGCAGCCAGAAAGACATCCGGATGATGACAATCTACGGGTACGCTCGCCTGGTCGGCTATGACGAAAAGCTTAACCTGCAAGCCGACATTCTCGAAAGTTTCGATGTAGCGGATGATCGTGTCTTCACTTTCAAGATACGAGAAGGACATAAATGGTCTGACGGTAGCCTGCTGACGTCGGAGGATTTTCGCTATTGCTGGGAAGATGTCTGGCTTAACGATGAGCTTTCGCAAGGCGGGCTCGCCCCGGCCCTGCTGGCGGACGGCAAGCCGCCACGCTTCGAGATCGTCGATCCGTTGACGGTCCGCTATAGTTGGGATGCGCCCAATCCCGACTTCCTGCCCAAGCTCGCCGCTGCTTCGCCCCTATCGCTTGTTCTGCCGGCCGCCTATCTCAAGCAGTTCCACAAGAAATACCAAGATCCATTCCGGCTCGCCGGCCTAATGAAGGAGAACCGGGCCCAGAAATGGACGCTCTTGCATATCCGCATGTCGCGGCAGTATCGCCCGGAGAACCCGGAACTGCCGACGCTCGATCCCTGGCAGAACCGGACCAAGCCGCCGGCTGAGCAGTTCGTCTTCGAGCGGAACCCGTTCTTTCATCGAATAGACGAGAATGGCCGGCAACTGCCTTATGTCGACCGGATTGTCATGAATGTCAGCTCGTCGGCGATCATTTCCGCCAAGACCGGTGCGGGCGAGAGCGACCTGCAAGGCATGGGAATTGACTTCACCGATTACTCCTTCCTGAAGGATGCGGAGAAGCGCTACCCGGTGAAGATGCATCTCTGGAAACGCACACAAGGTTCGCGGCTGGCGCTGCTGCCCAATCTGAATTGTGCCGACCAGGTGTGGCGTGGCCTTTTTCGTGACGTGCGCGTGCGCCGCGCACTTTCGCTCGCTGTGGACAGGCGCGAGATCAATTTGGCTGTGTTCTACGGATTGGCGCAGGAAAGTGCCGATACGGTCCTGCCGGAGAGCCCGCTCTACCGGCCGGAATTCGCGAAAGCCTGGGTCGCCCATGATCCCGACCAGGCCAATGCCCTGCTCGACGAGGTCGGGCTTCAGGCGCGTGACGATGACGGCCTGCGGATACTCCCCGACGGACGCCCGGCGCAGCTCGTAGTGGAAACGGCCGGCGAAAGCACGCTGGAAACGGACGCGCTCGAGCTCATCACCGATCACTGGCGCAAGATCGGCATCGCCCTGTTCATCCGGACTTCGCAGCGCGACATCTTCCGCAGCCGCGCGCTTGGTGGCCAGATCATGATGTCGATGTGGTCGGGCATCGACAATGGCGTGCCGACCGCCGACATGAACCCCTACCAACTCGCCCCCACCGTCGATGACCAGCTGCAATGGCCGCTCTGGGGTGCTCACTACTTGTCCCGTGGCAAGGTCGGCGAAGCGCCCGATCTTCCGCCCGTGGTCGAGTTGATGGCTTTACTCAAGCGCTGGAACGCATCGACCGAAGCCACGGAGCGCGCCGAGATCTGGAATTCAATGCTGTCGATCTATACCGATCAGGTGTTTTCGATCGGCACGGTAAACGGAACGCATCAGCCGATTCTGGCATCCTCGCGGCTGCGCAATCTGCCTGACAAGGCGCTCTACGGCTACGACCCGACCGCCTATTTCGGTGTCTATATGCCGGATACATTCTGGCTTGGAGAGTCCTGAGCGTGCTTCGATATTTTGTCTGGCGTATCGCCGTGATGGTTCCAACGCTGCTGGTCATATCGGCACTGGTGTTCACGATCATCGAACTTCCCCCAGGCGACTATTTCGACAGTTATGTTGCCGAGCTTCGGGCTCAGGGCGAAGCGGTGGATTCCGATCGCATCGAGATGATGCGCAAGGAATATGGTTTCGACAAGCCACCGGTCATTCGCTACTTCTACTGGGTCGGCGGGATGCTGCACGGCGATTTCGGCTATTCCTTCGAATATGAGCTGCCGGTTCGCGACGTCGTCGGGGACCGAATGTGGCTGACGGTGCTGGTTTCGTTCGTCACGATCATCTTTACCTGGCTCATCGCCTTTCCGATCGGCATGTACTCCGCCACGCATCAATACAGCTGGGGCGACTACGGCCTGACTTTCTTCGGCCTTCTCGGCCTTGCGATTCCGAACTTCATGCTGGCGCTGATCCTGATGTATTTCGCCAACATCTGGTTCGGAACGTCTATCGGCCATCTCATGGACCAGCAATATCTCGGCGAGCCGATGAGCTGGGCCAAGGCGAAATCGATCCTCGCCCATCTCTGGATTCCGGTCTTGATCATCGGCACCGGGGGCACGGCAAGCATGATCCGGCGGCTGCGCGCCAATCTGCTCGATGAGCTACATAAGCAATATGTCGTGACCGCGCACGCCAAAGGCCTTCATCCCTTCAGGGCGCTGGTCAAATATCCGCTGCGCATGGCGCTCAATTTCTTCATTTCGGATATCGGCTCTATCCTGCCGGCCATCATCTCCGGTGCCGAAATCACGGCGATCGTGCTGTCTTTGGAAACGACCGGGCCGATGCTGATCAAGGCGCTGCAAAGCCAGGACATGTATCTCGCAGGGTCGTTCCTGATGTTCCTCGCCTTCCTGACGGTCATCGGCGTCCTGATTTCCGACCTGGCGCTGGCGCTACTTGATCCGCGAATTCGTTTGCAAGGCGGCAGCACCAAATGAACACGCAATCGCCGCTGCCCGCTCCGGGTGCCCCACTGCAACACTACGTTTCCATCGAGCCCTTTGACCTGCAGTCGGTCGAGGCGATGACGCCGGAGCAGGAGAAGGTCTTTCAGGCGTCGCAGTTGCGGCTGATGTGGTGGAAATTCCGTCGGCACCGGCTTGCCCTTGTATCCGGCATATTCCTGGCAGCGCTTTATTTCGGGATACTGATCTGCGAGTTCCTGGCGCCCTACGATCTGCACACGCGCAACATGGACTACATCTATTCGCCGCCGCAGCGGGTGCACCTGTTCCACAACGGCGAGTTCGTCGGGCCGTTCGTCTATGGCCGCCAGATGACGCTGGATATGGACACGCTCAAGCGGAACTACATCGAGAACCAGGATGATGTTCAGCGGATCCGTTTCTTCTGCAAGGGCGATAAGTACCGGTTCTGGGGCCTGATCGAAGGTGACAGGCATTTTGTCTGCCCCGCCGAAAACGGCCAGCTCTTTCTGGCCGGCACTGACAGGCTGGGGCGCGATGTGCTCTCGCGCATCATCTATGGCGCCCGCATTTCACTGACAATCGGCCTCGTCGGCATCAGTTTCAGCTTCCTGCTCGGCATTGTCATCGGCGGACTGGCCGGCTATCACGGCGGTATCTTCGACCTGATCGTCCAACGGATAATCGAAGTTCTGCAATCGATCCCCAGCATTCCGCTATGGCTGGCTCTGGCGGCGATCATGCCGATAACCTGGAGTCCGATCCTGATCTATTTCGGCATCACCGTCATCCTCGGGCTGCTCGACTGGACCGGACTGGCGCGGGCCGTGCGTTCAAAGCTTCTAGCTTTGCGCGAGGAGGATTACGTTCTGGCCGCGCAATTGATGGGCGCCAGAAGCAGCCGCATTATCGGGCGGCATCTCATTCCCGGCTTCATGTCGCATCTGATCGCGACGGCGACGATCTCCATACCCGGCATGATCCTGGGCGAGACGGCGCTGAGCTTCCTCGGGCTCGGCCTGAGGGCACCGATAACGAGCTGGGGCATCCTGCTCACCGAGGCGCGCAGCGTCAGCGTTATCGCGTTCTATCCATGGCTGCTTTTGCCGATGCTCCCCGTCGTTCTCGTCATCTTGGCGTTCAACTTCCTCGGCGACGGGTTGCGGGACGCCGCGGACCCCTACAAGTGAGATCGCTATTCCGCCGCGCGCAGCGCCGCCGACTCCACCCGGTATGATCCTTGTTGGCAGCCTGTTCGCCTGTTGCAGTGTTCATCGTTCGCCTCTACACGCGGCAAGACTCGTCGCGAAACGCTCTGCTCGGGGCAGTTGATTCCGTGGACTGGTTCAGGACATACAATCGCACATGAGTCGCCTCGACAGCTTCATCCGGAGGATGACCGCACAGCGCGACATACTCGATCATGTCTGCGCCGAGGTGGCGAAGATGGAGGGGCCCGTGCTCGAGCTCGGCCTCGGCAATGGCCGGACGTTCCACCATCTGCGCGAGCGCCTGCCCGGACGCCGGATCGTAGCGTTCGACCGCGCACTTGCCGCACACGCCAGCTCAATTCCCGAAGCTGAAAACCTCGTGCTCGGCGAAATACGCGAGACGGCGAGCAGGTTCATTGGCATCGACGCCGCTCTTGTTCATGCCGACATCGGCACCGGCTATGAAGATCGCGATGCAGTGATCTCTACCTGGCTTCCCGATCTAGCCGCGCGCCTGCTTCGCGTCGGCGGCATCGCGGTCAGCGGCACGCCGCTCGATCACCCGCAGTTGCAACGCCTCTCGCCGCCACCTTCGATTGCCGCCGATCGCTATTTTATCTGTAGGCGCGTGTGAGGGGCCGGGACGAGCCAGATTTTCGGGGGCCAAGTCTCCAGGGGCCAAGTCTTCAGGGGATCGTATATACCGCTATCTCCCGGTCAATGCCGCGCAGCGAGACCTCGTGGGGCACGGGCGTCAGCGCGTTCCTGTGTAAGAGATCGGCGGTGAGATTGTCGTCGACCACCGCTCGAGTGGCGAAGATCGCCTGTGCGTTGGCAAGGTTCTGGACCCGCGAAGCAATGTTGACCGTCTGGCCGAAATAGTCCTGTCGCTCATTCATCGACACGGCGATGCAGGGGCCGGCATGGACTCCGATCTTGAGCAGCAGATCCTCGCGCCCGCTCTTGTCGTTGAGCGTACGCATGGCATCGCGCATCCTGAGGGCTGCAGCAATCGCACGATCAGGCGTCGCGAAGGTCGCCATCACCGCATCACCGATCGTCTTCACCACCGCGCCTGCCTCCGCCGTGACGATCTCGTGCAGAACCTGGAAATGCTCGCGCACGAGATCGAAGGCTGAAAGGTCGCCCACCCGCTCGTAAAGCTCGGTCGATCCGCGCAGGTCGGTGAACAGGAACGTCAGGCTGGTGATCTTCAGGCGCTGGTTGATGTCGAGTGTATCCGTGCGATAGAGATCGCGGAACGTCTGGTTGGTGAGCAGGCGCTTGGCGGTCAGGAAGGGCCGGCGTTTTCCCAGGAAATCATGCAATGTCTGGCCGGCGATGAAGACTGTCGGCAGCACGCGGGTGTCGGTCCGGTTTTCCAGCGAAATGCGCAACGGGCCGGGTTGCATCTCCAGCGTCTGGTTCTGGACATGGTCGCGGTCGAAGGCCAAAGAGAGGCTCCGGCGCTCCTTTGTTGGTTCGCCCTTCCCGTCGATGAACTGCGCTGAATGGGTGACCGGCTCGAAGACGATGATGAATTCAGACGGAAGCTGTATGGTCAGAACCGCCTTTTCACCGGGCGCAAGCTCGATATCCTCCAGCGAGAACGCTTCCAGCTTTTTCACGAAATCCTCTTCCGGCAGATCGACGCCGGACGCCCAGTAGATCTGGCGGAAATATTCCGCCACCGGCAGTTCGTGTGGATTGTGTGCGGCAATCCTGCGCACGCGGGGACTGACGGTGAATGTCACCTCGACCATCTCGTCGAGAGTCGGTGAATAGCCCTCGGAGCACAGCGCGCAGGTGTATTCGTCCTTTTGCAGGGTTTTCAGCGTGGCGTTGGTGTCGAGCACACCGCCGCAGCCGGGGCACAGAACATTCCAGGAAATGTCGAAGATGCCCACCCGCGCCGCATGGAGAAAGGCGCCTATTGCACGCTCCTCGTCGAGGCCATGCTTGCTGGCGAAGGCTGGCGCATTGATGCGGCAAAGTTCGCGGTCCTCGCCCTCCGCGATGGTTCGCTTGATCGCGTCGATCGCCTGCGGATCGACATCGGCCGATCGTCGCAGAAGTGAGAATAGATCCTGAGCTTCGTTCATCGTGCAGGCTCCGGAAAATGCACCTCGAGGCGTTTTGACCGGACCGATCTTTGGTCCGAGTGTTCCATCTTACTTCGAAACGGACCGTACGGCCATTCGAATGGATAAGCCTGGTGACCGTTCAATTTCCATTCGGCGGATTTTAACCGGCCGCAAGCAGCACTATGATGGTCCATGGAGCATTCATCTTTGGGATTTTCTCCCATGCCGACATCAGACAATCCGCCATTTCCCGCGGTCCTGCGCCTTTTTTCTGCGGGGGTCATCGTCGTCCTGATCGTAGGCGCCGGCCTGTTTTTCATGCCTGCGCTGGTGAAACCGGGCTGGCCTTGGGCCGTCACGCCGTTCAATGCGCGCTTCCTCGGTGGCTTCTACACCGCCGAAATGGTCGTGATGGCGGCACTGCTGGTCTGGAATCGCTGGTCGCCCGGCAGGCTCGTGCTCGTCATGGCCTTCATCTTCACCGTCATCGTGTCGGTGGCTTCGTTCATCAATCTCGGCTATTTCAACTTCGAGCGCAAAGCGCCCTGGCTGTGGTTTTTGGTCTATCTTGCTTCGGCCGCGGTATCCGGGCTGTTCCTGTGGCGGGCCAGGGCCCGTCCTTCTGCAAAAGGCGTGACCTTAAATCCCGCATGGCGCGGCTACATGCCGACGGAATCCGCGATCCTTGGGCTCTATGGCGTCGGCCTGTTGCTGTTTCCCCTGACATTCAGTGGCATCTGGCCATGGCCGATCGATGCCTTCCACGCTCAGGTCTACAGCGCCATCTTCCTCGCCGGTGCGGGCGGTATATATCTCGTCTGGAGAAGCGCGCCGCGCGAGGAACTGCTGGTGCTCGGGTTGGCGCAGTGTCTGGTTGGCCTGCTTGCCATCCTCGGCGTCGTCATCACCGACGCTGCGGTGCACCGGATCGACTGGACGGCGACCGGGACATTGGGCTGGCTCGCCCTTTTCGGCTGGATAGGCATCAGCGGCGTCTTCAAACTCCACGCCGCCTCCCGGTATTTTTAGCCCGCAATCGGCATCATATAGGTCAGAGACGGCTGGATTTTCGGGTGGCGTCCGGTGCATCGTACCGGGCCGCTTGCCTTCGCCGGGAACGCCATGACCAGCACGACCTCGCCACCCGCCGAGAAAATCCAGCCGCTGCTGCGGTCCGTCCGGCCAAGCGATGCGGAGGCGCTTTGCGCTATCTTCAACATGCCGGGCTTCCGCTGGGGCACGCTCAGGATGCCTTTCGAGATGGTGGAGCAGGTGGCGCGGCGCATTGCCAAGTCCGGCCCGGAAACCACCTGGATCGTTGCCGAGCTGGACGGCAAGGTCGTCGGCCATGGCAGCCTGGTCGTGCAAGGTTCACCGCGCCGTTCGCACATCGGCGAGATCAATATCGGCCTTGACGATGCCTTTGTCGGCAAAGGTATCGGCTCTGCCATACTTGGCGCGCTGCTTGACGTGGCCGACAACTGGCGCGCCCTGAAGCGAGTCGAATTGACCGTCTATGCCGACAACGAAGCGGCCCTCCGTCTCTACAAGAGCCACGGCTTTGAGATCGAAGGCCGGCATGTGAAGGCCGGCTTTACCGACGGGCAGTACCACGACCTCCTGAGCATGGCCCGGCTGCGGTTCTAAGATCCGCTGTTTGCCTTAGCTGTCTAGCCTATCTGACAATTCGTGCCGAGGCAGCGAACAGGTGATTGCTCAAGGAGAACTGCGTAGGATACTGTCATTTCGTCTCACACCATCTTGATCGAGTTGACGATCTATGTAGGCCGGCCGCATCCAGCAAGTCTGGTCTCGCTTGGCGTTTACACCGCAAGCGGCTAGACGGGACCAATGACCGCCGTCTTTGATCCAATCCCTACCCCTCCGCGGGAAATTCTGGCTGTGCTGTCGCTGCTCTGCCCGGAGGTCGTGCGCGACATCGAGCAGAACTGGAATGCACCGGTTTCCGATTACGCCCGCCATCTGTGGCGGCCCGTGGCAAGGCCTGCATCGGGCCCGGCGATCGCTGCCCGCTCGATCCTGCGCGAAGTCCTGCATCAGCGCCTCGGTAGGATCATGCAGCCTGAGGAGATCGGCAAAGCCCTCGACGAGTTCGAGCACAGACCGGTGATTCAGTCCGGCCTGCACTGCCTGCTTCTGATGGACCGGATCACCTTCGATGCCCTTCTGCTTGCCTGGCTCGGGGCGGTCGAAAACGGGCTGTCGGCCTTCGTCGGCTTCATGGGAACGACGATGACCATGGAGACAGTTGGCCGGGAGGGGCCGGGATGGCTCGATGTCGGCGACGACAAGGTCAACCTGTTTGGCATGGGACGCCACAAACTGTGCCGCAAAAGCGCCTGCGTGGCCGGTCCCGTCTCCCTCAACAAGCGCGCGCTCGAAGCGGTGGGCGATGAAACGGATGGCAGCCGCTGGCTGGGCACACTGCTTGCCAGCCGGGACAAGGTGTTTGAAACCGCCGCCGATGCGCTGACTGAACTGAATGAGGATCTGGTCGCCAATTGGGATCGTGCCAGCATGGCCCTGCCGGTTTTCGTCGATGATCGGGTCGCCGCGGCTGCCATGGCGCGGCATCTAGAATATGACGGCAGCCTTCTTTCCAGGCTGCTGATTGAACCCGCAAGACGCCAGCGTCTCGAACATGCATGGCAAGAGGCCGCATCGAGCCCATTTGGCAGATTCCTGCCCAATGCCACGGACTATTTCTGGGGCATCCGCGAGGAGCGCGTGCGCAAGCTCGTTCTCGAGAACGGGCACCTGATCGAGCCCGACAGGCCGCAAGGTCTTTCCATCCCGTTCGAGCGGCCGTATCTCAGGCAGGCGCTGCTGGACGGCGTGCTGCTGCCGAACTTGTTCCTGACGTTCCTCGTCCTTGCCATATTGCCGCGCGTGCGGGTCGTGGGCGGCCTGAGACAGATTGGCTATGTAGCGCTTTTCCACTCGATCCTCCTGGCCGTGCTGGACGAAAACGTGCCGGAAGAGCGCGATCTGGCCGCGGAACTGCAGGTTCGGGAAAATGCCTGGGGCATGCGGGTCATCGATGAAAAGATCTCAGTCCGCGAGCAGCTTGCCGTCCTGCCGGAAGGAGCGCTCTTCCCGGACCTGCTCCGGCAATACCGATTGCGGACATTTGCCGAGACGACCGACGACCTGAAACTGGTTCGCGAAAACGCCAGATGGCGCAAGATCGGCCAGGCAGAGATCAAGCCGACCTGAGCCTAATTCGCAACCGCAAGCGACGGCGATCCATCGGGGAGCCTCTGGCGTCTGACCCCGCCGCACAGGCCTCACCTGTCATTGCACCACACCGCCCTTGCGGAGCCCATCCACCACGTGTTCGAAATCGACCGGTTCTTGTGGCAGACCAAGACTTTGTAGCGGTATCCAGCGAATAGTCGCGATTGACGCGAAGCACCTCCTGCCATGGCGCGCGGGCCTCGGCGAAGCGGCCCAGATGACCGTAGCTGGCGGCCAGAAACGCGCGCGAGACGTCGGTGACAGCGTTTGCGAGCCAGCCGTTGCATCAGAGGTCATGGGTAGCGGTCTGCCACCGGACCCACACGGATCGCCCGCTGCCGCTTGCCCGCCGACGGCTATCGGTGCATCCTTGTGAATAGCCTGGCCGTGAAGTGCGAGCGAGATCACGCCGTCACGGCCACTAGTGAGGTCTTGTTCGATGGACTGCTCGGGCTGCGGTTTCGAGATTGAGGGCGGTTACGCCTTCTGTCCGAGGTGTGGCAGGCGCCAGCCCGTGCCATGCGCCAGTTGCGGCTACACCTGCGCACCTGATTTCGAGTTCTGTCCGAAATGCGGGGCAAGCGTCGGTGCGCCCGCAAAAGCCGTCGAACGGCCTGCTCCGGCACCAAGCCGGACCATTGTGTCGCCTTCTCGAACTCCGTCGCTGCTTCCGAACATCGAAAGCGAAGAAGGGCTGCATCCCGTCTCTGACGCCGATCGCCGGACGGTAACGGTCCTGTTCGCCGACCTTTGCGGCTTTACGACACTCAGCGAGCAGCTCGACCCCGAGGTCATGCAAGCGCTGCAGAACAAACTGTTCAAGGAATTGACGGCGGCCGTGCGAAACTTTGGTGGGTTCGTCGACAAATTCATCGGCGATGCGCTGCTCGCTTTGTTCGGTGCGCCGGTCGCGCATGAGGACGATCCGGAACGCGCGCTTCGTGCCGCTCTCGACATGATCGCCCGGACGGCGCGGCTCGGCGAAAGCACCCCCCACTCCGGCTCGCCTCTGTTACTCCACATCGGCATAAACACTGGTCCGGTCGTTACTGGCGGGTTGGGCATCGGCGCCGCCAGATCCTATTCCGTGACCGGCGACACAGTGAATACCGCGCAACGCCTGCAATCGCTGGCCGCACCGGGTGAGGTGCTGGTAGGCGAGCTCACTCACAGGCTGACCCGGCATGCCTTCTCTTACGAGTCGCTGGGTGATGTCGTGTTTCGCGGCAAGGCTGGCAGCGTGCTCGTTCATCGACTGGACGCACCGCTAGCGGTGCCGCGTGCAGCGCGCGGGCTCGAGGCGCTCGGCCTCAGTGCGCCGCTAATAGGTCGTGGGGCGGAGCTCAATAGAATGATGGCGAGCCTTGACCAGGCGTGCGGCGGCTCGGCCCAACTTGTCCGCCTCGTCGGAGAAGCCGGCATCGGGAAATCGCGGCTGGTGAAGGAGTTCGTCGCCCGCGTCGGCGACGAGGAGCGTTTTCGCAACGTCGCCGTGCGGCAGGCCACGTGCTCACCGCTGGGTGAACAATCTTTTGGCGCCTTGGGCGCAGTGGTGCGCAGCGCTGCCGGGATGATGCAAAACGACAATGGGGACGAAATGCGGGGGAAGCTCGCAGGCTTGCTTGCCGATCTCGGCCTGCAGGGCGAGGAGGCGAAGCGGCTGATGCCTTTGCTCTACCATGTGCTTGGCCTTGGCGACCCCGATGCCACCTTGCAGCATGTCGAGCCCGAGCAGCTGCGGCGGCAAATTCTCTACGCAGTCCGCACAATCATCGAACGGCGGCTTGCGTTGTCGCCGCTATTGATTGTCGTCGAAGACCTGCACTGGGCGGACGCCGTGTCGCTCGAGGCACTACGTTTCGTGATGGACAGGTTGGAACGCACGCGGTTGATGTTGCTGGTCACGCATCGTCCGGCGCCGGACAACGACCAGCTCGACTCAAGTCGGGTCAGTCACACAGCGCTCAGGCTTCCGCCACTCAACAATGATGACGGACGCAGCCTGCTGGCAGCGCTTTTCGGCGAGAGCTGGGTAAGCTCCGCGGGAGGGCTTCTCGACCAGATCCTCGAGCGCGCGGGCGGCAACCCCCTTTTTGTAGAGGAAATCGTTCGCGGCCTTATCGATCGCGGTGTACTGGTGCGAGAGGGCCAGCGATGGCGGACTGTGGCAGGCGAAGTCGCAACCGGCATCCCCGCCACTATCCAGGCAATGTTGCTTGCCCGCGTCGACCGGCTGCCCCAAGAGGTGCGCCGGTTGGCCCAGGAGGCCGCGGTAATCGGCCCGCGCTTCGATGCCACACTTCTGAAAACCGTGACAGCCGACCCCGGCCGGCTCGAAGCCGGCTGCGAACTGCTTTGCGATGCGGAAATCATCGAGGAAGTTGCCGGATCAGGCTCGGTCTCGTCTCAAAGCTACCGCTTTACGCAAACATTGCTGCAGGACGTGATCTACCAGAATCTGCTCCTGCAACGCAGGACCGAAATCCACGGGCGGATCGGTGCTGCCTTGGAGCAACTGTGCGGCGACGAGCCGGAACGGCTCGAGGATTTGACCGTGCTCGGTCATCATTTTGCACAGAGCGCCGAGCGGGAGAAGGGCGCGCATTACCTGCAGGCGGCAGGCGATCGCGCTCGCATGATATATGCCAACGACGACGCCCTTCGTTTCTACGAGCGAGCACTGACTGCGTTGGGCGCGATCGGGCAAACACCGCTCAAACTGGCAATTGCAGAGCGCATTGCCGATTTGAGCGGCCCGGCAGGCCGCCGCGAGATCGCGCACCACCACTACGAGACGGTGTTGCAGGCATACCGCGAGTCAGCCAATCGCGTCGCCTCGGCGCGAGTTTTGCGTAAGATCGGTCGGCTACTCTGGGATGTCGGCAAGCGGGACAAGGCAGAACCCCGCTATGCTGAGGCGGCAGCACTCCTCGATGGAGCGGATGCCCCGATCGAGCAGGCGCATCTGTGGCAAGAACGTGGCCGACAGGCGTTCCGTAGCGGAGATCACGCTCTCGCGGCAAAATGGGCAGACGCGGCGCTGGATTGCGTAGGCACTCTGATAACGGAGCATGTCTCCGAGGTAAGGTGTGATGCCACTCTTGTGACCGCCGAGGCACTCAATACCAAGGCTGTCGCGCTGGCTCGCCTTGGGCGAAACCGTGAGGCCGTGCGTCAGGTTGAGCGTAGCATTGAATTGGCCGAAGCCGCCGGTCTGCTGGGCGCGGCCTGCCGCGGCTACACCAATCTCGGCGTGCTTTACACGACCATCGATCCCGCAAAGGCAATGGAGGTCTGTCGGCGCGGTCTTGAAGTGGCGCGCCGTATTGGTGATTTGGGTTTCCAGGCGCGCCTCCTCGCCAATCTGGCGGTCGCTTGTTGTACTTTCACGGATCGCTGTCCAACGGAGGGCGTACCCGCTGCCGAGAAGGCCATCGAGATCGACCGGGCGCTCGACCAGCGCGAGCACCTGCCGGTGCCTTTGATCGTGCTTGGGCAAATCCACCAGTGCAACGGCCGCCCGGACCTGGCGGTTGGGTTGTTCCACGAAGCACTGGACGTAGCTCGCGAAACGGGCGAACCCCAACTGCTGTTTCCGTGTTATGATGGTCTCGCAACGCTTAATCTCGATCTCGACAATCTGGCCGAGGCCGAACGCTACTTTTCCCTGGCGCAGGGTATATGCGCCCAGCACGGGCTCGACCCGGAAGCGCTTGTGGTGCTGCCTTTTCTCGACTAGCCGGGGTTGGAGGTTGGAAATGTCCGCGCGTAGTGACTTGGTGCCGCTTCAACCGGGCGACCGTGCGCCAAACGTGGTACTCGACGCCATTACCCAGGAAGGCAAGATCGCGCTTGACGATTTTCGCGGCCAAAAACCGGTGCTGGTCGGCCTGTTTCGAGGTCTGCATTGCGCGTTTTGCCGGCGCCATATCGCCGCCCAGGCGCGGCTTGATCCGGAGCTGCGCGAAAGGGGCGTGGAGAGCCTGACGGTGGTCAACACGCCGATCGAACGGGCGCGTCTCTATTTCCGCTACCATCCGATGCCGAATCTGCTTGCGGCCTCCGATCCTGAACGCGCTTCACATCGTGCTTTTGGACTGCCCAATCTCGAATTCACCCAAAACGAGACGAACTGGCCGTACAAGGTCTCGATGGCAGCGGCAAAGGATATGCGGGTCGACATACCAGGCGAGTTGCCCGGTCCTATGGATCCTCTTGCGGCCAGTGAAATGCTCAACAAGAGGGACCATTACGAGCTGACCGAAGCCGACGAGCAGATGCTAGCAACGGGACACGGACAATTGGTCGGTCAGTTCCTGCTGGACCGGCAGGGGATCGTCCGCTGGAGCTTCACGGAGGTTCCAGAGGGTGGGCGATACATGTTTGGGGCGCCAAGCCCGCAGGAGCTGATGTCAGCCGTATCCGAAGTCGCCCAATAGACTTGCGAACGAGGTAAGCGGGCGGGACACGGAACAAAAAAGCGGAACCAATTTGGTACGAATCTAGACACTGACAAGTTCACGGTTCATGCGAGCACGGCCTCGACAACGGCAACAAAGTCATCGAGCGAACGATCCCCACGAATCTCGATGCGCGGAAGGTCGATGGGATCGCAATCGAGGTCCGCCGGTCCGTGTCTGCCGCCGAAGCCGATTCGATAGCCGCACTCCTTGGCCAGCCTGCCAAGCCGTCGGTCGGTGACAGAGAAGGGTGCCGCGAACGCCGCGGTTGGCCGACCGGTCCACCGTTCGATGAACATACGAGAGCGCAGGAGCTCGGCGGCCAAGTCAGAGCTCGACAGACCATCAATCGCGCGATGCGTCGCCAGATGGCTTCCGAAGAACGCACCTTCGCCGGCGAGGCGTCGCACCGTCCCGGCGTCCATAAGCTGCGTCGGCGGGCCGCTGTAGGCGTCCCACTGTGCACTTTCACCCACCAAGTCCGTCACCAGGAACACTTCCGCGGTCAGGTCGTTCGCGCGCAAGGCCGGCCAGGCATGGTCGGCAAAGTTCTGGAAGCCGTCATCGAAGGTGATGAGCACTGGGCGGCCAACGAAAGGCTGACGGTTGGCGATGAACCATTCCAGCTGCTCGGAGCTAATCGCGTGAAAGCCATTGGCGCGCAGCCATGTCATTTGGCTGGCGAATGCGGCGGGCGCGAGCCGAAAACGGGCGAGCGCGGCCGGACCTTCATCGGAGACACTGTGATACATGAGGACAGGGATACGCTGCCGCCGCTCGCTATGTGCGACGTCGCGGCGCAAGGCCCGCGCCCCGCCCCAGACGATATTTCGTGCGACTCCGATTTCGACGGGTGCGCGGATTGGCACATGATCTATCGTCGGTTCCGTCGCCACGTCGCCTGGTGACAGGCGGCGGAAGCGGTCTATGCGGTAGAGCTCGGTCTGGATCGATTGCTCGAGAACGAGGCCGTGGCCCGCTGCCAGCGTCTCTGAGATCGCTTGTGCACCGAATGTGTTCCAGTCGAAGCCCGTCCTTTCAACATTGTCTCGTAGCACGAATGCGTGTGCGCTGATGAAACTGCCGCCAGGCGCCAACGCCTCAACAAGTTTTTTGGCGATGCGCCGCAACTCGGTGAGATCGTCCAGGTAGTAGAGCACTTCCGAACAGACGATCAGATCCATCTCGCCCGGCAGCGTGTCCGCAGAAAAATCCAGTACGCCGAACTCAACGTTCGGCTGATCACTGCATCGCGCGCCCGCCCGCCCGACGGCTACGGCGGAGATGTCAGTTGCGGTCAAATGGCCCACGCGCGGCGCCAGCTGCCGCGTGAAGTGGCCCTCCGCGCAGGCCAGCTCAAGCGCCCGTCCGATGGGACCGGCAGGCAGAATTTCGAGCTGCCGCTCATATTTTTCCTGCTCATAGGGCGAACCGTAGTTCCAGGGATCCTCGATCGCAAAATGGCGATTCCAGAAAGATGTGCGGTCATTGTCGCGCCCATCCGCGGCCCGTGCACGGCGCGGCGCTGCAAAAGGCTCTTTAGTTTCGGCGCTCGACCGAACCAGCGCCTGCGCTTCCGCGGCCAATCCCGCAAGTTTGCCGAAATGGCTGTCCTGATCAGACCGGCGTCGCGCCATGGACAACAATGCCTCGGCTGCAGACATGTTTGACTTGTCGGCACCGGCGCCCTTTTGCGGTGCATCTACAGGCGATCGCCTCGCAAGTCGCGCGGCACTGTGCATAGGCCGCTCAGAGGGCAGGAAATTCAGGATCAATTCAATCCAATGACGCCTCGTCACTCTCCCGAGTACGCCGAACTGCACGAGAGCCTCGATCTGGCCATCCATCATCAGATGGGCATAGATTTGATCGATTCCTTTCGGTACTTCGATCGAGGCCGGATTTCGCACGTCGACACGAATTCCAAGTGTCCGCGCCAGCCTGCGCGGCGCGGCAAGATCGTCGACATCGAGCAGCATTTGCTCAAAGTGATACTGCACGCGGCGAGCCGCGTCCGGATTATTCCAGACCTTGCCGAGTTCGAGGATCAACTCGGTGAGGGAAGCGCCGAACCTGTCCCACCTGGCAGCCAATTGCGCTGGCACCGACAGGCTTCCTACCATAAGGCCATCGACGGCCACCTTGGCGATCTCACGCGCCCACTTACGTCCTGCTGGGAGCGCGCGCAGGGACTGCGGGTTGATCGAGCGCGAGCCGCAGCCGCAATCCGATGCGGCGTTCCACAACGCGAACCACGCGAGTGCTTCTGAAGCGGTGTGGCCGTTCGCGTCGGTCGCTCCATTGGCGTGAGCCGATGCCGGGTGTTTGACCCTGGGATCGGCGGAAAAGCCGCGAGCGATCACGACTTCGCCATCTGCCAGCATCTGCGCCGAATTGCGGCTGAGCGCGTTGGGGCTGGCCCGATAGAAAGCGAGCGGCTCGTCGACCATCACCCAATTTTTGCCTAGACGTGCGAGGCGCTGCCACAGATCCCAGTCCTCGCAGGTGCGCAGCGACACGTCGAAACCGCCCAACTCGACAATTATCTCCCGATCGACCAGCAGCGCGTGAGTGCGGACGGCACACCGGCGGGCGAACGTTTCGAAGGGTTGAATCGCAACCTCCGTTGCGATGCTCGACGCCGTGAGTTCGCCATCGGGCATCACGCGTCGGGAACCGCAATAGGCAGCCACTGCATCGGGAGCGGATTTCAGTGCGGCCAGCA
Organism: Mesorhizobium sp. M0601; assembly: GCF_040320845.1. NCBI lineage: Bacteria > Pseudomonadati > Pseudomonadota > Alphaproteobacteria > Hyphomicrobiales > Phyllobacteriaceae > Mesorhizobium > Mesorhizobium sp. M0601. Next base: position 72,748 of record NZ_JAMYQK010000019.1, read on the forward strand.
TTTTGGCAAGGAAGCTGGCATCCACCCAATCGTCCGCATCCAGAAACATGAGCCAGTGGCCGCGCGCCTTCGAAATCCCGCTATTGCGCGCGCCGGCGGGGCTATGCGCGCAAGAGCTCAACATCCGAAATCGGGCATCGTGCTCTACATAACCGGCGATGATCGCAGGGGTGCGGTCCGTGGAGGCGTCGTCGACGATGATCGCCTCCCAATCCATTATTTCCTGATCAAGAAGACAATCGAGTGAGCGCGCCAGCGTTACCTCCGCGTTGTGCGCAGGAACCACGATTGAAACCAAGGGATCATGCGCCACGCCGTCTTACCCGCGCCTGGTTCGAGGTAGAACAAGATGTGTTGAACTTTCTCGGCGTAGGCCGTCACAATCGACGCCGATCAGTCCGTCGACCCATCGTCCATCGCCACTATATCCAGTATCTGGCAGGTCTGCCGGCGGATGCCGGCAAGCATGGCGCCGACGGTTTGCTCGGCATTGAGCATCGGTACCACACCGCGTTGCGGTAGCATCCTGGATCATCGAGCTTTCGTTTTCTTCGGCAAGAGTTGGCAAATGTCAAAACCGGATGACGGCATCGGCTGGCAGCACTGCCCTGTCAAGATAAGGGCGAATTAGAGGCGGGCAAAAAAGACTTGAACACAGGCTGAATGGCAGCGCGAATGCCCGACGGCTTGGAGCTGAGGTCGATGCGCCAGGGCATCTCCGCTCTCGCATTTCATCTGCATAAAGATGATCGCGGGCGAAGACGCGAGCGCGAGCTGATCCGGATCGAGCCGCATGTCGAAATCTACCCGAATGGGGACGTTCGAACCGACTTAAGCCGAGAAGATTCCGGCTTGCGGGTCGACAATTTTACTGGCAAGTTTACCAGTTGCTAAATTAGCGCTGTGGCAATGTTCAAAAGAAGGGGCATGGGATGGCCAAGGAATCTTCGAGTACCGCTTCTTCGGCAAATAAAGCGGACGCAAATCTGATAAGTAATGCAGACGGAAGCGGGCTGACCTTCATGGCGGGCCAGGCTCGCGAGAGTGGGGCCCCCGGCGACGCTGTAGGTGTCGACAAGATACGTGATCTGCTGTTCGGCAACCAGATGCAGGACTATGACCGCCGCTTTTCCAAGCTTGAAGAACGGGTCTTGCAGCGCTTCAAGGATGTCGAATCCGAGGCCAAGCGCAATCTTGAAATGTACGAGTCAAATGCAAAGAAGCAGGTCGACTCGCTTGCGGCGCAATTGCGGAACGAAAAAGACGCGCGAGCCGACGCCGATAAGGAGATTGATCGGAATCTTCGCGAGCAAAATCAGGCGCTCGAAAAGCAGGTGCGCGCGTTGTCGGATCAGTTGAGCGAGCTTGAGCGGGAAGTTGCGGACCGGATAAATCGAAACGATCATTTGCTACGTGAGGAAATCAAGCAAAAGAATGAAAGCATTCAGATGCTGATGGAGAAAATGTTTTCCGATCTTGGCAATGTCAAGACCGACCGAAATCTTTTGGCTGGCCTGTTTGTTGAGGTTGCAAAATGTCTAAATCAGGATCCCGTCGGCAGCAAGAACAACTCGGAGCGTACCTGGAAAGTGAGTTGATCGGAACTTGACGTCGACTGTCGGCCCAATCAGCCTCCCTCAAAGAGCAGCTTCGAACGATACAGAGATTGATCGCGAGGCGCTGGCTCGCCTTTTGATCGAAATTGCCCGGAACGTTGATCCGGACTATCGTGCGCGTCTCGACGGAATCCCAACCGCCGACCCTCGCATGGAAACGCTGCGCCAGTTGCTGGTCGGCCGCGAAATTTCGGAGCTTTCACGAGTTACGCACCTGCTCGACGAACCCGAGCAGCTTGCGGCTGCAGTGGGGAGCGTTCTCCCCAGTGCAGCCGCACGTGCGCCTCATGCGCAACTCGGAGAGGCCCTTGCGCCAGCTGTCGAGAGGGCCGTGCAACGGTCCATCCAGAAGAGCCCGCGTACGCTGACGGATATATTGTACCCGGTGTTTCTGCCGGCTATTCGCAAGTCGATCGGCGAAAAGATCGACCAGACCTTTCAATCGTTGAATGAAACTTTAAGACATATATTTACCTGGCATGGGCTCAAGTGGAGACTTGAAGCTTGGAGAACAGGAGCAAGCTTCTCAGAAGTTGTTCTTAAGCATTCTCTTGTTTATCGTGTAGAACACGTCTTTCTAATCAATCGCAATTCCGGGCTTTTGATAGCGCATGTAACTGCCGATAATGCAACTAGCGAAGATCCTCAACTCATTTCTTCTATGCTTAGTGCAATTCAAGATTTTGTAAAAGACTCATTTAACGAGAAAGAACAGAGCGGCCTGGATACCATTCGTTTCGGAGAGCTTCGTCTCTGGTCGGAAGTTGGACCGTTTGCGACTCTGGTTGCGGTGATCCGGGGAAATCCGCCGGAGGAATTACATGAAATAATTCGCGATGTATTGCTTCGCATCCATGATGAATGCTCACAGGCTCTACAGCAGTTTGACGGCGACAGTTCGCAGTTGGCCGGCGTAGAGACGCAGTTGCAGACCTGCGTTGAACTGAAGCAGGAGGAATCAAACCAGGGATTTCCGTGGCTGGTCGTGGCTGCAGTCCTGCTGGTTTTGATTCCGGCAGGCGGTTGGTTCTTTCTTTCCTGGCAATCCGTGCAGCGCTGGCAGACCTATGTGTCGCGACTGGGGACCCAGCCGGGCATCATCGTTGCCGAACAAAAGGTGCGTGATGGCCAATTCTATATTGCCGGTCTGAGAGACCCGCTTGCCGCCGACCCGCAGTCGCTGTTGGCCGGAACGCAGGTCGATCCCGCCCGCGTTCATTCACAGTGGCAATTCTATCAGAGTCTTGATCCGGAGTTCGTATTGAAGCGGCTAACGGCGTCGCTGGTTCCGCCGGATTCAGTACGACTTTCGATCGTCAATGGTCGCATCGTTGCCGAGGGTGAGGCTCCCAACACCTGGATAGATCGGGCGCGCGCAGCGGCCCAACAACTTTCGGCAGGCGGACCGGAATTCGACATCTCCAGGGTTCGTGATGTGAGCCCCGAAGCACGCGCGGCGGAGCACTGGCAGACTTATGTGTCGCGACTGGAGGCCCAAGCGGGAATCATCGTCGCCCAACAAAAGGTGCGTGATGGCCAATTCTATATTGCCGGCCTGAGAGACCCGCTTGCCGCCGACCCGCAGGCTCTGCTGTCCGGAACGGAGGTAGATCCCGCCCGCGTTCATTCGCAGTGGCAATTCTATCAGAGCCTTGATCCGAAGTTCGTCCTGAAGCGGCTGATGGTATCGCTGACCCCGCCGGATTCAGTACGGCTTTCGATCGTCAAGGATCGCATCGTTGCCGAGGGTGAGGCTCCCGACATCTGGATAGACCGCGCACGCGCAGCGGCCCGACAGCTCTCGGCAGGCGGACCGGAATTCGACATCTCCAAGGTTCGTGATGTGAGCCCCGAGGCACGCGCGGCGGAGCACTGGCAGACTTATGTGTCGCGACTGGAGGCCCAAGCGGGAATCATCGTCGCCCAACAAACGGCGAGGGGGGGACATTTCTATATTTCCGGCCTGAGAGACCCGCAGGCCGCCGACCCGAAGGCTCTGCTGTCCGGAACAGGGGTCGATCCTGCTCGCGTTCATTCACAGTGGCAATTCTATCAAAGCCTTGATCCGAAGTTCGTGGTGAAGCGGCTGATGGCGTCGCTGACTCCGCCGGATTCAGTACGGCTTTCGATCATCAAGGATCGCATCGTTGCCCAGGGTGAAGCTCCTGCCGCCTGGATAGATCGGGCGCGGGTCGCCGCCCAACAGCTGTCCGCGGACGGACTCTCTCTAGAACTCTCCGAGCTGCGTGAGTTGACCCCTCCGCAACTCACTCATTTGAGGGAGGCTATTCAAGCGGTCAACATTTTCTTCGATTCTGGCAAGGCTGTACCGGGACCAGAGCAACTGCCGGTTCTCGACAAATTGGCGAATCAGTTGAAGGAATTGGCCGAGGACGCCCGCAAGGCAGGCGTAACAGCACAGTTCATGTTGACCGGCCATTCGGACGAGACGGGCCGTGAAACGGCCAAGTTGTCGATCAGCGCCGCGCGCGCGGAGACAGTTCGTGCGCTTCTCAAGAAGCGCGGCGTCGATCCGGAGTTGCTCTTGGTTCGCGGCGCGGGCACCTTTGAGCCAGCGGAGATTGAAAATAGCCGAACCGGGAACTCCGCCAACCGCAGAGTTTCGGTTACGGTAAACTTCCACTAGGCGGAGCCCAGGATATTGCAAAAGAAGATCTGCATGTTGGGCGGGTTCGCTGTCGGAAAGACGAGTCTGGTTCGCAGGTTTGTGCAAAGCATCTTTTCAGAAACCTACTTGACCACGGTGGGAGTGAAAATCGACAAGAAGAGTGTCGCATTCCCGGACAAAACCGTGGATCTGATTTTGTGGGATTTGGCCGGCGAAGACGATATCGGCTCATTCCGCGTCAGCTATGTGCGAGGTGCGAGTGGGCTCGTGCTTGTCGTCGATGGAACACGCGCTGCTACTCTTGCCGTTGCGCTCACGTTGCGCGAGCGGGCCGAGGCTGAATTCGGCGCTATGCCGTTTGTATTGCTGTTCAACAAATCCGATCTGGCCGATCGGTGGGCAATATCGGATAGTGAAATTGACGAACTGAGGCAACTTGGATGGCAAATCTATCTAACAAGTGCGCTTTCGGGCGAACATGTTGATGATGCGTTTCGTCAACTTGCTTCGATGGTTAGCAAATAAACCATGAATGTCTTGCCAAGAGAAGTTAAAAGCTGGATTTACGATTTCTTCTACAACGAGCGCTCGGTCGCATATCTGAAAATCGACGCCCAGCTTTGCATAGCTGCGAAGGGCGGTAACGTTAACCATTACGGACTCTCGTCAGTTCGCATAGGTAAGCCTGTTGCCGAGCAGCTTGAATTCATGGAAGGTTTGTTGCCCTGCCCGGAGCTTCCATATGATATGGCCATGGTCGAACTGCCCAGCGGGCGTGTCGCGGACCTCCATCTTTTTGCTGACAATGCCTGCGTGTGGCTGCTCTTTCTTGACGCCACTGCCGAACGCGACAATAGGCAGCGGCTTCAACAGAAGGCTTATGAAATGACGCTTCTGCAAGAGAGGGAGCGTCAACTCAACGAGAAATTACAATCGACAAACGAGGCGTTGAGGGCGAGCCAAGAGGGATTGTCGCGTGAATACCAGCGCGCCGAAGCCCTACTCCTCAACATTCTTCCGGCGTCGATCGCGGAGCGGCTAAAAGCGCACGAACAAATTGCAGACAACCATGCGGAGGTGAGTGTGCTTTTTGCCGACATCGTCGGCTTTACGGAAAGAGCGCGGAGCGTCGGAGCCGTGACGACGCTCGCTATTTTAAATTACTTCTTCAAGGCGGCGGATCTGCTCTCGGAGCGATACGGCTGCGAAAAGATCAAGACAATCGGCGATTGTGTGATGGTGGTCGCTGGCCTGCCCACCGCGCGATCCGATCATGCGGAAGCCCTTGCGCACTATGCACTTGAACTGCGGAAGGCGGTTAAGCGCGAACGCTTCGCAGGAGAACCGATAAGACTCAGAATTGGAATTCACTCAGGACCAATCGTGGCGGGCGTCATAGGCAAAAGGCGGTTTGCCTATGACCTATGGGGCGACACCGTTAATCTCGCCGCACGTATCCAAACGTCCGCGGAGCCCGATGAAATCCGCATTTCGGATGCAACTCATCAACTGCTTGGACCAAATTTTGCTTGCGACCCACTCCAGGAAACGGAATTGCGTGGTACAGGTCGTGTGCGAATGTGGCGGCTCCCGGCCTGATTTGCCGCATGGCAGTGCCGACCCGGAAGCGCATTGCATCTCAAGCAACATCATGGTTTCGAATGTCCGCAGCGGTGCGCGAAGCAGTTGACCACCGAGTGACCGCCAAAGGTCTGTCCTGGTCATCTCAGGAAATCAGTTCCTGAGATTTAACGTCGATGCCCAGTTCATAGAACGGCCGGAGGCCTGGGCCGAGGTCGGAATGCCCTGCCCCCGGCGGCTAAATAAACACCGCCACGTACCCGGCACAGCGGTCTGGCTCGGAACGATGACGTCTTGCACCGCAACATCGGTTTCTTCAAGGTAGGGCAACAACGGACATAGATGTCGTTGCTCGCCGATCTGATCGGAAGGTTAACAGCACGATGCCACTCATGACTCGACGATTGGGAGCCAGGAACCTGGCGCGCCCGGCGCGGCGTCTCGGAGACCTGACTGCGATGTTTGCCCTGATTGCCAGGCCGCTCGTCTTTGGGATCGCCCTTTTGTTGGCTGGTCAGGCGCAAGCGCAGGCGCCGGCGACCGTCCCGCCTGAAAGGGTCAAACAATTGTTCGAGCTTCTCGACGATCCGTCAGTGAAGGCCTGGGTGGCCGAACAGCGAAATCAGGACGCCGGGTCAACGGGAGCGCCCGCCGAGAGAGGGGCTTCGCCGACCGACGCATCGTCCGGCGCCGTGGCCGCACCAGGCCAGATGAATACGATGGCATCCTCGACGCTCGATGGGATCAGGCATCATATCGAAAGAATCGTGCGAACTTTGCCCTTGCTGCCAGGCCAGTTCGCGCGCGTTCGGGCAGAGACGATGGAGGATATGTCCAGCAGGGGGCCCGCCGGCGTATTTGTGCTGATTGCAATGTTCATTGCTGCCGGCCTGGCACTCACTTGGGCAACGTTCAAGCTCACCCGTCCATTTCGTCTTTGGATTATCGCGCAACCGAAGGATACGCCCGTTGGGCGAGCCAAGAAGATTGGTGGCCGCCTGCTTTATTCCAGCATGCTGATAGTCTCTTTCGCACTGGGCAGCGCCGGCGCGTTCATGTTGTTCGACTGGCCGATGCTTATCCGCGAGATTGTACTGACATTTCTGATGGCGGCAGTCGTTACATGGGGTGTGCGCATGTACGTCATGGCCACGCTCGTCCCTTCCTTCATGAACGTCGAGAACGCCGTCGAGGTTCGTGCTTTGCCGATCACCAACGAAGCGGCTGACCATTGGTCCTATTGGCTACCCCGGATCGTCGGCGTCTTCGCCTTCTTCGGCGCCGCGTTTATCCTCTTGCCAGGTCTCGGCATCGATCAGGACGGAATGATGGTCCTGTCACTGGGCGCCGATTTCGTGCTGCTGCTGCTCCTGCTGCTCGCCATTTGGCGTCGGCCAAGAACGCAGCGAGACGGTGCGCGCCACATCGGTCACACGGAAGCGACATGGCTATTGGCTGCTTATTTCGTCGTCCTGTTCCTGCAGCGTATCGCCGGCCTTTATACATACTTCTGGTTCACCTTCGCCGCATTCTTCCTGCCTTTGGCAATCGTGGTGACGCAGCGCGGGGTCAATTTCGTTCTGCGGCCAGGTTCGGAAGATGTCGGCCGGCCCACGATCCCGGCGGTGACGATCGCTGTCATCGATCGCGGAATCCGAATGATTTTCATCCTGGCGGCGGCTTACCTTCTCGCACGTGTCTGGGGTCTGGACATGCAATCCATGCGGGACAGCGATACGACGACAACATTCATATTGCGCGGCTTGATCAATGTCGTGGTCATTGCCCTCGCCGCCGACTTCGGCTGGTCGATCATCAAAGCTTTGATCGAACGAAAGCTGGGCATCGAAACACCGCACCCTGTGATCAGCGACGACGACGTCCCGATCCTCGATCCGCAGCAGGCACGGCTGCATACGCTCTTGCCGATCCTCCAGAATATTCTGCTCGCATCGATCATCGTGATGGCGGTGCTTATGATGCTCGCCTCGCTGGGTATCCAGATCGGCCCATTGATCGCCGGCGCTGGCGTCGTCGGCGTCGCCGTGGGCTTTGGGGCACAAACCATTGTCAAGGACGTCATTTCAGGCGTGTTTTTTCTGCTCGATGATGCGTTCCGTGTTGGCGAATACATTTCATCGGGCAATTACAAGGGTACTGTGGAAAGCTTTTCGCTGCGCTCGGTGAAGCTGCGCCACCATCGTGGTCCGCTGTTCACAATACCTTTCGGTGAACTCGGGGCAGTCCAGAACCAGAGCCGTGACTGGGTTATCGACAAATTCAACATCACCGTTGGTTATGACACCGATATCGACTTCGCTCGCAAGCTGATCAAGCGGATCGGCCTCGAACTGGCGGAAGATCCCGAGTTCAAACACTGGGTGCTCGACCCGATCAAGATGCAGGGCGTACAGGAGTTCGGCGAATACGGCATCGTATTGAGGGTCAAGGCCACAACCAAGCCGGGAGGTGCCTTCGGTATGAAACGCAAATTCTATGTACGCCTCCGCCAGGTCTTCAAGGAGCAGGGCATCGAACTCCCATTTCCGACCGTCCAGGTCCAGGGGCTACAGAACCAACATGGGGCAGAGAATGCACCGTTGGAGATCACGCCCGAGTTGAAAATGGCCGTCGCGCAGTCGCACACTATTCGGCGCAGAAAAAAAGCCAGCACAACGGAATAGAAGAGCTGCGACACCTGCTGGTCACAGCGCGGCTTTCCGCGCATCGCCCATGGCAGGGACACTCTTTTCGCCACGTAAGCAAAAGGCGCCCCGAAAGGCGCCTCTTAATCGCTTGGTTCCCCTCAAGGAAACTGGAGCGGGTGAAGCGATTCGAACGCTCGACCCCAACCTTGGCAAGGTTGTGCTCTACCCCTGAGCTACACCCGCTCGCGCGGCTTTTGGGCCGCAAGCCGCGCCTATATGGCTGAAGAGCGCGGCGATTGCAACAGGGAATTCGCAGGCTTTTTGCTTCGTCGGCAATGCGGACAAGCCTCCTGCGAGACGTCGCAAGGCAATCGCCCCCGCGTTGCGCGACGGGCTTGTCTTGGCCGCATCATTGGCCGTAAACGGCGTTAGTCGAACAAGCAGTTGAAAGCGGGCCATCAGAAGAAAGACCCATGCCGAAGACCGAAGCCGAACTTTTCGCCTTTCTCGCCGGACTCGGGATCGAGGTATCGACGCGGCGGCATCCGCCGCTGTTCACGGTCGCCGATTCGCAGGCGCTGCGCGGCGAGATTGCCGGCGGCCATACCAAGAACCTGTTCCTCAAGGACAAGAAGGACAATTTCTTCCTGGTCAGCGTCGGCGAGGAGGCGATGGTCGATCTCAAGCATATACACCATCTGATCGGCGCTGCCGGGCGCGTGTCCTTCGGCCGGCCGGAGATGCTGATGGAGCTTCTCGGCGTCGTCCCGGGCGCGGTCACGGTGTTCGGGCTGATCAACGACACCGAGCGAAGGATCAAGGTCGTGTTGGACGAGGAGCTGATGAGCCATGCGTTGGTCAATGCCCACCCGCTGACCAACGAAGCGACGACTTCCATCGCTGCCGCGGACCTGGTCAAATTCGTCGAGGCAACCGGACATGATGCTGTTATCTTGAAAGTCTCGGCATGATCGCCACATGGGTGACTGAAACCGGGTTCTAAAGAAGGATGTTGCGCCCGTCCCTTGGCCGGCGGCGCGACCGAAAGGCGACGAGATGAGTGATAGCAACCCCTTTGGCGGCCCATTTGGCAGCAATGGCGGCCGGTATGCCACCACCGTGCAATATGGCGGCACCGATGCCGCGCGTGAGAAGGTCGCGCTTGCGGAGGCGCCGGCCGACGTCATCAAGGACACAACGACCGCTGGATTTGCCGCCGACGTGATCCAGGAATCGCGTCACCAGCCGGTGCTGGTCGATTTCTGGGCGCCGTGGTGCGGCCCTTGCAAGCAATTGACGCCGCTGCTGGAGAAGGCGGTGAAAGCCGCCGGTGGCAAGGTCAAGCTGGTCAAGATGAATATCGACGACCATCCATCGATCGCCGGCCAGCTTGGCATCCAGTCGATACCGGCGGTCATTGCCTTCAAGGACGGCCAGCCGGTCGACGGCTTCATGGGCGCCATTCCCGAGAGTCAGATCACGCAATTCATCCAGAAGGTCGGCGGCAAGAACGGCGGTGCGCCGCAAGTTGCCGAGGCGCTGGCCGCGGCCGCCGAAGCGCGCGACGCCGGGGACGTGCAGACGGCGGCCGACATTTACGATGCCATCCTGGAACAGGCGCCGGAGACGATCGAGGCGATCGCTGGCTTGGGCGATCTGCTGTTCGAGGCCGGCGATGCCGAAGGTGCCGAGGCGGTGCTGGCGCGGGCGCCGGAAGCAAAGAAGGATGCGCCCCAACTCGCCGCGCTGCGGGCCAAGATGGCGCTCGCCGCGCAAGCAGCAGTGCTCGGCAATCCGGCGGAACTGGAACGGCGGCTGGCCGAAAATCCCGGGGATCACCAGGCACGGTTCGAGCTTGCCATGATCCAGAACGCCAAGGGTGATCGCATGGCGGCGGCCGACAATCTGCTGGCGATCATCAAGGCCGATCGCTCGTGGAACGACGACGGCGCCAGAACCCAGTTGCTGCAGCTCTTCGAGGCATGGGGCATGACCGACGAAGCAACGCTGTCGGCACGGCGCAAACTGTCGTCGCTGCTGTTTTCCTGAGCCGGCGCAGACTGTTTTGTCGCGCGGGCTTGCGGTGGGCCGCGGCTGCGCCAGATTAGGTTTTCGGACGGCGTTCGATTTCAGGTTTCCGGTGTTGCGCCTTGTGCCGGCCGGGAGGAGACGGATTTGGTGCGCTTCCTGACAAAGCGATCGGAGGATTGAGGTGCAGGCGGGAAACGCGCATTACCGGCTCGCTGCGGACTTACCGTCGACCATGCCGATCTTTCCGCTTGAGGGCGCATTGCTGCTGCCGGGAGGCCGCATGCCGCTCAACATCTTCGAGCCGCGCTATCTGCAGATGGTCGACGAGGCGATCGCCGGGCCGCGGCTGATCGGCATGATCCAGCCCAGCCTTAACGGTGCGCTGCGTCCCGACGGCGAGCCGGAGCTCTGCAATGTCGGCTGCGCCGGGCGCATCATTGCGCTGTCCGAGAGCGGCGACGGCCGTTACCTGATTTCGCTGCAGGGCGTGTGCCGGTTCCGTATTGTCCAGGAGCTCACGGTCAAAACACCGTTCCGGCAGTGCCGGTTGGCACCCTTTCTCGCCGATCTCGACGAGGAGCAGGCAGACGCCGAGATCGACCGGCCGGCGCTGCTCAAAGCGTTTCGCGCCTATCTGCAGGCTAACGATCTGGAGGCCGACTGGGAAAGCGTCAGCCGCGCCGAAAACGCCATGCTGGTCAACGCACTGTCGATGATGGCGCCCTACGGGCCGGCCGAGAAACAGGCGCTGCTCGAAGCGGCCGATCTGAAGACACGCGCCGAGACCCTGATCGCCATCACCGAAATGGCGCTGGCGCGCGACAATGAGGATTTCGGTTCGAGTTTGCAGTAGGTTCTTGCCTTCTCCCCTTGTGGGAGAAGGTGGATTGGCGCGCAGCGCCAAGACGGTTGAGGGGTGCTGGACGGAGTGTCGTCGGTGCCAAGCTGGAACACCCCTCATCCGACCGAGCTTCGGCCGGCCACCTTCTCCCACAAGGGGAGAAGTAAGTTCGCGCTCGAAACCTTAACCCGATTGCCCTGTGGAAGGACAAACCAAATGGCGGATGGACGTGACGGGAACAGGACTGTCGACCCCAAGCTGCTGGAACTCTTGGCCTGCCCGCTGACCAAGGGGCCGCTTGCCTGGGATCCGGAGCGCGGCGAGCTTATCTCGCGGGTGGCAAAGCTTGCCTATCCGGTGCGGGACGGCATTCCGATCATGCTGCCATCGGAAGCGCGTGTCATCACCATAGATGATGCCATGCCACCGCCGCCGCGCCTGGGTGGAACGCCCTGAGTGCTGCGGTTCAGAGCCGCTCCGTCGCGATCGTTCGCGCCTCTATTGAAAATTGCGCCCTTTGGGCATGACCTTCTCTGCCTTTCCCAATAGTTCCGTTTGCGCGATGCTGCCGGGCTGAGCCTCGTCTGCACTGCTCGACAGTCTGTCCGCCGGCCTTGCCTGCTCAAGCAGCACCGACAGCCACGGCGTCAGATCCTCGACCTTCTCGGCGACGATATGGATGACGTCCGATTCCGATTGCAGCTTGCCGGTGACGCGGATGAGACGCGCGCCCATGACGATGGGGCGGAAGCGGTCAAAAGTCCTTTCCCAGAAAATGATGTTGGCGACCGCATTCTCGTCTTCCAGCGTCAGGAAAATCGCCTTGCCATTGCCCGGCCGCTGCCGCACCAGCACGAGGCCGGCGACCGAAACGCGCCGGCCGTCCCGCACCTGGCCGAGCCGCACATTGGGCGTGACGCCGGAACGATCCAGCCTTTGACGCAGGAAGGCGACCGGGTGCGCCTTCAGCGACAGGCCAAGCGAGCGGTAGTCGAGGACGACGTGCTCGCCGAGCGGCATTGTCGGGAGCCTGGTTGCAGGCTCCAGATCGCGCAAGCGGATCGCCGGCTGGTCGAACAGCGGCAGCTTTTCGGCGGCACTCTTGCCGTCGAGCGCGCGGACCGCCCATAGAGCGTCGCGACGGTTCAATCCAAGCGACCGGAAAGCGTCGGCCTGCGCCAGTTTTTCGATCTCGTCGACGTTGAGGCCCGAGCGCAGCCAGACGTCGCGTATGGATGCATAGCCGGCGCCGCGCCTCGACACAAACGCTTCCATGCGCTCCTTCGACAGGCCCTTGACCTGGCGAAAGCCGAGCCGGACGGCATGGCTGGTCCGGATGACGCCGCGCATCTGGGCATGGCGGTCAAGGATACGATCTGGATCGAAAGGCGATTTCTCCAAGGCGCAATCCCAGCCGGAAAAATTGACGTCGACCTCGCGGATCTCGACGCCGTGGTCATGCGCGTCGCGGACAAGCTGGGCCGGCTGGTAAAACCCCATCGGCTGGGAATTCAGGATCGCGGCGCAGAACACGTCGGGATAGAAGGTCTTGAACCAGCAGGAGGCATAGACCAGCAGGGCGAAGGAAGCGGCGTGGCTCTCGGGAAAGCCGTATTCGCCAAAACCCTCGATCTGCTTGAAGCAGCGCTCGGCGAAGTCTTTTTCGTAGCCCTTGGCGACCATGCCGTCGACCATTCTCTTGCGGTAATTGCCGATCGTGCCGGTGCGCTTGAATGTCGCCATGGCGCGGCGCAGTTCATCGGCCTCGCCCGGCCTGAAGCCGCCAGCAACGATGGCGATCTTCATCGCCTGCTCCTGGAACAGCGGCACGCCCAGCGTCCTGCCGAGTATTTTTTCCAGTTCCGGCTTGGGATATTCGGGTTTTTCCTTGCCTTGCCGGCGGCGCAGATAAGGGTGGACCATGTCGCCTTGGATCGGGCCGGGCCGCACGATCGCCACCTCGATGACGAGGTCGTAAAAGCTTTTCGGCCGCAGCCGCGGCAGCATCGACATTTGCGCGCGCGATTCGATCTGGAAGACGCCGATCGTGTCGGCACGGCAGATCATGTCGTAGACATGCCTGTCCTCGGCAGGCAGAGTGGCCAGCACATAGGGCAGGCCGTACGCGTCCCGCGCCTGCGGATAATGATCCTGGAGCAGGGTGAAGGCGCGCTGCAGGCAGGTCAGCATGCCGAGCGCCAGCACGTCCACTTTAAGGATTTTCACCGCGTCGAGATCGTCCTTGTCCCACTCGACCATCTTGCGCTCGTCCATCGCCGTCTTGACGATGGGCACGATCTCGTCGAGCCGGTCCCGGGTGATGACAAAACCGCCGACATGCTGCGACAAATGACGGGGAAAGCCCATGATCTCGTTGGCGCATTCTATCACATGCCTTGTCGATGGATCGGTCCGATCGAGGCCGCCGGCCTTTGTCTCCTTTTCGCCGAGCTCCGAGGTCGACCAGCCCCAGATCGAACTGGACAGCGCGCCCCGGACGTCGTCCGACAGGCCCATCGCCTTGGCCACTTCCCGCATCGCCGAGCGGCCCCGGTAGCTGACGACGGCGGCGGCCAGCGCGGTGCGCTTGGTGCTGTATTTGGAATAGATGTACTGGATGACCTCCTCGCGCTTTTCATGCTCGAAATCGACGTCGATGTCGGGCGGCTCGTTTCTTTCCTCGGAAATGAAGCGCTCGAAAAGCGTTTCGATCTTGTCCGGGCCGACTTCGGTGATGCCAATGCAGAAGCAGACGATCGAGTTGGCGGCAGAGCCGCGCCCCTGGCAGAGAATGTTCTGGCTGCGGGCGAATTTGACGATGTCGTGGACAGTCAGGAAATAGCGCGCGTAGTTCAGACGCTCGATCAGAGCGAGCTCCTCCTCGATGCGCTGCGTCACAAAAGCGGGCACGCCCGAGGGGTAGCGGATGGCGGCTCCCTCCTTGGCCAGCCTTTCCAGTTCGGCCTGCGGCCCAAGACCCGATTCCGTCGGCTCGTCGGGATAGTTGTATTGCAGGTCACTGAGCGAGAAGGTCAGCTCGCCGGCAAAACGCAGCGTTTCCGCCAGCGCTTGCGGATGCCTGCGGAAAAGCCGTGCCATCTCCAGCGGCGGCTTTAAGTGACGCTCGGCATTGGCCGCCAGCTCCAGCCCCACCTCGGCGACGGGCACATTGAGGCGGATCGCCGTCAGCACGTCCTGCAGCGGGCGCCGTTCCGACGTATGGTAGAGAACATCGTTGGTCGCCATCAACGGGATGCCGGCCAGATCCGCCATCGCCGCCGCCTGCTCGATACGGAAGCGGTCGTTGCCGCGGTAATCCGGCGAAACCGCAAGCCGCAGGTTTTCACCGAAACGATCCCTGAGCCGGCTAAGGAGTGCGAGGCTGGTTTCCGCGTCCGCCGACACATCTGGCAGTATGGCGAGCGACAGGAGATCGCCCCATTCGAGAAGATCGCTCTGTTTGAGGAGCGTCGCCCCTTTTTCGTTCTCGTCACGCAGATTGGCCTGCGTCAGCATGCGGCAGAGATGACCCCAACCCTTGCGATCCTGCGGGTAGGCGAGGATGTCCGGCGTGCCGTCGCAAAAAACCAGGCGGCAGCCGGGATGATAGGAAACACCCTCCACCTTGGCCTGCTGCCAGGCGCGCACCACGCCCGCCACCGTGTTGCGGTCGGCGAGACCGATCCCCGAAAACCCCAGGAATTTTGCCGCGACCACCAGCTCCTCCGGTTTCGAGGCACCGCGCAGAAACGAGAAGTTCGACTGGATGCCGAATTCGGCATAGGGGTTGGCCGTCAGCGCATTCATGCGAAGATCCCATGCATGAACCAGCGCGGCGAGGGCTGCGAGGCGCCGTAAAGCCCCTGGCGATAGAGCCAGTAACGGCGGCCGTCGGCATCCTCGATGCGGAAATAATCCCGGGTCGGGGCATCTTCTCGTCCCGCCGCCCCTCGCCACCATTCCGGCGCGATGCGCTCCGGCCCTTCGGCGCGCGCGACCCGATAGAGCGCGCGCCGCCAGCGGAAGTTCAAAGGCGGGCCTTCCGGCATTTCGGTGGCCGGCACCTCGATCGGCTCGGGCGAACGGAAAAGCCGGATCGGCCGTTCCGGCTGGAAGACGGTCGTGGGAGCGTCCTTCGCCTTGTCCGGCTGCTTCGGCGGCGAGCTTCTCTGCGGCGCCTCCGTGAAGGGAAGGGTGGCGACGGCGCGCTCCGGCAAATGGCTCTCGACGGCGACCGGCTTCAAGACCGCGCCTTCGCCGAGCCGGGCGCGAATGCGGTCGGCAAAAAGCGCGATATCGGCACCGTCGTCGCTCGTCTCGCCGGCAAGGTCGGCCTGCTGCATGTCGAAGGCGGCGGCGGTCAGCACCGAAAGGCGCACGAGATCGAAGCCATAGCCGGCGTCGATATCCTGTTCGAGCGCGGCAAGCCTTTCGTGGAACAATTTCTGGATCAGCCGCGGCTCGCGCAGAGGCCGCGAGGTGCCGACGGCGATGCGGCTGACGCCGCCATCGACGCGGAAAAGCAGCAGCGCCAGCCGCCTTGCGCCCTCGCCGCGACGCTCGAGGTCGCTCTTCAAGGTGGTCGCCAGCATGCCGGTCAGCCGCTCGATGTCCTCGGTCAGCATGATCGGCTCGGCAAGGTGACGCTCGACCGAAAGCGGTGCCACCGGCAGGCGCGGCGACACGGCCTCCTCGAGGCGGCCAAGCGCCTGGTCGAGGCGCAAGAGCAGCGATGCGCCGAAGCGGCGGGCCAGCGGCGCGCGCGGTGCCGCCATGACGGCGCCCGCCGTGCGCAGGCCGACGCTTTCGAGGCTGGCGCGTACCTCCGGGTCGATGCGCAGCGCCGCCAGCGGCAAGGGCGCGAGAAGCGCTTCCTCCCCACCATCGGGCACGATGCGGTCGCCAGCAAACCGCGCCGCCGCCCAGGCAGCACCAGGCGTGGCGGCAAGCCCGGCGCGGACATCGAAGCCCTGATGGAAAAAACGCGACAGGATATCATCCAGCATCGAGCGTTCGCCGCCGAAAAGATGGGTGCAGCCGGTGACGTCGAGATAGAGGCCGTCGGTCCCGTCAAGCGCCACCAGCGGGGTGTAGCGGTCGCACCAGTCGGCGAGGCCTTCGAGCAGGCGCCGGTCGGCCTCCGGATCGGCCTCCACGATGTCGATCGAGGGATGCATGGCGCGTGCGTCGGCTATGCCCATGCCGCGCTTCAGATTAAGCGCCT
The DNA here is from genome assembly GCF_040320845.1 of Mesorhizobium sp. M0601. Classification (NCBI taxonomy): domain Bacteria; kingdom Pseudomonadati; phylum Pseudomonadota; class Alphaproteobacteria; order Hyphomicrobiales; family Phyllobacteriaceae; genus Mesorhizobium; species Mesorhizobium sp. M0601. The sequence goes on from NZ_JAMYQK010000019.1 coordinate 89,318, forward strand.
CGGCCCGTTCGTCGAGGGCGGCGATGCGCTGGGTGTTCCCTTGGCGATGGCTGATCACCAGCGGCAGGTGATCCGACGGCCGGGAACGCCAGGACCGCCCCAGACGCTGCCGCAGGATCCTCTCGGCGGCGAGATGCGGAAACCACAAGGATAGGATTCTTTGGCCGTTCTGGGGCCCATTCCTGAGACCTTCCTTGCTCGCCCCGTCTTTCTTCGAATATGCGTTCATCGGGGTTCCACTCCAGTGTGAATTTTCCGGGCAAGGCCGTGCGGCTCTTGCCGATGGCGACGGTGAAGGCGGGCCGGCCGATCGAGCCGGCGAGCGGCCCGGCAAGCGTCTTACGCGTTGCCGCCGGTGCCGCCGACAGGATGAGGCGGACGGGCGCTGCCGTCGGTTCGGGCTCGCCGGCCTGGCGCAGCAGGAACAGCGGCCGGCCCGCACTCTGCGCGCGGGCGTGCAGCCGCCGCGTCGCGGTGAGGTCAAGCCGCTGCGGGCTGCCGCGGATTTCGAGGATGACGGCGGCCAGCGCCGTCATCCGGGCAGCCTCCTCGGCGATCCACAGCGCATCGAGCAGCCTTGGCGCCTCGGAAAACAGCAATTGCTCCGGCTCGATGCCGAAGAAGGCGTGAAGCCCCCTGGCATAGGGAAAGCCGGCCTCGCGGAAAACCTCGGATGTGCCGATCCACAGCACCGGCAATTGCGGCCCCTGGCTGAGGATCAGGCTGACGAGCGACAAGGCAAAACCGGCAACGGCCCCGGCATCGCGGGTCGCGGCGCCATGAAACTCGCTCACCGCCGCCTTCGGCAGGCCGCCGCTCAGCGCGGCATCGAGGCGCTCGGCGCCGGTGCGCAAAAACGCATCGGGCGGCGCCACGGCAAGGCCGCGCCGGACAATGGTCAGATTCCGAGCGGGTGTCGGATGCCGAGAGGGTGTCAGACTCTGACGAGGGACATCCGCGTCAAACGACGAACTGGCCGGCGCCTCCAGGCGCTCGGGCAAGGTCCCTTCGATCTTCGCGATCTGGCGGCGCAGGGCAAAAACAGTCTCCCGCGCCACGGCGCTTGTCGCCATGACGGTCAGCTTCCACTCACACTTGTTCCTGTTATGTTCTCTAGGATTCCAGAGGTCGCCCGAAGAGTCAAGCGGAGTCATGGGGAATTTATTCCTGTAGTGGGGGCATGGCACGGGCACTCCAGCCCGACCATTTGCCGAGTCCGGCCTGAAAGCCTATATGCCGGGATCAAAGGACAAAGCATGGCTCGCATCTACCAAACACGCATCTGGCACGACCAGCTTTCGCCAACGATGGAGGAAATCGAGCTCCTGGCGCTGGAGGCCTATGCCCATCTGCCGGAGGACTTTCGCAAGTTGACCGGCGAGATCGTCATTCAGATCGCCGAATTCCCGACCGACGAGATCATGGACGACCTTTCGCTGGAAACGCCCTTCGACCTGCTCGGCCTGTTCGAGGGGCGCGGCATCGCCGAGCGCTGGAATCCGCAGACCGGCGAGGGGCCGAACCGCATCACCCTCTATCGTCGCGCCATCCTCGACTACTGGGCCGAGAACGAGGAAACGCTGGGCGACATCGTCACCCACGTGCTGATCCACGAGATCGGCCACCATTTCGGCCTGTCGGACGACGACATGGAGAAGATCGAGGAAGCAGCAGAGTGAGCGACCCCGCTCCTCGTCATCCTGGGGCGGAGCAAGGAGCGAAGCGACGCGGCGCAGACCCCAGGATCCATGCCGTGATAGTGATGCAGTGCGCCGGCGGCGCAGAACCGACCGCTCATCATCCCGTTCTGGGTAACGGGGCTATCCCGATCGGTGGTAGCTCACACTAATCCTGATCCGCCGTGCCCTTCGGCAGAGGTAACGGCATGGGTCCTAGGGTACTCCGCGACGTCGCTTCGCGACTGCTACGCCCTAGGATGACGAAGGACGAGCGCTTCAGCGAACCTCCCTACCAGTCGCTGAGCTTGGTGTCGGGGCCGTATTCCTGGCCCTCGATGTCCTTCACCACGGCCTGGCCGCAGCGCATGGTCTTGGCTTCCTGGTCATAGGCATAGGTCGGCGAGCCGAACAGGTGCCAGCCCTTGTTCAACGCCGCCGTCACCTTGTGGCAGAAGCTGGAATCGTCCGGACCGGACAGAAAACGGTAGAGTTTCATTCTTCAATCCTGTCGTCAGTTGCGTTAGTCATGCGCGAACAGCGGCGGCCTTCGCCAGCAGTTTTTCGGCCTGCGCCAGATGCAGCCGCTCGACCATCTTGCCGTTCAGCGCAACTACCGCCCTACCGGTATTTTGGGCGAGCGCGAAGGCATCCTTGACCGCGCGCGCTTCGGCTATTGCTTCGGGCGACGGTGCAAAGGCGCGGTTCGCGGCTTCGATCTGAGCCGGATGGATCAGCGACTTGCCGTCAAAACCCATGGCGGCCGCTTCCGTGCACTCGCGCGCAAACCCGTCCATATCGCGAAAATCATTGAAGACGCCATCGAGCAGGTCGAGGCCGCCGGCGCGCGCGGCGAGCACCATCTGCATCAGCCATGGAACGAGATAACGCCGGTCGGGCGTGGCGAGAATGCCGGTGTCCTTGACCAGGTCGTTCGTTCCGGCAACGAAACAAACCAGGCGAGAGCCCGGATCGCGGCCGAGCTCGGCAATCGGCCCGATGTTGAGCAGCGCCTTGGGCGTCTCGATCATCGCCCATAGCTTGACTTCGTCGGCGATAAAATTGTCGTCGAGCACGTCGCCGGCCTCGAGAATGTCGCGCGGCGTGTCGACCTTGGGCAGCAGGATGGCGTCGGGCGAGCATTTTGCCGCGGCCAGCAGGTCGGCGCCGCCCCACTCGCTCGACAGCGCATTGATGCGCACGACCATCTCGCAGCGCCGGTTGGAATGGCCGGCGAAAATCGCCACCAGCTTTTCGCGCGCGGAAGGCTTGTCGGCCGGGGCGACGGCGTCCTCGAGATCGATGACGACGGTATCGCAGGCCAGCGATTGGATCTTGGCCAGCGCCTTGTCGTTCGAAGCCGGGACGTAAAGCACCGAGCGGCGCGGGCGGTAGCTTTCGGTGGTCATCTCCGATCTATGCCGTCTGCAGCCGGCCGAGGCAAGCCGTGCATAAAAACTGCACGCAACTTCGGAAAATCTCCTCGTCTCCGCCCCGCTTGCCACCCGACCGGATGCGACAAGGGCGGCATGCAAGAGCAAACGAACTCCCGTTGGTCCCTGCCGTACCGGCTTCGCCGCGAAAGCTGGTGGCTCGTCGATCCGCCCCGGACTTCGGTAAACCTCCTCCCTTTCGTCCGGAAATCCCCGCCCACCGGCCGCATCAAAGCCGCCGAGAAAGCCCGATCATGATAGTATTCCTCCCGGCGGCGCCGAGCTATTGCAACCGCTTCGGCGTTGCCGTCCTGCTCGTCGCGCTGGCCGATTTTTTCTTCTATGGCCAACCGGCGGGCATCACGCTTTTCCTGTTCGGCGTTGCGATTGCCGCGGCGAGCATGGCTCTCCATCCTCTCGGCTCCTTCAACGATGGCAAATTCTGGTTCAAGCCGGTTGCGCTGCTCATGGCGCTGCTGCCGCTTGTGGAAAATGTCAGCGCACTGTCCGTCTCGATCGCGCTGGCGGGGCTGGCCATCTTCGCGCTTTCACTGGCCGGACGGTTGCGGCGCGGCCTTGCCCGTATTGCCGGCCAACTCTCGCTGTTCCTGGTTGCAACGCCATTTCGGCTCGTTCTTGATTTCTTCCGCTGGCGCACGGCGGCGCGGCGGCTTGGCCGGCGGCGCGTGCGCCTTGCGGCGATCGCCGTCTGGGTCATGCCGCTGGGCCTCGGCGCAGTGTTCCTCGCGCTGTTCGGCGCCGCCAATCCCGTCATCGAATACTGGTTTTCGCTGATTGATCTCTTCGCCCTGCTCAACCTCATGCAGTTGCCGCGTCTTGCCTTCTGGCTATTCGCGCTCGCCGGCGTATGGGCCTTTCTGCGGCCGCGCCTGCCGCGGCTTCTCCGGCATATTCCCCGGTTGGGAACGCCTGCCAGCACACCGACGAGGCCAGCCATAAGTCCCACGATCGAAGACATCGTCTTCGGCAAGGCCGCTATCCTCCGCGCGCTCGTCGTCTTCAACATCCTGTTCGCGGTGCAGAGCGCACTCGACGCCACCTATCTGTGGGGCGGCATCGCGCTTCCCGACGGGCTGACCTATGCCGCCTACGCGCATCGCGGCGCCTATCCGCTGATCGTCACGGCGCTGCTGGCCGCCGGCTTCGTGCTGGCGGCGCTGCGGCCGGGAAGCGCGACCTCCGGCGATCCGCTCATCCGCCGGCTGGTTTATGCCTGGGTGGCGCAGAACATCCTCCTGGTGATCTCGTCGATCCTGCGGCTCGATCTCTATATCAGTATCTATGCGCTGACCTATTGGCGTGTCGCTGCGTTCGTCTGGATGGGGCTGGTGGCGGCGGGCCTTGTCCTGATCATGGCCCGCATCGCGCGCGAAAAGTCCAACGAATGGCTGCTTGCCGCCAATCTTCTGACGCTATCGGCGACGCTCTATGCTTGCTCGTTCATCAACTTTGCCGCGCTGATCGCCAACTACAATGTCGACCATTGCTTCGAAATGACCGGCCAAGGCACCCAGCTCGACGTCTGGTACTTGCGCTCGCTCGGGCCCGGCGCCTTGCCGGCGCTCGATCGCTTCGTCCAGCACCAGAGCAGGACGGTTTCCGCGGAGGATGCCTCCATCCGCGAACTCGCCGGCTGGTATGCACAGGACGAAGCACGCTTCCGCGCCGGCCAGGAGAACTGGCGGGGCTGGAGCTTTCGTGACTGGCGGCTCAACCGCGCCCTCGACAGGCGTGGCCCGTTCGTGGTTCCTCCGATGTCCGAACCCTTCATGCCGGGCCGCTGATTTGATGCCGCACCACATACTGGTCGCCGACGACGACCCGCACATTCGCGAAATCATCTGCTTCGCGCTGGAAAAGGCCGGCATGAAAACGCTGGCGGTGCCGGACGGCGCGGCTGCCTTGCAGGCGATAGAGCGCCATGCGCCCGATCTCGTCGTGCTCGACATCGGCATGCCGGAAATGGACGGGCTGGAAGTGTGCCGGCGGCTGCGCCACACATCCGACCTGCCGGTGCTGTTCCTGTCCGCGCGGGATGAAGAGATCGACCGCGTGCTCGGGCTGGAGATGGGCGGCGATGATTATGTCACCAAGCCGTTCAGCCCGCGCGAGCTGGTCGCCCGCGTCAACGTCATTCTGCGCCGCGCTCGGCCCACGCCGGAACCAGCCGACGACCGGCAATTCTCGCATGGCAGACTGTTGCTGGTTCCGGCAAGCCATACAGCCAGCTTCGACGGCAAGCCGCTGGCGCTGACGTCGATCGAATTCGCGATCCTGAAAGGCTTTTTGGCGCGGCCGGCGCATGTGCTTGGCCGCGACATGGTGATGGCCAACGCCTATGCGGCCAATATCCATGTCGCAGACCGCACCGTCGACAGCCACATCCGCAATATCCGCGCCAAGCTGGCGGCCGTCGGCTGCGTCGATGCGATCGAGACCGTGCACGGCGTCGGTTTTCGGCTGGGCGGATGCGGCGCGTGAGCGCCCAAGAACTGATTGGCAGCAAATGGCGGCCACGGCTTGCCACGGTCGTCATTGCCATCCTGATCATGGTGATGGCGCTGCCGCTGGCCGGCCTGTTTTTCTTCCGGCTCTACGAGAACCAGCTGATCAGGCAGACCGAGGCCGAGCTGATCGCCCAAGGCGCCGCCCTTGGCGCGATCTATGCGCAAGAGGTCCGTGAGGCCGGCCTTGCCCCGGAAAAGCTCGGCGCACCCGTGCCTTCACCCAGCACCAGCGATCGGGCCTCTCCCTACCAGCCAATCGAACCGCGCCTCGATCTTGCGTCCGACGGGATCCTGCCGACCCGGCCCGCGGCCACCGCGGCCAGCGCCGATCCCGCCTTCGCTGCAATCGGCGCACGCCTGTCGGGCATTCTTGCCGAGACACAGAAGACCACGCTCGCCGGCTTCCGGCTGCTCGATCCCAGAGGCGTGGTCATCGCCGGCCGTGAGGAGGCCGGCCTGTCGCTCGCCGCTGTCGACGAGGTTCGCGCAGCGCTTGCCGGCCGCTACGCCAGCGCGCTCAGGCTGCGGGTTCCCGACCAGCCGTCGCCGCCGCTCTATTCGGTCAGCCGCGGCACCAAGGTTCGCGTCTTCGTGGCCATGCCGGTTGCGGTCTCCGGCAAGGTCGCCGGCGTCGTCTATCTGTCGCGGACGCCGAACAACATCGTCAAGCATCTCTATGGCGAGCGCGGCAAGGTGGCGCTGGCGGCAATCGCCATCCTCGGCGGCGCGCTGCTGATCGGGCTGGTCTTCCTGCGCGCCGTCAGCCGTCCGATCTATGCGCTGATGGAACGCACGAAACGCATCGCCGCCGGCGACCGCGCGGCGATCAGGCCGCTCGATCACCACGGCACGCGCGAAATGGGTGAACTCTCTGCTGCTTTCCTCGACATGGCCGAAAAGCTGCACGCACGCTCCGACGGCATCCAGACCTTTGCCACCCACGTCTCGCACGAGCTCAAATCGCCGCTGACGGCGATCCAGGGGGCCGCCGAACTGCTGCGCGATTCAGGCAGCGCGATGGACGAGGCCGAGCGGCGGCGGTTTTCGGACAATATCGTCACCGATGCCGGCCGGCTCAATCTGCTGGTGCGCCGCCTGCTCGACCTGGCGCGCGCCGAAAATCTCGAGCCCAGCGGCGAAAGCACGTCGCTCACTGCTGCGCTGGCGCTGCTGCCGGCCGACGACAGGCTGGCGGTGCGCGTCGAGGCGGGCACCGAGATCGGGCTGCGCATATCGGCCGAAAACGCGGCGATCGTGCTGGCCAATCTCATCGACAATTCGGCGCGGCACGGCACGACGCTGGTATCGGTCACAGCCGCAAAAGCAGACGGCAAGGCCACCATCGTGGTCGCTGACGACGGCGCCGGCATCTCGCCCAGCAACCGAGGCCGCATCTTCGAGCCGTTCTTCACCACGCGCCGCGATTCCGGCGGCACCGGCATGGGCCTCGGCATCGTGCTGGCCCTCCTGAAAGCGCATGATGGCACGATCCGGCTGGTTGACTCGGCGAGCGGCACGCGCTTCGAGATCATCCTGCCGGCGGCGTGACTCGGCGGTTCAGATCGGAAGGGCCAAAAGGTGCATTACGACATCGTCATCATCGGCGGAGCCATCGTCGGCTCCTCGGTCGCCTATTATCTGCGCGAGGAAGGGTTTTCGGGCTCGATCGCGCTTGTCGAGCGCGACCCGCAATTTTCCCGCGCCGCGACCACGCTGTCCTGCGCCTCAATCCGCCAGCAGTTCTCGATCCCGGAAAACATCCGGCTGTCGCAATTCACGCTGAAACTGTTCCGGCGGCTCAGGGAAGAGTTTGGCGCGGACGCCGATATCGGCTTTCGCGAAGGCGGTTATCTCATCCTTGCCGGCGAGAACGGGCTGCCGATCCTGCGGGCCAACCACGAAGCGCAGATGGCCGAGGGCGCCGACATCGTGCTCGAGGATGCCGAGGCGCTCGTCCGCCGCTTTCCGTGGCTGTCGGTCGAGGGCATTTCCGCCGGCGCCTATGGCCGCAGCGGCGAAGGCTGGTTCGACGCGCACGCGATGCTGATGCTGTTCCGCAAGGCACTGCGAAGCAAGAACATTGATTTCATCACAGCGTCGGTGACCGGTATCGAGCGGCAGGGGAAGCGCGTCGCCGGTGTGACCCTCGACAATGGCGAGCGGCTCGAGGCCGGCACCGTCGTTAACGCCGCCGGGCCGAATGCCGGCAAGGTGGCAGCAATGGCCGGGCTGGCGCTGCCGGTGGAGCCGCGCAAGCGCAATGTCTTCGTCTTCGAGGCGCGCGAAAAATATGACGACATGCCGCTGCTGGTCGACCCGAGCGGCATCTATGTCCGGCCGGAGGGCTCGGTCTACATCACCGGCGGCGCCGAGCCGGAAGAGGGCGAAGGACCGGCCGACCCCGCCGACTTCGACCCCGACTGGCCGCTGTTCGAAGAGGTGATCTGGCCAGTGCTGGCGACCCGCATTCCGGCCTTCGAGGCGATCAAGCCGACGCGCGCCTGGGTCGGCCATTACGACTACAATACGCTCGACCAGAACGCGGTGATCGGCCCGCACCCGGAGGTCGGCAATTTCCTCTTCGCCAACGGGTTTTCCGGTCACGGCTTGCAGCAGGCTCCGGCGGTCGGCAAGGCGCTGGCCGAACTGATAGTACATGGCGGCTATCGCACGGTGGATTGCTCGGCGTTCGGGTACAGCCGGATTGCCGACGGGCGGCCGTTTCGGGAATTGAATGTAATTTAACGCTGGCGCGAAGGGATGCTACCGTTGCTTGGTGGATTAAGCCGCCGCCAAGCCGCCCGTACCAAGATACGCCTGAAGCCAGCCCAGCACCCGGGCCCAGCCTTCGGCATGCTTCGTTGCGGCAGCAGCGATGCCGGCGAAGCCGCCATGGCAGATGGTGACGCGTGTGCCGCCGGCGATCGGCTCCAGCAGCCAGGCGACTTTGGTTTCGCGGCGGCCAAGCGTCGGATGGTCCCAGTCGTATCTCCGCGTCTGCACGATCCGGCGCGGCTCTTCGATCTCCAGGAATTCGCCGCTGGCGGGCAGGTGTCTGCCGGCCGCCGTCTCGACGGTGACGCTCCAGCGGCCGCCGACGCGGAGGTCGGCCGCCCATCCGGTCATCCTGTAGGTCCTGGCGGACCCCCACCAGCGCTCGACCTCGCGTGTAACGAGGGCGTCAAAGATCCGCTCGGGCGGCGCTCGCCATAACGGTCTCGCCATTGGTCATGCTGTGCACCGCGGAACTGTACATCGCCCTGCCTCCAGAAAACGTTTCGCTATCGAAACAACCTCAAGCCTTCGACGCTGGGCGCGACAGGCCTTTGCCGGTTTCGAGCAGGCTCTTCAGGCTGGACAGGATGAGCGGCCAGCCGTTCGCCACATGGCCAAGCAGCTTGTGCGGTCCATCGGCTTCGTGTGTGATGGCGAGCTTCATCATCTCGCCCTCCTGCTCGAGGGCGAAGGTGCAGCGTGTGTAGCCGTCCGCCTTGACCTCGGGCATGAACTCGTTGCGCCATTTGAGCACGATGCGCTTGGGTGGATCGATCTCGAGGACCTCGCCGCTGTCGGTGACGCGGCCGTCGGTGTAAACCATCTTCCACGCCGAACCTTGTTTCCAGTCGCTTAGCATCTGAGCGCCGAGGAAATATTGCCGCTGGAACTCCGGCTCGGTCAGTGCTTGCCAGAGTTTTTCGGGCGAAGTGCGGATGTAGGTGACATAAACGAAAATGTTGCTCATCAGTCTTCCCTTTCGAGGCGTTTCTTCAAATCGCCGAGGGCGCCCAGTCGCCCCCGCTCGAATTTGCCGATCCAGCGTTCGGCGATCTCGTTGATGGGAATGGGATTCAGATAATGTTGCTTCTCGCGTCCCTTGCGGATGGTGGCGACGAGGTTCGCTTCTTCCAGGATCGCCAGATGCTTGGTCACCGCCTGGCGCGTCATGTCCATCTCACCGCACAGCGCGTTCAGCGTCTGCCCGTTCCTGGCATGAAGGCTGTCCAGCAATCGCCGGCGTGTCGGGTCGGCCAAGGCGCGAAAGACGGCATCCATGCTCATGACTCTAATATGCAACCATTTGGTTGCATGTCAAGAGGCAGAACCGTAGCCAAGAATGCGCGGGTTGAGGTCGCTGGGAGTGGATTTCAGCGCTTGCGGCCGAACCAGAATGCGTTGGGCATGCGCTCCATGCCGATACGCTCATAGAAGCCGACGGCGTCGGGTATGGAGATCAGGCTGATGGCAACGGAAGGTCCGAGTTGCCGGCGTGCCTCATCCATCAGACCCTTGCCGATACCCAGCCCTTGCGCCGATGCAGAAACAGCGAGCTCGGAGATATAGCAGACCCAGGAAAAGTCGGTGATGCCGCGAGCGACACCAACCAGCGGCTTGCCCGGTGCATCGATGCGCGCGGTGAGCACCAGGTCGGCACTCGTGAGCATCGCCTTCAAACGGGCATGATCATCGACGGGCCGTGTCTCGCCGAGGCCGGATTCCACCAGAACGCGGCGGAACTCGGCGATGCCGAGGCCCGGTTCGCTGGCGTAAAGGATCGTGGATCGCGTTGTCATGTCGACAAAAGTGCACCATGGGCCGGTGGTTTTGAAGCTGTTTTGTACCGATTTTGTGTTTCGATCGACGACGGAAGTCCAAAAACAGCCGTCTTTTATTTGCCCGCGGCATTGTGTAAACCGAGCGCCAGCAATTCCCCGCAACGAGAAGAAGACGGGCAAGAACCATGGAAAAATTCACCAAGCTCACCGGTGTCGCCGCGCCGATGCCGATCGTCAATGTCGACACCGACATGATCATCCCCAAGGATTATCTCAAGACGATCAAGCGCACCGGGCTCGGCACCGGCCTGTTCGCCGAAATGCGTTACAAGGACGACGGCTCGGAAAACCCGGACTTCGTGCTCAACAAGCCGGCCTACCGCAAGGCGCAGATCCTGGTCGCCGGCGACAATTTCGGCTGCGGCTCGAGCCGGGAACATGCGCCGTGGGCGCTGCTCGATTTCGGCATCCGCTGCGTCATCTCGACCTCGTTCGCCGACATTTTCTACAATAACTGCTTCAAGAACGGCATCTTGCCGATCACCGTCAGCCCGGAAGACCTGGAGAAGCTGATGGACGATGCCTCGCGCGGTTCCAACGCGACGCTGTCGGTTGATCTCGAAGCCAAGGAAATCCGCGGGCCGGACGGCGGCGTGGTCAAGTTCGACCTCGACGAATTCAAGCGCCACTGCCTCTTGAACGGCCTCGACGATATCGGCCTGACCATGGAGAAGGCCGGCGCCATCGCTTCGTTCGAGAAGAAGAACGCCGAGCTGCGGCCCTGGGCATAGGCTCTAAAGCCGCGCCGACGGTCGGCCTCTACGCCAAGTGTCCGGGGAGGGATTTGATGACACGCTTGCTTGTTGCCGCTGCCTGCGGACTGCCGCTGATGCTGCTGCCCCCGGCGAGCGTCTATGCCCAGACGCAGACGCCCGCCACGGAAGCGCCAGCGGCAGATCAAGGCGCCAGCGACACAGCCGCCGCCGACGATGACAAGCAGGCGCCGATCCCGTTCGAGGGCGGCCAATTGACTATCACCCAGGAGGAAGAATACGGGGAACGGGTGCTCGCCTTCGACGGCAAGGAACTGGCGCGCAATTACGACGTCTTCTTCGACAAGATCGTCGAGGTCGGCGGCGTCAAGGTGGCGCTGGTCGATGTCGGCGACGGCGGCAATCAATGCGGCCCGGCCAAGGTGATCGTGTGGAAGCCGGAAGGCGGCACGATCCAGACGACCACGGTCGAGCAGGATGAATGCGGCGCGCCGCCGGCCGCGATCTCCGACAGCGCCGTCTATTTCGTACCCTATCTGCTGCCGGGCGATTCCAAGCCGGCGCTGCAATGGTCGCCGACGGCCGGACTGACGACTTCCGGCAATCTGACCTACATGCCGGAGCCGGGCACCGACTGGAAGGACGTTGATCCGTCGAAATACGACAACATCATCGACGCCTTCCACAATGAAGCGGTCTACAAACTAGCCGAGACACTGCTTGGCAAGGACATGCCCGACATGGCGACCAGCCTGCTGGTCGGCGGCGGCACGGAAAAAACCGCGTCGGGCGCCTTTTTTGCCAGCGGCTGCGTGCCGCATGATTGCGGCGGCAATGACGGCTTCATGGCGGTCGACCCGGTCAACCAGAAGCTCTATTTCGCGCGCCGCGGCGACAAGCCCGAGCCGGACGCGTGGCCAGCGGTGAGTACATGGCCGGCCGACGTGAGGGAAGCGCTGGACAAGGCGCTGGGGTCGGCGAATTAGGTTTTTTGCGCGGCGCGGCGACTACCCTGCTTTCGTCATCCTCGGGCTTGACCCGAGGATCCATATGTGGACGGCGCCCTGCCTGCAACGGTTGTTTTGCGTCGTTTTCGATCGCTTGCGTCCATATGTCCGGCCTTTGAGCAC
>NZ_JAMYQK010000020.1:0-100155 GCF_040320845.1 Mesorhizobium sp. M0601
AACCGCTAATCCTGCAATCCAAAAGCCGCTATCCGCCTCAATCAACATGCCAGATCAACGGCTTGCGGATAGTTCACGGTCGACTGCGGTGCCATCAAAAAAGGCGGCAAGGCGCAATTGCGCGACTGCCTCAACATCGCGCTCGCGCATCGGTTCGACTGTCGGCTGCATCTGCGTCCCCGGGGGGTTGATGGTTCACCGGCGTTTGCCAAAACAAAACCGCCGGGACCACGCCCGGCGGTTCGCAATCAGTGCCGGCGGATCAATACGGGCAGGCATTGTCCGACATGTAGTCGTGCACCTTGATGGTGCCGGCGATGATGTCGGCCTTGGCTTTTTCGACCGCCGCTTTCATCGCATCGTCGACAAGCGCCTTGTTGTTGTCGTCCATGGCGTAGTCGACGCCGCCTTCCTTGAGGCCGAGATCGTTGACGCCCGCCGTGAACTTGTCGTTCTTGGCATCCATGAAGGTGTTGTAGACGGCAACGTCGACGCGCTTGACCATCGAGGTCAGCACCTTGCCGGGCTGCAGGCCGTTCTGGTTGGAATCAACGCCGATGCCGAGCTTGCCGGCGTCGGCCGCTGCCTGCAGCACACCGACACCGGTGCCGCCCGCCGCTGCGTAGATTACGTCGGCGCCCTGGTCGATTTGCGTCTTGGCGATCTCGCCGCCCTTGGCCGGATCGTTCCAGGCTGCCGGCGTATCGCCGGTCATGTTCTGGATGACGTCGGTGGCCCCGGCCGCCTTGGCGCCGCCGACATAGCCGCAGCCGAACCTGCGGATCAGCGGAATATCCATGCCGCCGACGAAGCCGACCTTCTTGGTCTTGGAAGCCATCGCCGCCATCACGCCGACGAGGTACGAGCCTTCCTGCTCCTTATAGACCAGGGAGCGGACATTGGGCTTGTCGACGACCATGTCGATGATGGCGAATTTGGTGTCGGGGAACTCGGTGGCGATCTTGTCAAGCGCGTCAGCCCACGAGAAGCCCGCCATGACGATCGGGTTGCGGCCGTCCTCGGCGAAACGGCGCAGCGCCTGCTCGCGCTGGGTGGCGTTGCTGACCTCGAATTCCACATAGGGGATGCCGGTCTCGGTCTTGAACTTTTCAGCGCCGTGGAAGGATGCCTCGTTGAACGACTTGTCAAACTTGCCGCCGAGATCATAGAGGATCGCGGGTTGAATGTCCGCGGCGAAGGCCGGAAGAACCATTGCAGCTGCGGCCATGAGGCCGAGAACGATACGTTTCATGTGATCCACACCCCTGTCGGTTATTTGTCCATTATGCACCGCATGCCGGCCCGGTTCTCCGGCAGGCATACGGTGTCGGGCAGGAGTGTCTTCCTCCCGCTTCGGGTCAATCTGGCACGGCCCGAAACAAAATTCACGTGGAATTTTGACCCTTTGGAAAAGCATGGCGCCGCATCGCGGCGCCACAGCATATTCCTTGCGTCAGGGGCATAAAATCAGGCGGAGACGGCGGCCGGAATGGCGCAGGTGACGCCGGTTCCGTGCAGGCCGCAATAGCCGTAAGGGTTCTTCGCCAGATATTGCTGGTGGTCTTCCTCGGCGAAGTAGAATTCCGGCGCCGGCGCGATCTCGGTGGTGATCTTGCCGCGTCCGGCACCGCGCAGCGAAGCCTCGTAGGCATCGCGCGAGGCGAGCGCCGCCTGGTACTGCGCGTCGTTGAACGTATAGATCGCCGAACGGTAGGTGGTGCCGACATCATTGCCCTGGCGCATGCCTTGCGTCGGGTCGTGGCTTTCCCAGAACAGCTTCAAGAGCTCGGCATAGGACACGATCTTGGGATCGTAGACGACGAGCACGACTTCGGCATGGCCTGTCAGGCCCGTGCAGGTTTCCTGATAGGTCGGGTTGGGCGTGACGCCGCCGGCATAGCCGGCCGCCGTGACCCATACGCCCTTGACTTGCCAGAACAGGCGCTCGGCGCCCCAGAAGCAGCCCAGCCCGAACATCGCCATTTCCATCCCTTCGGGATAAGGACCCTTGAGCGGCCTGTTCGAGACAAAGTGCTTCGATGCCGTCGGGATCGGCCGGTCGCGGCCGGGCAACGCCTCGGAGGGTTTCGGCAGGTTGAGCTTCTTGTTCAGCATGTCGCTGAGAAACATGTGTGGCTTCCTTTTCTTCTTGGTTGAGCCTTCCTGGTACGGGATCACCGGGTCAGGCTGGAAATGTCAGGTTGCGGCGAACCGCCCGCTGGGGCGCTGCCGCCTGTAACCGATGGCATAAAGAATGAACGCCAGCACCGCGAACACGGCAAAGCCGGGCTGGCTGAGCACCCAGGCGATGGCACCGTCCCACAGCAGCGGGTTGACCTTGTCGCGGACGAAGCTTTCGAAGGCGCTGCGCGTATCCGGCGAAACCGCGAGCCAGCTGGTGTTGAGCGGAGTCATCACCAGCGCCGAAGCCGCCACCGAGCGGGTCGCATCGAGCACGGCCATGATGACCGAAACCGACAGCGCGATCATTGCGGCAAGACGGAAGATAAAGCGGAACATCCGGACCCTTCCTCCCCAGGAGTTTATCAGAATGTCGTGTGGACTGTTAAATAGGATCTGCGTGCTTTATCCGCAATCGCGACACGCGAAGTTGAACCTGCGGCCGCCGGTTCGCCGGGACCGGTGGCGCGCCGGGGACGGCAAGCACACCTCCGCCGCTCCTTTCGATAGGCTCCCAACGGGTGCCCCAGCGGCATGGGCTGAGCATCCGTATCCGGCAAAGCGAATAGACTGCCGTTATGTCTTGGCATTCGGCACCGGATCGACTAGATGAGCCCCGCGCCTGTTGCTTTGACGGCTCAGGTGCGGGGAAAGGGTATCCGCTGGTTGACGGCGCCCACGGCCGGAATTCCGGCACCGGAATCCCAAAGGAGATGCATCTCCCCAACCCGCGCGGCGAAACCGGCCGCGTCGAAAATGCTAAAGAGACGGAGAGGTGGCCGAGTGGTTGAAGGCGCACGCCTGGAAAGTGTGTTTACGGGAAACCGTAACGCGGGTTCGAATCCCGCTCTCTCCGCCAGTTAAATCTCACCGGCTCGCCGAGTCTGAAGGGACGCTGGACGGCGACTGCCGCTGCGATGCAGTATCTTGAGGCAGGCAGGCAGAGGGGGCGCGAAGGCTGCTGAGCGGCTTTCATCTTCGCCGCACCCTTACTTCAGATCAGCCTACAACCAATCGGCCCGCGCTTCACCAGAAGCGCGGGCTTGGTCGACTCGGCACCATCGCCCGCCCCGTCTAGCGCGGGACCGCTTGTATCCCCGAGACTGAGCGCTCTGTTTCGGCGGAGAAAACCACGAAGGCAAAGATAAGCACGGCGACAGCGACGATCATTGAGCCGGTGGCGACGATCGGCTCGAGCGCCGGATTTCCCTGCAGCATCAGGTAAAGAGCCGGCAGCATCACGACCAGGCCGAGATTGTAGACGCCATAGTGGATCATCGCGCTCCTGCGGGCAGCCTTCGCCGGGTTCAGCGCATAATAGCCGCCGAATATTGCACTGGTGACCCACCCCAGCAGGTTGATGTGCGCGTGAGCCGGAAACGCGCCGTGATCGCCTGAAATTGCCATCTGCAGGCCAGCTGCAATTCCCAGAATAAGAAAGATGATGGCTGTCTTGAAAAAGAGTTCCGAAACCTTAGGCATGTCATTCTCCCAAACCCGTTTTGCCGCCGCATCATGCTGTGGTTCCGGCGATCTTGCCAAGGGACCGTCGAGCCTGCGGAGCCATTTGTCGCCGGCCTGACAGCCCGTTGGCGGCCGGCCGCCGGGCCTGGCCGGTTGCGAGTCCAGCCAGCAAAAAAATATGCACTCACGCTAATTTAATTGCAACATTACCGGCCAGGCTTCCATGTCGTTCTCGCCAGGGAAGTGTCCTGCACGATGGTGGTGCCATACGCGCCAAAGGTCTGCCCGTCAGTGTTGCAGCAAGGCCTCGCCGAACTTCTCCCACAGCTGTGCGCAATCTGTTGCTCTGAGGCTGGGGGTTCCGACTGGGCCATATCTGATGACGGCGGCGTGAACATCATAGCCAACGATAGGTGCATTGGCGACAAAGTGGATAGCCTCGCCCAATCGGCGGGGGCCAATTGGCGCATCGGTTTTGTTGGTGATATCGAAGACACCACGAATATCCGCTTCCTGATTCCTGGCTGCCAACGCAGCCGCCATTACCCTTTCTTGCATCATCGAAATCTCTCCTATCGGTCTAAGTCTAAGAACCGCGGCTTGTGCCGGTCCGGCAGCTGACAACCGGCAAATCGAAGTGCCTTTTGCAGCATCTCGATTGGCTCTTGCTGCGAGCCACTCCGCCCGCTCCCGCGGCAAGCCGATAAGGCAACTGCCAGCGAAATCCGCAGGCACATCCACGGTCGCATCAAACACGGCCCACGTGCCAGTCGGCTCCTGAACGGGCAAAAACCTCATAACAGCGCCTGCTAATATACTATGCCGACTGTGAGGACGAGACTTTTTCCTGCATCAACTAAACGAATGAGAGCTGGTGTCGAAGTGCCGGGCGACGCTCGTCGAAAACAAATCGTCGGCGACATCGCCTGGATCGAAGGTGGGCCTGAGCAGCGATCCGGCCGCATTCGAGGTTCGCCGACAGGGACAAGCACAAGACGCAGCGCCGGCACGCCTCGTCAAATGTTACTTTCTGCCCTGCGGATAGATCGTCTCGCCGCGCTTCAGCATCTCCACGAACGCCGCGATCTTCTTCTTGCGTCCGGCTTCGGTTTTCATGTTGTGGATGCGGAAGGCGAGTGCGAAGCGGTTTTGCCCGCTGAGCTTTGCCAGCATCTCTTTCGCCGTGGGCTCGGCGTCTATTGCCGCCTGGAGGTCGTCGGGGATCTTCATCTCCTTGCCGCTCTTGTAGGCGCGCGCCCAGCGGCCGTCGGCCTTGGCCGCATCGACCTGCCTCAGCCCGTGCTCGGTCATCCGGCCCTCCTCGATCAGCCGGGCGACATTGTCGACATTGATCTGGCTCCAGGTGCTCTTCCTGCCGCGCGGGGTGTAGCGCTGCAGGTAGCTTTTGCCGTCCAAGGCCTTGCGCACTGCATCGATCCAGCCCCAGCACAACGCCGCGTCGATGGCTTGCTTCGGCGTGATCGACGGCAGTCCCGAATCGAGCTTATGGATCTTGATCCAGACTTCGTCCTCGCTGTCGTGATGCTCGCCAAGCCAGGCATGGAAGCTTTCGGCATCCCTGAACTCGCGCACCTTGGCGGGGTCGACCTTGACGGGCGCCATCAGCCGGTCCGCCCATGACGCGAGCGCGTAACGACGCCAAACCGCTTGCCGGCCGCGCGCGCGCTCACCTCAGCTCCGAGTTCGCAATCCGCAGGCCTGGTGATTCTCGCCGGCACGCATTCAGCCCGCACGATTGGGCGTTCCGAGGACATGGGATTTCGGCGGCAGCATGACGTTGTCGAATGTCTGCGTGAACATCGCCGCCGCAAAGAAAGCGACGGCGCGCAGGGTTTCGGTGCCGGTGTTGACGAGGTCGTGCCTGACCGGCGTCGGAAGTACCAGGACGCTGCCCGGCCCGACCGGGTGGGTGGTGCCGCCCTCAATGTGTAGCTCGCCGGTGCCGGCGATGATGTATTGCGTCTCTTCGGTGGCGTCGCTGTGCCAGCCGAGCCGCTTGCCGGGCTCGATCTCGTAGACAATGACCGAGGACTGGGTGGTGCCGTGCCCGCCGTAAACCGCGAAAGCGCCGGCCCATTTGACCGACGGATCGTCCTCTGCCCAAACCAGCGAACGTTCGAGCCTGTCCGATGCGACGACTGCTGTCATGGCTTCGTTCCTCTCAGCGAATTGCGAACACGAATCTAGATGATTTTTCTGGTCTGCGTCAGCAAAACTGGCTGCTGACCGTTCCCTCGTGCATTGCGCGTGACGATTTGTCGGGCCGCGATCCGACCTATTCTACTCTCGGGCCGGATCACTGAGCCGATACCCCAATGCAACCAAGCCTTTACCTTTTAGTCAGTTTTGAGTTGCCCCTGCGTTGCGTTCGTGGTCCGGTACAACCAGGGCGCTCAATGCGGCATTCGGCAACGGTCGCCTCACCGACCGTCAGGGCAACACACCGTCGAGCCAATACAGGAGATAGCAATGGGCATTTTCGACAGTATCAAAGGTGCGATTTTCGGAAACGCGGTTGCGGGCGAAGCGCCGCCGGCGCAACCGTCTCCCGCGCCTGCTTCGAGCACGGCCACCCAGCCGACGGCGCCTACTCGATCCGCCCCGGCTGCAACCCCGGCTCCGGCCGCGCCGGCCGCGCCGTCCTCTGCCCCTGACATCGCTGCCATTCTCGACAAGGCGGTGGCCGCGAGGGGGCAGAAACTCAACTGGAAGAATTCGATCGTCGACCTGATGAAGGCTCTGAATATCGACAGCAGCCTCGGCGCCCGCAAGGAGCTTGCCCACGAGCTGAACTACACCGGCGATATGAACGACACTGTAACGATGAATCTGTGGCTGCACGACGCACTGATGAAAAAGCTGGCCGAGAACGGCGGCAAGCTTCCGAGCGACCTGGCCGCCTAGAGTCACAAGACAAGCAATTCCAGGAAAACGTGTGAACGGTTTTCCGTCCGGAATTGCGTCAAACAAAAAAGACAGACCGGTTCTGCCCGCACCGTGGTTCTTGCTGCGCCGGCTTCGGCCGCAACCGAGCAGACGACACTGCCAAGCATCAGACTGCCCGTAAATAAAACTGAGACCGATCCCGGCCGCCGGGATTGGGTCCATGGCGAAGTCGCATGGCACAAAAGCGCTGCCCTCGCGCCCGGATTGCCTCCCGCAAAACCGACGATTTCGGTCGCTGCCCACGCGCTGGTAGGACCACCATTTTGCTGGCGAAACGCGACGTTCGGCGTATCATTCTCTCGGGAGAGGGTTCATGGTGGGAGGAAGCCAATGAACGTGGTGAAGCGGGTGACGGTCGCCGACTTGACAGCCCAAGAGCTTGTTTCATCTGCGCTTTCACGGTTCGGTGCCGGCGACACCATATCGACGAGGGCGATGCTGGACATCGTTCGCAGGACGGCTCCGGCCTGCGGCAACAGTGACGACGATCTGGTCGAGCTTATCGTCATGACGGCGGTTGGTAGGACCATGGGCGTCGTGTTCGACCATCGCTCCCATTAAAACAATCTGGAACGAACATCAGGCTGCGCCCAGGAGCAGTGGCGGGCGGTGGCAGCGCCGCCAAAGAGGCCGGCCTGTTTGTGCGTGAAGGTCGGCCTGGCACCAAGCCATTGCTTTGAGCAAAACCGCTGCTCATGCCGGGTCATGCCCGAAGCCGGTAGTTGGGCGACACGCTCGAAGGAACTCGCTGAAATCTTGCCCGTTATGCTCTCGTTGAGATGAGGAGAGCTGCCATGGCCGACGACAAAACCAAGACCGACAGTCGCGACCGCTCACGAGTGGCGGGCGGCGAAGACTACGAGGTACGTCACTTCGCCGAGGAAGCGGGCATTACCCCTGAGCAGGCGCGCACGCTGATCAAGCGCCACGGCACCGACCGCAAGGTGCTGAACGAAATCGCCGAGAGCATAAGAGCGTCGTAATGGCTGACAAGAAAACCGCAATGGCCGACCGCAAGACGCGCGATCTGGACGAAAAGGAGGCTCTGCGCCTGGCCGAAACCACCGACGTTTCGCCGAAGCAGGCGAAGGATCTGATGCGCAAGCACGGCAAGGACAGCCCGAAGGTCGAGAAGGAAGCCAAGAACTTCAAGGCCGAGGGCTGAGCCGCCCAGCCGGTTGGACGCGCGGCATGGGGCCGCGATCCTGCGGCTTATCGGTTTTCTAACAAATTCGGCCTATCCCTTCCGCTATCGCGGCTCAGGGATGCCATATGCGCGGGATATCTGGTGGGGCGAGGCCGTCGATAGACGACATACGGCATGTGAGGCTGATGTTTTGCCTGGTGGCGGCGGTCGTGATGGCGGCGGCGCTCCTCGCCTTTGCCCACTCCCTCCTGCAGGATCCCGATAGCTGGTGGCACATCAAGGTCGGCATGGATATGCTGGCACGCCGCACATTCCCCACCGTCGACATCTATTCCTATACTTTTGCCGGCCAGCCATGGATCGCCAAGGAATGGCTTAGCCAGGTCCTCCTTGCAATTGCCTTTCAAGCCGGCGGCTGGAACGGCGTGGTGCTGCTGGCGACTGCAGTAATCGCGCTTACGGCCTTCTTGACGTCGTGGTATCTCAGCGCGTGGTTGAAGCCGACGCTGGCGATAGGACTGACGCTGGTTCTCGCGCTCTTGATCGGGCCAATCTATGTCGCCCGGCCGCACATCTTTACCTTGCCCATCATCGTCGTCTGGACCGCCGGTCTTTTCCAGGCCGCACGCAACGAGAAAGCACCGCCCTTATGGCTGCTGGCGCTGCTTTGCCTCTGGGCCAATCTCCATGCCACCTTCACCTTCGGTTTCGTCATCGCCGCCTTCGCCGGCCTCGATCTCGTCATGCGCACACGCTTGTCGAACCCCCGGCTGCTGGCCAAGTGGATCCTTTTCGGGCTGCTTTGCCCACTGGTCAGCCTGCTCAATCCCTATGGCGTCAAGGCCATACTCGCGACATTCACCGTGGCCTATGGCAATGAGGCGGTGCCTTACATTGCGGAGTGGCAGCCCTTCGACGCCGCGCGGCACACCCTCCAGGAGGTGGCCCTGCTGGTGGCGCTTTTCGGGCTGCTCGTGTCGAGATTGCGCATTGGCTGGGCCAAGGCGCTGTTCCTTGTCTTCACGTTGCACGTCTATCTCACCCACATACGGTTCATGTACCTGTTCTTTCTTCTCGTGCCGGTGGTCCTTGCCGTCGAGGTCGCGCAACAATATCCAGCGCTTTCAGCCGAGAAATGGGCGGCGGAAAAGCGTGACGGACTTGAACAATTTTTCACACGGCAATTTTCCAGGATTTGTGCTGGACTTGCCGTTTTGCTGGTTTTGGCGGCTGCCGCCTTCACGAGCTATCCGATCGCGCCGAGCCAGAAGACCTCGGCGAGGGACGCACTGGCCTTTGCCCAAACCCATAATCTGTCGGGCAATCTGCTGAACTCCTACGATTTCGGCGGCACGCTAATTTTTCATGGCATCAGGACGTTTATTGACGGCCGCGCGGATCAGCTCTTCCTGAATGGCTTTACGGAAACGGATGAGCAGACTGGGCACAGCCGGGGCAAGCCGATCCTGAAAGCCCAACTCGACAAATATACGATAGGCTGGGCATTGTTGACCGCCGACGACAGCCGCATTCCGTTCTTCGACCAACTGGGCTGGAAGCGGGCCTATGCGGACGATTACGCGGTGATCTACACCCGCGCGGACTGAGCCCCGGCAGCTTCGCGCGCCGGTGCGCACCTCCCCCCTGAAGCTTCGGCCAGCGCCGAGGCGGCGAAATCCTTATGGGATTTTGATTTCTTTGCTCCGCGTCCCGTCTCGAACCTTTATGGCACTTTGATCCATATTCACGGGAGCGGTGTATCCAGCCGCCGATATGATGCGGCGACGGGTTTGGATAGTTTGTTAAAGTAAACAAACAAATACAACATGAGGAAAACGCGCGGTGGACATAGTTTTTGTCGCGATTGGAATCGCGTTCTTTGCTCTATGCTTCGGCTACATCAAAGCTTGCGACAAGCTGTAAGTTTAGGGGGATCGTAACATGCTTTTCGACTATATCCTCGGCGGCGCCGTGACCTTGTTTCTTCTCGCCTACCTGACATACGCCCTCGTTCGCCCGGAACGCTTCTGATCTCCGCTGGCAAGGAGCCAACCCCATGACAATCAACGGATGGCTGCAGATCCTCGTCTATTGCGGGATCGTCGTTCTGCTGGCCAAGCCGCTCGGCGGCTACATGCATCGCGTTTTCAGCGGCGAGCGCACATTCCTGTCGTCAATTCTGGCCCCGCTCGAGCTCGGGCTCTACCGCATATCAGGGACCAGCGAGCGCGAGGAGCAGCACTGGACCTCCTACGCGGCGGCCCTGCTGTTCTTTAACCTGGCCGGCTTCCTGGTGCTCTATTCGCTGCAACGGCTGCAAGGCGGCCTGCCCTACAATCCGGCCGGCATGACCGCCGTCGAACCTGGGCTGGCCTTCAACACCGCCGCCAGCTTCATGACCAACACCAACTGGCAGAACTACGGCGGCGAAAGCACGATGTCCTATCTCGTGCAGATGGCCGGCTTGACCGTGCAGAATTTTCTGTCGGCGGCGACTGGCGTCGCCATTGCGGTCGCATTGATCCGCGGCTTTGCCAGGGCCTCAGGCAAATCGATCGGCAATTTCTGGGTCGATATGACCCGCGGCACGCTCTACCTGCTTTTGCCCTTTTGCATCGTGTTGACTCTCGTCTATGTCTATCTCGGCATGCCGCAAACGCTCGCTGCCTACGTCAACGCGACGACGCTCGAAGGCGCGCAACAGACTATCGCGGTCGGGCCGGTCGCTTCCCAGGTTGCCATCAAGATGCTCGGCACCAATGGCGGCGGTTTCTTTAACGCCAATGCAGCGCATCCCTTCGAAAATCCCGATGCAATCTCCAACCTGATCCAGATGGTGACGATCTTCGCCCTCGGCGCGGCGTTGACCAATGTCTTCGGCCGCATGGTAGGCAACCAGCGCCAGGGCTGGGCAATTCTGTCGGCTATGGGCGTGCTGTTCATCGCCGGCGTTGCCGTCTGCTACTGGGCGGAAGCCGCCGGCAATCCGCTCGTCCATGCGCTGGGCGTCGACGGCGGCAACATGGAGGGCAAGGAGAGCCGCTTCGGCATCGCCCTGTCGGCACTGTTTGCCGTCATCACCACGGCCGCATCCTGCGGCGCGGTCAACGCCATGCATGACAGCTTCACCGCACTCGGCGGCATGATCCCCATCATCAACATGCAACTCGGCGAGGTTATTGTCGGCGGCGTCGGCGCCGGCTTCTACGGTATCCTGATGTTCATCGTCATTGCCGTTTTCGTCGCCGGGCTGATGGTCGGACGCACGCCCGAATATCTCGGCAAGAAGATCGAGGCCAAGGAGGTCAAGATGGCTATGCTGGGCGTGCTCTGCCTGCCGCTTGCAATGCTGATCTTCACCGCTATCGCGGTGGTGCTGCCGACCGGCGTTGCTTCCATCGCCAATGCCGGCCCGCACGGCTTCTCCGAGGTTCTCTATGCCTACACCTCGGCCGCGGCGAACAATGGCTCCGCCTTTGGCGGCCTCAGCGGCAACACGCCCTGGTACAACGTAACGCTCGGCATCGGCATGCTGATGGGCCGGTTCCTGGTCATTATTCCGGCGTTGGCGATTGCTGGCTCGCTGGTTGCAAAGAAGACCGTCCCTGCCTCCGCCGGCACCTTCCCGACCGACGGTCCGCTGTTCGTCGGGCTGCTGGCCGGTGTCATCCTGATCGTCGGCGGCCTGACCTTCTTCCCGGCCCTGGCGGTCGGACCGATCGTCGAGCACCTGGCGATGATTCACGGTCAGACATTCTGAAACGGCGATGCCCTGGTTCAAGATCATACCTCGAAAGGTCCGGCATCGCCCCGAGCCGGAGGGGGAGAAAACGCCCCCTCCTTTCCCGACGCTGTCCACATTCCTCGCTATTGCGGCAGCCTTGATCATGATCTGGCTGCTGGCTTACGGGCCGCCGCACCTTCGTTCGGCACACGATCGACCGGTCAACAACATCGACACTGGAGCTACCAAATGAGCCCGTCGAAATCCGTGAGCATCATGGATACCCGCATTCTGTGGCCCGCTATCGGCGGTTCCTTCAGAAAACTGAACCCGCGCACCTTGATGCGAAACCCGGTGATGTTCGTCGTCGCCGTCGTCTCGGCGCTCACCACCGTGCTGTTCGTCAAGGATCTCGTTACCAGCGGCGGCGATCTTGGCTTCACGCTGCAGATCATCATCTGGCTGTGGTTCACCGTGCTCTTCGCCAATTTCGCCGAAGCGGTGGCCGAAGGCCGCGGCAAGGCGCAAGCTGACTCGCTGCGTCGGGCGCGAACCGAGACGCAGGCCAAGCTGTTGAACGGTGGCGACCGCAGCAAGTTCAAACTGGTGCCCGGCACCAGCCTGAAGGTCGGCGACATCGTGCTTGTCGAAGCCGGCGACATCATCCCCTCGGACGGCGAGGTGGTCGAAGGCGTGGCGTCGGTCAACGAGGCGGCCATCACCGGCGAATCCGCACCGGTCATCCGCGAATCCGGAGGCGATCGTTCGGCGGTGACCGGCGGCACGCAGGTCTTGTCCGACTGGATCCGCGTGCGCATCATTGCGGCTGCCGGTCATACGTTCCTCGACCGCATGATCTCGCTGGTCGAGGGCGCCGAGCGCCAGAAGACACCCAACGAGATCGCGCTCAACATCCTGCTCGTCGGCATGACGCTGATCTTCGTGCTGGCGACGGCGACGATCCCGAGCTTCGCCTCGTATTCGGGCGGCTATATCTCGGTGACCGTGCTGGTCGCCCTGTTCGTTACCCTGATCCCGACCACAATTGGCGCCCTGCTGTCGGCTATCGGCATTGCCGGCATGGACCGCCTGGTGCGCTTCAACGTGCTCGCCATGTCGGGCCGCGCCGTCGAGGCGGCCGGCGATGTCGACACGCTGCTGCTCGACAAGACCGGAACCATCACGCTGGGCAACCGTCAGGCGACGGCATTTCGTCCGGTCAAGCGCGTCACCGAACAGGAACTGGCCGACGCGGCTCAGCTTGCCTCGCTTGCCGACGAAACGCCGGAAGGCCGCTCGATCGTCGTCCTGGCGAAGGAAAAATACGCTATCCGCGCCCGCGACATGGCAAGCCTGCACGCGACTTTCGTGCCCTTCACCGCGCAAACCCGCATGAGCGGTGTCGATCTGGAAGGCTCCTCGGTCCGCAAGGGCGCAGTCGATGCGGTACTTGCCCACGTCAACCTCTCGACCGTTGCCACAGGCAGTATGCGCCCCGGCAGCGACACCGTCCGCGACCTTCAGGCGATCGCCGACGAGATCGCCAAATCGGGTGGCACTCCACTCGCGGTCGAGCGCGACGGGCGCCTGCTCGGCGTCGTCCATCTGAAGGACATCGTCAAGGGCGGCATCGCAGAACGCTTTGCCGAATTGCGCCGCATGGGCATCCGCACGGTGATGATCACCGGCGATAATCCGATGACCGCGGCGGCGATCGCGGCGGAAGCCGGCGTCGACGACTTCCTTGCCCAGGCGACGCCCGAGGACAAGTTGAAGCTGATCCGCGACGAGCAGGCCAAAGGCAAACTGGTCGCGATGTGCGGCGATGGCACCAACGATGCGCCGGCCCTTGCGCAGGCCGATGTCGGCGTTGCCATGAACACCGGCACGGTCGCGGCGCGCGAGGCCGGCAACATGGTCGATCTCGACAGCGATCCGACCAAGCTGATCGAGATCGTCGAAATCGGCAAGGCGCTGCTGATGACGCGTGGCTCGCTGACCACCTTCTCCATCGCCAACGACGTGGCCAAGTATTTTGCCATCATCCCGGCAATATTCGCCGTCTTCTACATCGCCCCGGGCCAGACCGCCGGGCCGCTGCAAGCGCTCAATGTCATGCATCTGGCGACGCCGCAGAGCGCTATCCTCTCGGCCATCATCTTCAACGCGCTGATCATCATTGCGCTGATCCCGCTGTCGCTGAGGGGCGTCAAATACCGCGCGGTCGGCGCCGGTGCGCTGCTCAGCCGCAATCTCATTGTCTATGGCCTTGGCGGCGTCGTAGTGCCCTTCGTCGGCATCAAGATGATCGACATGGCCATCACCGCTCTCGGTCTCGCCTAAGGAACCACGTCGATGCTCAATCAAATCAGGCCCGCGATCGTCATGATCGTCTTCTTCACCATTCTGACGGGTTTGGTCTATCCGATCGGCATGACCGGCATTGCCCAGGCGCTGTTTTCGCGCCAGGCCAATGGCAGCCTGATCGAGAAGGACGGCAAGCTCGTCGGTTCCGAGCTGATCGGCCAGGCTTTCGAAAGCGACCGCTACTTCCATGGCCGCCCGTCGGCTGCCGGCGACGGCTACAATGCCGCCGCCTCGGGCGGCTCGAATCTCGGCCCGACCAACCCGAAGCTCATCGACAGGATCAAGAGCGACGCCGAAAAGCTGAGAGCCGAAAACCCGAGCCAGCCGGTACCGACGAATCTGGTCACCACGTCCGGCAGCGGCCTCGATCCGCATATCAGCCCCGATGCGGCCTATTTTCAGGTTGCCAGGGTGGCCAAGGCCAGGGGCGTCGATGAATCCAGGATCAAATCGCTTGTCGACAGCCATGTCGAAGATCGCGAATTGGGATTCATCGGCGAGCCGGTAGTCAATGTGCTGGCCCTCAACCTTGCGCTGGACGATGCCATGAAACAGTGAAGGACCGGCGCCGGGATCGACACCGAAGCCGGCGCCGTTCATGATTGACCCGTATGCCAGACGACAGACGCACCGCCGAAACCAGGCCCTCTCCCGACGCGCTGCTCGAGCATGCCGAGCGGGAGGAGCGCGGCCGCCTGAGGATATTTCTCGGCGCCGCCCCCGGTGTCGGCAAGACCTACGAGATGCTGATGTCGGGCCGCGCCAGGCTGGCCGACGGGGTCGACGTGGTGATCGGCATCGTCGAGACGCACGGCCGCAAGGAAACCCAGACGCTGGTCGAAGGCTACGAGGTCATTCCTCGCCTTGAGATCGATTACAAGGGGCGGATCCTTGAGGAGATGAATCTCGACGCCATCCTCGCCCGGCACCCGGCGCTAGTTCTGGTCGACGAACTCGCCCACACCAATGTCGCCGGCAGCCGTCACCCCAAGCGCTATCTCGACGTCCAGGAAATCCTGACGCACGGCATCGATGTCTACACGACGCTGAATATCCAGCACGTCGAGAGCCTGAACGATGTCGTGGCGCAGATCACCCGCGTCAGGGTGCGGGAAACTGTCCCCGACTCCATAATCGACCAGGCCGACGACATCGAGATCATCGACCTCACCCCCGACGATCTGATCAAACGGCTTGAGGAAGGCAAGGTCTACATCCCCAGCACCGCCCAGCGCGCCATCGAGAACTATTTCTCGCCGGGCAATCTGACGGCGCTCCGGGAATTGGCGCTCCGCCGCACTGCCCAGCGGGTCGACGAGCAGTTGCTGACCCACATGCAGGCCCACGCGATACCCGGGCCTTGGGCGGCGGGGGAAAGGGTTCTCGTCTGCGTCGATGCGCGTCCGGGCGGGGCGGCCCGTGTACGTTATGCGCGGAGGTTGGCCGACCGGCTCCGCGCCCCTTGGACGGCGCTTCATGTCGATACCCCTCGTTCAGCTGCCATGCCCGAGGAGGACAAGGATCGGCTGGCGACGCAGCTGCGCCTTGCCGAGCAGCTCGGTGCCGAGGTGACGACCATTCCGGGTCAGAACGTCGCGCAAGACATCGTTCGGCATGCGACGGCGAACAACTTCACCCATATCGTGATCGGCAGGCCGACCCGATCGCGTTGGCGGGAATTGATCGAAGGCTCGCTCACTTACGATCTCATCCGCAATGCCGGCGACATCAGCGTCCATGTCATTTCGGGAAACGAACGCAACGCCGAGGCGACGTCGAGGACCGTCAAGGCGGCGGACGAGCAGTGGCAGTTCGAGATCTGGCCCTATCTCAGGGCCACGGCCTATGTTGTTGGCTCGCTCGCCTTCGCCGTCCTTCTCGACCAGTTTCTCGACGTCCGCAATCTGGCGATCATCTTTCTCATTGGGGTCCTGACGTCGGCGGTGACCGGCGGTCTCTGGCCGGCTTTGTATGCCTGCCTCATCAGCGCCATTGCCTTCAACTATTTCTTCCTGGAACCACGCTACACGCTGACGATCGAGGATCCGGAGAGCATCGTTGCGCTGGCTGTCTTCCTGGTTGTTGCGGTCATTGGCAGCAATCTAACAGCGCGCGTGCAGCGTCAGGCGGTCGCCGCGCGCTCGCGGGCACGCGCCACAGAAGATATTTATCTCTTCTCAAAGAAGCTCGCCGGCGCTGGGACGCTTGATGACGTTCTCTGGGCAACTGCCTTCCAGATCGCCTCGATGCTGAAGCTGCGCGTGGTGCTGCTTCTGCCGGAGAACGGCACGATTGCGGTCAAGGCCGGCTACCCACCCGACGACACGCTGGCCGAGGCCGACATCGCAGCAGCCCGTTGGGCGTGGGAGCATAACCGCGCCGCCGGGCGCGGCGCCGACACGCTGCCCGGAGCAAAGCGCCTCTATCTGCCCCTGCGGACCGGACGCACGGCGGTGGGCGTCGTTGGCCTCGACAACGACAAGCAAGGTCCGCTGCTGACACCCGAGCAGCAGCGTCTGCTCGATGCGCTCGCCGACCAGGCGGCGGTCGCCATCGAACGCATCCAGCTCGTCGCCGATGTTGACCGGGCCAAGCTCGCGGCCGAGGCAGACCGTCTGCGCTCGGCCTTGCTCACCTCCATTTCCCACGATTTGAAAACGCCGCTTGCCGCCATCATGGGCGCAGCCGGAACACTCAGGGACTTCGAGGCCGCACTTCCCGAGCAGGACCGGGCGGAACTGCTGTCGACCGTGCTCGATGAAGCGGAGAGGCTTAACCGCTTCATCGCCAACCTACTCGATATGACCAAGATCGAATCCGGCACTATGGAGCCGAACTATGCGTTTCACTATCTCGGCGACATTGTCGGCTCAGCCCTGCATCGGGCCCGCAAAATCGTCGGCGAGCATAAGACCGAGATCGACATTCCATCGGATCTGCCGATGTTGCGGGTCGACCCCGTTCTGTTCGAACAGGTGCTGTTCAACCTCCTCGACAATGCTGCAAAATACGCGCCGCCAGGTTCGACGATCCGCCTGCAAGCCTGGGCCGACAACGGCTTCGTCATCCTGCAGATCATGGATGAGGGACCAGGCATTCCGCCAGCGGATCTAGAGCGCGTTTTCGACACTTTCTACCGTGTGCGCAAGGGTGACCAGGTGCGTGCCGGCACCGGGCTCGGCCTGTCGATTTGCCGCGGCTTCATCGAAGCGATGGGCGGGACGCTCTTGGCGGCAAACAGGTCCGACCGCTCGGGGGCGGTTTTCACGATCAAGATGCAACTGGTGCCGGCGGAACTGCCCAATCTCGGCGAACCCGAGACGGGCCATCAAAATATGGACGATCTGGCATGACGAGCCTGGACGTCAGGATATTGGTGGTGGACGACGAACCGCCGATCCGGAAACTGCTTCGCGTCGGGCTTGGCAGCCAAGGCTATGCGATCAGCGAGGCGCCGAACGCCAGGGCGGCGATTGAACTCATCGCGACGGAAAAGCCGGACCTTGTGCTGCTCGATCTCGGCCTGCCCGGCATGAGCGGGCATGAGTTGCTCCGCAAATGGCGGGATGATGGCCTGGACATTCCCGTGGTTATTCTTTCCAGCCGCACCGACGAGGCCGGCATCGTCTCGGCCCTCGAACTCGGCGCCGACGATTATGTCACCAAGCCATTCGGTATGAACGAGCTTGTCGCACGCATCCGCGTCGCGCTTCGCCACAAGTTCCAGCAGCAGGGTGAGAGACCGGTGTTCCAGACCGGCGACCTCTCCGTCGATCTGGTGAAGCGCATCGTCAAGGTCGAGGACAAGGAGATAAAGCTCTCGCCGAAGGAATACGACATTCTTCGCACCTTGGTGCAGCACGCCGGCAAGGTTCTCACCCACCAGTTCCTGCTGAAGCAGGTCTGGGGCGATTCCACCGACGTTCAATATCTCAGAGTCTATGTCCGGCAACTCAGGCTAAAGATTGAGAAGACGCCCGACCAGCCCCGCTATATCACGACCGAGACCGGCGTCGGATACCGGCTGCGCGAAGTCGATTGACGGGACGAGCATCCGAAGCGGAAATGCCCCTTCCAATCCGCTTCAAATCAGCGGCGGCCATGGCGTCGCCGGACAAAAGCCCTATATTAAGCGAAGATTGGTTTTGTGCGGGAATGAACGAATGCCACGGCTTCGTCTATTGACGTTTCTAGGGTCGGCAATGCTGACTGCGGCGATGCTGTCGGGCGTAAATCCAGCTGCATCGGCACAGGTCGGCAGTCCCGCCGATCGCAACGTGTTGATCCAGCAAGACCAGTTGCAGATGTTGGAGAACAGGCTGCGGCGGCAGCAATACCAGCAGCAGCAACAGCAGTACCGTGCCCTGGATCGCCAAATCCCAATACCGCAACGGCAGGAGGTGCCGCAGATGAGGCCAACTTGCCAGTTGCTGCCGTCAGGGAGCGGCTTTGTCAGCACCTGCCGCTGACGACCGGTCCCTTTCATTTATTTAGCCGACTTATATACTGGGGAAACCGCTCCGCCTGCGCCCCATTGAAAGCGGGCGAGTTTGCAACGCTGCCCTTGCCGTCTGGGCACCGATTCGACTGGATTATCGAATGGCAGCCAGCAAGAAGAAGGTTGTACGCAAGGCAAGGAAGGGCGACGGGGTTCGCCAGGTCGCGGCGATTCCCTTTCGGCTGAACGAGCATGGCGATGTCGAGGTGATGCTGGTCACATCGCGAACGACGAGGCGCTTCATCGTACCGAAGGGCTGGCCGATGAAGGGCAAGAGCGGCCGCAAGGCAGCCACCATCGAAGCACAGGAAGAAGCCGGTGTTCTCGGCAAGACACTGAAACAGCCTGCCGGCACCTACCACTACTGGAAGCGGCTGGCGAACCGCTTCGTTCGCGTCGATGTCGTCGTCTATTTGCTTGAGGTAACCGAGGAACTTGCCAAGTGGCAAGAAGCCAAGAGACGGCAGCGGGCATGGCTGACGCCGACCGACGCGGCGTTGCTGATCGACGAGCCGGATCTTTCGACGCTGGTGAGGAACATCAGGATTGCCGAACTGGAGCATAATCCCAAAAAGCAGAGTCCGGCGTTCGGAAAAGATCCCGCTCAATAGAAGATGGAGGCATGCCCCGACTGTGTCGGGATGGAATTGGTTTCCAGCGCCCGCCGCCCCCGTCTCTTGAACCGATGCCTCACTGACTGCCATCGTCTTCCTCGGGCAGAGGCCGCGCCGGCGTGCCGGTATAGGCCCACAGCCATTCGCGCGGCAGTGGCCCTTTGTTGCGTTCGCTCTCCTGCGACTGTTCCCATGCATGTGCGAGGATGCCGACGGAGCGCGACAGCACGAAAAGGCCCCGCGTCAGCGGCGGCGGGAAGCCGAGCTCGCCGTAGATGACGGCCGTGGCGCCGTCGATATTGAGCGGGATTTTTTTGCCCTTGCGCCGCGAAAGCTCGGCCTCGACCATCTCGGCGATATCGGCGAAGCGCCCGCTGACGACGCCGCGCGCGGCAAAGTCACGGGTCAGCTCGATGAGGCGGGGCGCCCGCGGGTCGACCGGGTGGAAGCGATGGCCGAGCCCGGGCACATATCCGTCCTCCCCAGCAAGGAAATGATCAACCCGCAGCGACACGGCGCCCGTGAGGGGCACGCCGGCGTCCACTTCAGCGGCGATGTCGCCGTAGAAGGAAAGCGCCTGTTCGCCGGCGCCGCCATGCACATCGCCAAGCACGTTGATGGCAGATGCCATGGCGCTGTTGATGCCGACGCCGCACGTGATCGCCATGCGGGCGATGGCGATCGACGGCGCCTGCGGCCCATGGTCGACGGCAGCACCCAGCGCGATGCCGAGCAGCGCCGCCTGCTCCTCGCTCGGCAGTTCGCCGCGCAGCATGAGCCAGATCATTGCCGGAAAGCTGACGCGACCGATCAGATCCTGGATTTCATAGCCGCGCAGCCGGATGACGCCGGGGCGCATCTCGATGATGCCGGTCTGCCACCATTCCTCGCCGCGCGCGCGGCCAGCCTTGTTTTCCGTGTCGCTCATGGCTTCTTTTCCGTGCCGCTCATGCCTTCGCTCTTTTCTTGGCGCGTGGCGGCAGGTTGGCAAAAACTTCGTCCATATGCTCGCCCAGCCCCGGCGGCGGCCTGCTCGGCAAAGGTGCCTCGCCATCGACCATGAAGCCGCCGCGCACCACGGTCAGCGGCCTAGCCATCCCGGACACGGCCTGGAAGCGTACCGTCATGCCGCGCTCGATCACCTGTCGCTCCTGCAGTACCTGCGGGATTGTCAGCACCCGGCCTGCCGGCACGCCGGCGCGATTGAACGTCTCCTCCCAGGCGGCGGCCGAGCCGCTCGCCAAGGCATCCTCGATCAGCGCTTTCAATGCAATGCGGTTCTGCTTGCGCGTTTCGCGCTCGGCAAAGCGGACATCCGACGCCAACTCCGGCCGACCGATCAACCGGCACAGTGTGACGAACTGCTCTTGCTTGTTGGCGGCGATGTTGAGCAAGCCGTCGCCGGTGCGAAACGCGCCAGACGGTGCGGCCGTCATGTTTTCATTGCCCATCGGCTGCGGCTCGACGTCCGCCGTCAGATAGTTCGACACCGGCCAGCCGAGCGCAGAAAGCGTTCATTCGAGCATCGACACGTCGAGGAACGCGCCCTCGCCAGTCGTCTTCTGCTTGACCAGTGCGGCGGTAATGGCGAAGGCTCCGACCAGCCCGCCAAGCGTATCGGCGACGGGATAGCCGACACGCAGCGGCGCCGTTTCCGGTGTACCGGTGATGCTCATGATGCCGGAAAGACCCTGGATAATCTGGTCGTAGGCTGGATTGTCGCGCATCGGCCCGGTCTGGCCGAAGCCCGATATCGCACAGTAGACAAGGCTTGGCCGGACCTCCTTCAGCCTGGCATGGCCAAGCCCCAGCCGGTCCATTACGCCGGGGCGGAAATTCTCGACCAGCGCGTCGGCCGAAGCGACCAGATCGAGGAAGCGTTCGCGGTCGGCCTCCTGCTTGAGATCGAGCGCCACCGAGCGTTTGCCGGCATTCTGCGCCAGGAACGAAGCGCCCATGCCCGCCCGGTTGAGCTCCGGCGAGGCGCCGAGCTGGCGCGCCAGATCACCACCTTGCGGCGTCTCGACCTTGATGACGTCGGCCCCGAGCAACGCCAGCTGGTAGGCGCAATAGGGGCCGGCCAGCACATTGGTCAGGTCAAGGACGCGGATGCCGGAAAGCAGGTCTGTCATGACGTCACGAACAGCTCAGGCATCGCCCGGCACGTGCTCCGGTCCACGCATGCGCCTGTGCTCGATGTAGGCCCAGATATGCGGTCCAACCAGGCCGATGAAGGCCAGCGTCAGCAGCGTCAGCGACAGCGGATGCTTGTAGAACACCGTCCAATCGCCGTTGGAGATGGTCATCGCGCGGCGGAACTGCGTTTCGGCAAGCGGCCCGAGAATCATGCCGATGATGACCGGCGCGGTCGGGAAATCGAAACGCCTCATCAGGAAGCCGGCGGCACCGAGCAGATAGAGGATGACGAGGTCGATCGGCGATTGCGAGATGCCGTAGGTGCCGACCGTGGCGAACACCAGGATGCCGGCATAGAGCTGCGGCGCCGGGATCTTCAGCAATCGCACCCAGAGCCCGATCAGCGGCAGGTTGAGGACGACGAGGATGACATTGGCGATGAACAGGCTGGCGATCAGCCCCCACACCAGGTCGGCCTGCGTCGTCAGCAGCAGCGGCCCCGGATTGATACCGTAGCTCTGGAACGCCGACAGCATGATCGCGGCCGTCGCCGAGGTCGGCAGGCCGAGCGTCAGCATCGGCACCAGCACGCCGGCCGCGGATGCATTGTTGGCGGCCTCCGGCCCGGCAACGCCCTCGATGGCGCCGACGGTGCCGAACTCCTCCTTGTGTCTGGAGAGTTTCTTCTCGATCGCATAGGAGAGGAAGGTCGGGATTTCGGCGCCGCCGGCCGGCATGGCACCGATCGGGAAGCCGATCAGGGCACCGCGCAGCCATGGCTTCCACGAGCGCGCCCATTCGGCCGCGGTCATGTAGAGCGAGCCCTTCAACGGCACGATATCGTCCTTGCCGGCATAGCGGCGCGAGGCCATGTAAAGCGTCTCGCCAACGGCGAACAGGCCAACGGCGACGACGATGACGTCGACGCCGTCCAACAATTCGCTCATGCCGAAGGTGAAGCGCGGCTGCCCCGTCTGCAGGTCGACGCCAATCATGCCGACGACGAAGCCGACGAACAGACTGGTCAGGCCGCGCACCGACGACGAGCCGAGCACTGCCGAAACCGTGATGAAGGCCAGCACCATCAGCGAGAAATATTCGGCCGGGCCGAAGGCCAGCGCGAATTTGACGACGATCGGCGCCAGGAAGGCAACGCCGATGGTGCCCAGCGTGCCAGCGACGAAGGAGCCGATCGCCGAGGTTGCCAGGGCCGCACCGCCGCGGCCGGAGCGGGCCATCCGGTTGCCTTCCAGCGCGGTGACGATGGTGGCGCTTTCGCCAGGCGTGTTGAGCAGGATCGATGTCGTCGAGCCGCCATACATGGCACCGTAGTAGATGCCGGCAAACAGGATGAACGACGCCTCCGGCGCCACCTGGTAGGTGATCGGCAACAGCAGCGCGATGGTCAGTGCCGGCCCGAGGCCGGGCAGCACGCCGATCGCAGTCCCCAGCGTGGTGCCGACCAGGCACCATATGAGATTGATCGGCGAGAAGGCGACCGAAAATCCGTGCGCGAGATGACCGAGCGTTTCCATGGCGTCAGCCCCTCAGCATGGCGACGACCGAATCGACGATCGCATTCAGCTGGTTTTCGATGAAGCCGGCACCGATATTGACGCCAAGCGCCCTGGCAAAGCCGAAATAGGCGGCCAGCGCCAGGATCAGCCCGAGCAGCACGTCACGCAGCGGACGCCGGCTGCCGAAACCGTGGCAGATGAGAACGAACATGATGACAGATGCAGCGGTAAAGCCGAGCGGCTGGATCAGCACCAGATTGGCGATCAGTCCGAGGGCGACGATGCCCATCGCCTTCCAGTCGGTCGGCGTCTCCTTTTCGTCCTCCGGCTGCCATCCGCCCCGCAAGGCGGCAATGATGAGCAGCAGCGACAGGATCATCATCCCGGTCATGGTGATGTAGGGAAAGACGGTCGGACCGACCTTGGAATAGAGCGGCGAGACCGGGATTGCCAGCGTCTGCCAGGCAACCGCACCCGCACAGGCGAGGAGCCCAACGCCGATCAGCAGTTCGGGCACTGCAAGGCGCGGCGGCGCCTGCTGGTCGCTGGTGCTCATCATCGTCCTCCCAATGCCAGCCCCGATGGCCGGTTCTCCCTGGACCGGTCTCACTCGGCCGATCTCGGCCTAGTTTCACCTCCGGCGCCGCGTATGTCCATGCGGCTGGCGAAAGTCGGCAAGGGTTGGCGCAGGCCGCCCCTTGCCGAGAGCATCACGCCAGGCCGAGGTCCTTGAGGATCGTCCCGATGCGGGCCGTGTCTTCGGCGACGAATTTCGCATAATCGTCACCGGTGAGCAGGATCTGCGTCCAGTTACGGTTCTTGCATTCGGTGGCCCAGGCGTCGCTCTTGGCCATGGTCTCGATCAGCTTGATCATTGCTGCCTTGTCGGCGTCCGAGACGCCGGGCGGTGCGAAGACGCCGCGCCAGTTGAACAGCTCGACATCGATGCCGGCTTCCTTCATCGTCGGCGCATCGATTCCCTCCTGGCGTTTATCTGCGGAGATGGCCAGCAGCCGCAGCGCACCCGCCTTGACCTGTTCGGCGAACTCGCCATAGCCGGAGATGCCGGCCGCGACCTGGTTGCCGAGCAGCGCCGACAGCGCCTCGCCGCCGCCGGCAAACGGCACATAGGAGAGATTGGTGGCCGGAACACCGACGGTCTTGGCGATGAGGCCGAACAAGATGTGGTCCGAGCCGCCAGCCGAACCGCCGGCGACCGGAACCTGCGTCGGGTCGGCTTTGAGGGCGGCAACAAAGTCGGCCGCAGTCTTGAATGGCGAGGCGGCCGGCACCACAAGCGCCTCGAACTCGCCAGTAAGGCGGGCGATTGGCGTGACCTCGGTAAGGTTGTTAGCCGCCTTGTTGGCGATGATCGCGCCGACCATGACCATGCCGGCCACCATCAGCGCATTGCCCTTGCCTTTCCACTGGTTGACGAACTGCGGCAGGCCGACAGTGCCGCCGGCGCCGCCGACATTGGTGATCTGCGAGCCGGAGATCAGCTTTTCGCTGCGCAGCACCTGGTCCATGGCGCGCGCCGTCTGGTCCCAGCCGCCGCCCGGCGCCGCTGGCACGAAAATCTGCAGCTGCGGCGCGTCCTGCGCGAAGGCGGGGATAAAATGCGATGCCGCGAGTCCGGCAGCACCCGCTGCCGCGGTGCTCATCAAGAATCGGCGTCTGTTCAGCATGGGATTCCTCCAAATCGCGACACCTCCTCCGGTGCCTGCCAGAAACGTGGCCTGCCTTCAGACCCGCTCGATAAAATTCATGCAGAGTTTGCGTCTTCCTGTCAAAGACAGAACACGCCGCATGCGGCACAATCGGCCTGAACGATTTTCAGGCTGGCGAACCGGACGCCCGAAGACGACGTGGCAGGCAGTGCCAAACAACATCCGTCAGGGTTGCCGCTCCAGCAGGATGGTCGGCTTGCCTTGGTAGACGGTTCGCAGCACTTCGCCATAACCACCTTTTGCCGCGACGTTCAGCGATCCGGTGTTTTCCGGATCGATGATGCAGACGGTCTTCGCGGCGCCGAACGTCTCGTCGCCCCAGGCAAGCACCCGTGCGACGACTTCGCTGGCCAACCCCTGGCCATGCACGCCCGCAACCAGAGCCCAGCCGGCCTCCGGAATGCCCTCGATCGACGGCGTCATGTCGCGTTTCAGATCGTGAAAGCCGGCCTCGCCGATGAAGCGGCCGGTCGCCTTTTCCTCGATCGCCCAGAAGCCGTAGCCCAGAAGCGACCACAGGCCGGCGTGGCGCAGGAAGCGCATCCAGCTTTCCTCCCGCGTGCGCGGCTTGCCGCCGATAAAGCGGGTGACGACGGGATCGGCCCACATCGCGACATAGGCGTCGAAATCGTCAAGCCGGTGCGGCCGCAGGACCGTGCGCGAGGTCTCAATCACTGGGGCGACAATTGTATGCGGACTGGCCATGGTCATGTCTCGGTTGTGTTGCCGGTGCCTAATGCAGGTCTTCCAAAAGTGGGGACAGCGACACGCCCGAGACGGGAAATCCAAATCCGTTGCGAAAAACAAGAGCCAAGGCTGTGTAGATCATCTTCCAGGCTGATGTGAATCCTGCCAGGCGGTGTTAGTTTTTCTCCAGTACTGGTTCAGGCGCGTTGGGTTTCGGCGCTGCCGTCCGACAGAGGGAAAACAGCATGGACACGACCGACCTTGTGCTTGCCATCTTCCATCATCTGCTGGTGTTTTCGCTGGCAGGCATCATCGGCGCCGAGTTCGTCCTGATCCGCAGCGACTTGTCGGCCGCGACGCTGAAGCGGCTTGTCGGCATCGATCGCCACTACGGCATCATCGCCATGCTGATCATCGTCGCCGGCATCGGCCGCGTCATCTATGGTCTCAAGGGCTGGGAATTCTACGTCTACAATTGGATGTTCTGGGCAAAGATGGCCGCCTTCGCAATTGTCGGCCTGTTGTCGATTATCCCGACCGTCCGATTCCTGTCCTGGAACAGGCAGGCGAGCGCCAGTCCCGGCTTCCAGGTGCCTGCGGCGGAGCTAGCGTCCGTTCGCACCTATGTCCGCACCGAGGCCTTCATCTTCCTCTTGATCCCGGTGTTCGCGGCGGCGATGGCGCGCGGCTACGGTTATTAAGATAGGTCGGAGGAAGGGCATCGCGCGGCCCAACCTTTCCACTCATTTGCGCGGACAAACGTGCAGTTTGCCGTTCGAGGCTGATTGTCATTTGTCGGGTTGCGCTAGTTATTGCTCCATCTACATTCGGTTTTGAGAGGAACTCCGCGCAGCGGTTGGTAATTCGTATCCTGGGAGGAATCACGATGAGAAAATTCGTCGCCGCGCTGGCTGCCGTTGCGGCCGCCATGCTTTACCCACCGGCCGCTGGCGCGCAGACCTACCCCGAACACACGATCAGCATTGTCGTGCCGTTTTCGGCCGGCGGCCCGACTGACACCGTCACGCGTCTTGTCGCGGAAGCCATGTCGAAGGACCTCGGCCAGCAGGTCATCGTCGAGAATGTCGGCGGCGCCGGCGGCACACTGGGCGCGGGCCGCGTCGCAAATGCCGAGCCTGACGGCTACACGCTGCTCCTCCATCACATCGGCATGGCGACAAGTGCTACGCTCTACAGAAAGCTCGCCTACGACACGCTGAACGCATTCGAATATGTCGGCCTCGTCACCGAGGTGCCGATGACCATCGTCGGCCGCAAGGACCTCGAGCCGACCGATCTGAAGGGGCTGGTCGACTACGCCAAGGCTAACAAGGACAGCATCACCGTTGCCAATGCCGGGATCGGTGCCGCCTCGCATCTGTGCGGCATGCTGTTTATGAGCGCCATCGGCACGCCGCTGGTCACCGTACCATATAAGGGCACCGGCCCGGCCATGACCGATCTTCTCGGCGGCCAGGTCGACATCATGTGCGACCAGACGACCAATACCACCAAGCAGATCCAGGGCGGCACGATCAAGGCTTATGCCGTAACCTCGCCGCAACGGCTAGACGTGCTGCCGGACGTGCCGACGACGATAGAGGCCGGTCTTCCCCAGGTGCAGGTCGGCATCTGGCACGGCATCTATGCACCCAAGGGCACGCCGGCCGAGATCACCGAACGCCTGTCGAAATCTCTGCAGGTGGCGCTGAAGGACCAGAACGTCGTCGCCCGATTTGCCGAACTCGGCACCAAGCCGTCGCCCGAGGCCGATGCCACGCCGGCCGCGCTCAAGGCCAAGCTGGAAAGTGAGATTGCGCGCTGGAAGCCGATCATCGAAGCGGCCGGCCAGTACGCCGACTAAAGGTTTTTAACGGGGCGCCGCCAGCGCCCCGTTTTAACACCGGCATCGGCACGCCCGTGAGGCGGGCCGGGAGGACGCCATGAAACCTTTCGCAATCGACAGAACCAACGGTATATGCGCCGCGCTGTTGATCTTTATTGGCGCCTTTTTCGCGCTGCAGTCGCTGGGCCTCGAAATCGGCACCGCCTTTCGCATGGGGCCGGGCTATTTCCCGCTGGTGCTGGCAATTGTGCTGATCTTGCTTGGCGCCGCTATCCTCGTCCAAGCGGTGCGTTTCGAGAGCGAGCCGATCGGTTACATTGCGTGGCGCGGCATGCTGTTCATCCTGCCTGCTCCGATCTTCTTCGGCCTGACGGTGCGCGGCCTCGGCTTCATCCCGTCGATCTTCCTGACGGCGCTGATCGCATCGTTTGCCAGCGGCCGTATGAAGCCGCTGACTGCACTCGTGCTGTCAGCCGGCCTGACGCTGTTCGCATTCGTCGTCTTCAGCTACGCACTCGGCCTGCCGTTTCGGCGTTTCGGCCCGTGGTTGCCAACGTCGTTGTGAGGAGATGAAATGGAACTCCTCAACAACCTCGCACTCGGCTTTTCGACAGCCACATCTTTGGCAAACCTCGGTTTCTGCCTGATCGGCGTCCTTCTCGGCACGCTGATTGGCGTCCTGCCCGGCATCGGTGCCACCGCAACCATCGCCATGCTGTTGCCGATCACCTTCCAGATCGGCGACCCGGTTTCCTCTCTCATCATGCTCGCCGGTATCTATTACGGCGCGCAGTATGGCGGCTCGACCACCGCCATTCTCATCAACATGCCCGGCGAATCCTCGTCGGCCGTCACCGCAATCGATGGCTATCAGATGGCCAGGAACGGCCGCGCCGGAGCAGCCCTGGCGACCGCGGCGATAGGCTCGTTCTTTGCCGGCACGGTGTCGACCTTCCTCGTCGCCATCTTCGCCCCACCGCTGACGGCGATAGCGCTGAGATTCGGCGCGCCCGAGTATTTTTCGCTGATGATCGTCGGCCTGGTCTCGTCCGTCGCGCTCGCCCACGGCTCGATCGTCAAGGCACTGGCCATGGTCGTGCTCGGCCTGCTGCTCGGCCTTGTCGGCACCGATATCTACACCGGCACACCCCGCTTCACGCTCGGCATCCGCGAATATGCCGACGGGCTGAATTTCGTCGCAGTGGCGGTCGGCGTCTTCGGCGTCGCCGAGATACTGCGCAACCTCGAAAACGAGCATGAGCGTTCCGTGCTGATCCGAAAGATCTCCGGCCTTATGCCGACCCGCGAAGATTTTCGGCGCATGGCGGCTCCCATCGTGCGCGGGACAATCATCGGTTCCGCGCTCGGCATCCTGCCGGGAGGCGGCGCGATCCTTGCCGCCTTTGCCTCCTACACCGTCGAAAAACGTGTCTCGAAAAATCCCGGGGAATTCGGCAAGGGCGCCATCGAAGGCGTCGCCGGACCGGAATCGGCCAACAATGCCGGCGCCCAAACCTCCTTCATCCCGATGCTGACGCTCGGCATTCCGGCCAACCCGGTAATGGCGCTGATGATCGGCGCGATGATCATCCAGGGCATCGTGCCCGGCCCCAATGTTGCCATCGAACAGCCTGCGCTGTTTTGGGGTATCATCACCTCGATGTGGATCGGCAATCTGATGCTGATCATCTTGAACCTGCCGCTGATCGGGCTTTGGGTGAAACTTCTTACCATCCCCTACTATGTGCTCTTCCCGATCATCATGGCGTTCTGCTCGATCGGCGTTTACAGCGTCAACACCAACGTCTACGACCTCTATGCCGTCGCCTTCTTCGGCTTGCTTGGCTACCTCCTGACCAAGCTGCGCTGCGAACCTGCGCCGCTGCTGCTCGGCTTCGTGCTCGGCCCGCTGCTCGAGGAAAACCTGCGCCGCGCCATGATCCTCTCGCGCGGCGATCCGAGCACCTTCGTGACGCGGCCGATCAGCGCCAGCCTGCTCCTCATCGCGCTTGCCGTGCTCGTCATCGTGTTTCTCCCCGCGGTCAGGAAGAAGCGCGAGGAGGTGTTCGTCGAGGAGAGTTCCTGAATGTGGACGGCGCCACATAGGAGGAACTTCACAGTCACTTGCCGGGCACTGACTCAGTAGCCGCTTCTACTGGCCCGAGCGGCGCGATCTCGACCAGCGGTGCAGGCACGCTGGTCGTCTTTTCCTTGGCCTTGCAGATATCGGCGATGACGCAGGCCGGGCAATCCGGCTTGCGCGCCTTGCAGAAATAGCGGCCGTGCAGGATCAGCCAATGATGCGCGTGCCGCATATATTCATCCGGAATGATCTTCAGGAAACCTTGCTCGACCTGTTCCGGCGTCTTGCCCGGCGCCAGGCCGAGCCTGTTACCGATGCGGAAGATGTGCGTGTCGACCGCCATCGTATGCTG
Organism: Mesorhizobium sp. M0601; assembly: GCF_040320845.1. Lineage (NCBI taxonomy): Bacteria > Pseudomonadati > Pseudomonadota > Alphaproteobacteria > Hyphomicrobiales > Phyllobacteriaceae > Mesorhizobium > Mesorhizobium sp. M0601. Next base: position 29,314 of record NZ_JAMYQK010000020.1, read on the forward strand.
GCCGAATGCCACGTTGAGCACGACGTTGGCGGTCTTGCGGCCGACACCCGGCAGCTCGACCAGTTGATCGCGATCCTCAGGCACCTCGCCGCCATGGTCGCGGATCAGCGCCTCCGACAGCGCGATGACGTTCTTGGCCTTGTTGCGCCATAGCCCGATGGTGCGGATATGGTCGCCGAGCTTGGCCTCGCCCAGCGCCAGCATCTTTTGCGGCGTGTCGGCGATTTTGAACAGCGCCCGCGTCGCCTTGTTGACGCCGGCGTCCGTCGCCTGAGCCGAAAGCACCACCGCCACCAACAGCGTGAAGGCGTTGATATGTTCGAGCTCGCCCCTCGGTTCCGGCCGCTGAACGGAAAAGCGCCGGAAAATCTCATGCACCTCGGCCGCGCTGTAAAGCGCCCGCGATCTCGCCGGCCGCGGACGCGGCTTGACGTTCGAGCCGTCGCGGCGGCCGGGCAACAGGTCTTTTTTTAGCGCAGAAGAGTTTTTGGGCTTGGGGCTTGTCATTGCCTTCCTATAATATTCCCCAATGAGCGACACAAACGCCTCATTTCAGGCCGACGAGCCATTTTTCCAGGCGCTGCTGACACCGCACCGGTCGCTGGGCAAGACCGGCTTTGCCATCCTGATGGGCGCCCTGCTGTTCGGCTGGCTGGTGACCGGAGCTTTTTTTCTGTCGCGCGGCGCCTGGCCGGTGTTCGGCTTCTTCGGCCTCGACGTGATCGCCGTCTACATCGCCTTCCGCGCCAATTATCGTGCCGCCCGGGCTCGCGAGGAGGTATCGGTGTCGCGCACCAGCCTCGACATCCGCAAGACTGCCCCGTCAGGCAAATCGGAAGCACACCGCTTCAATCCGTTCTGGGCGCGCTTTTCGATCGCCCGCCACGCCGAGATCGGCATCACCAGAATGGCGGTCGAGGCGCAAGGAAAAACCGTCTCGATCGGCGGCTTTCTCAACCCCGCCGACCGCGAGAGTTTTGCCACCGCATTTTCGCGCGCTCTGGCAGCCGCCAAGGCGCGCTGAGCCAGCGTTTCAGAACCGATAGCGCAACAGCCTGCCGATCTTGCGCAATGCTGGAATGTATTTCCAAAGGCGAACAAACAGTTTCGCGAACCAGCGCATGCGAGCGGCATGTTCCGGCTTATAGGCAGGGATGTCCTCGACGAACCGCAGCTTCGGAACGGCTCGCTCCAATTCATGCGGGTTCTCGATGCTCCAATGGACCTCGGCACCGGTGGCGCGGAAGGAGGAATTGAGGCGAATGATCTTCAGGCCCAGGCGACTATAGGCATCGAAAACCAGTTCGCCGCTCGAAAGATATCCCACCAAACGAGAAAACAGTTGCTGCCCCTCCTCGGCGCCCAGGTAGGGAGTCAGGCCTTCCGCCACGACTATGGCCGGGCGATCCCGAGGTACTTCGTTCAGCCATCCCGGTTCGGTGACCGACGAAGCGATCAGGTGGTAGTGATCCCGCACTGGATAGAGCTTGCGCCTGAGGTCGATGACTTCGGGATAGTCGACGTCGAACCAGTCCACGCCGGCTGGCGGGTCGATACGGAATATGCGGGTATCGAGCCCACACCCGAGATGCAGTACGATGGCGTCAGGATTTCGGGCGAGAAAGTCCTGAACGCAGACGTCCAGCGTCTTTGCCCTGATTGCTAGACCGATGCCGAGATTGTTGTCGACCTTGAGCCGTGAGAAATCATAGTCGATGTTGCGCACCACTTCGTCGGCAAAGTAGTCCCTGAGCAGCGAATTGGGCAGCCGGCTCTCCAGCGCCTTGCCGTAAAGTGTCAAAAGCAAAGTCTCCTTTGCCCCGGTCAGGTTTACTTTTTCACCAGCCACGACCGTCCTCCCCATTCAAAGCCCAGCTCTATCTGGGTACATGCCGCGGGAAAGCAAGTTTCGGGTGGTGATCGGCGCCGCGAAGGACGATATTCGCACTCAAGGAGATACTGCCATGAACGCCCAAATGCCTCTCAAAACGACAGCAATCCTTCAGAAAGACATCACGCCTGAAGGTGGAGACTACGAAATCGTCCGTCGTGCCATCGAAAAGATCAGCCTCGACTATCGCGACCAGCCTTCGTTGGAAGTGCTGGCCGAGGAGGTCGGCGAGACACCGACCGGGCTGCAGAAGCTGTTCACCCGCTGGGCCGGCCTGTCGCCCAAGGCTTTTCTGCAGGCCGTCACCCTCGATCATGCGCGCAAGCTGCTCGATGCCGGCATGCCGCTGCTTGAAACCTCGTTCGAACTCGGCATGTCCGGCCCAGGCCGGCTGCACGATCTGTTCGTCACCCACGAAGCGATGTCGCCGGGCGATTACAAGACCCGCGGCGCAGGGCTCACCATCCGCTACGGCTATCATATCTCGCCTTTCGGCATCGCGCTGATCATGGTGACGGACCGCGGCCTTGCCGGCCTCGCCTTCAACGACCCCGGCGGCGAGCGTGCGGCCTTTGCCGACATGTCCAGCCGCTGGCCGAATGCGACCTATGTCGAGGACATGGCGGCGACGGCGCCCTATGCCGCGCGCATCTTCGATCCGTCGCTGTGGCGCGCCGACCAGCCGCTGCGCGTCGTCATGATCGGCACAGACTTCCAGGTCCGTGTCTGGGAGGCCTTGCTGCGTATTCCGATGGGCCAGGCCTGCACCTATTCCTCGATCGCCGCGCGCATCGGCGCACCGAGCGCCAGCCGGGCTGTCGGTGCCGCGGTCGGTGCCAATCCGATGTCCTTCGTCGTGCCGTGCCACCGGGCTCTCGGCAAGTCCGGCGCACTCACCGGCTACCATTGGGGCCTGACCCGAAAACGCGCCATCCTCGGCTGGGAGGCGGGACAGGTCTCTTGAATAGCCAACGAATGGAAACGACACGAGCGATGCAAGGACCGCTAGGGTGACAAGCAGCGATCTTACGGAGTAGCTTCCCGCGCAATTAGAGTGGTATGCGCTAGCGGGAGGCATTTCTTGATCGTCGTCATCGGCTCCATCAATCTCGATCTCATCGCAAGTGTCGACCGCTTGCCCGGTCCCGGCGAGACCGTGCGCGGCTCCGGTTTCGCTACTGCCCCCGGCGGCAAGGGCGCCAACCAGGCGCTGGCCGCCGCCCGCGCCGGCGCCAAGGTGCGCATGGTCGGCGCGGTCGGCAAGGACAGCTTCGCCAGCGACGCTCTGGCGCTGCTGCGCGACGGCAAGATCGACCTGTCCGGCGTCGGCGAGACCTTTGCCTCGACCGGTACCGCGTTGATCATGGTCGGCGCCGACGGCGAGAACGTGATCGCCGTTGTGCCGGGCGCCAATGATTCGGTCGTGCCGGGTGACCTTTCCAAGGCCTTCCTGAAAAACGGCGACATCGTGCTGCTGCAATTGGAGATCCCGCTGCAGACCGTCGAGGCAGCACTCGACGCGGCAAGGACAGCCGGCGCGATCACAGTGCTCAACACCGCACCTTTCCATGGCGGCGCGGCCGGCTTCCTCGGCAAGGCCGACTATCTCGTCGCCAACGAAACCGAGTTCGACCTCTACGGCGAGGCGCTGTCGTTGAATGGCCGCGACCGCCCGGCACGGATGCGCGACTATGCCGCGAGAACCGGCCGCACCATCGTCGTCACGCTTGGCTCGGACGGCGTTCTGGCGGCAACGCCGGACGATCTCCTGATGGTTCCGGCGCTGAAGATCAGTCCGCTCGATACGGTCGGCGCCGGCGACACGTTCTGCGGCTATTTTGCAGCCGGGCTGGCAGCCGGCCTGCCGCTCGACCAGGCGCTTGCCCGCGCTGCCGCAGCCGGTTCGCTGGCCTGCCTGAAGGCCGGTGCACAGCCGGCCATCCCGCTGGCCAGGGACGTCGATGCCGCCCTGCAGAAATCTGCAGGCTAAAGCGGGATGACAGCCATGCGCCCGACGACGAAGCACGCGGTGCCGCCCGCCGGCGACATCTGCCGCCTGTCTGCCGTGGAGCTTGCCGGGAAGATCAGGCGCCGGCAGCTTTCGGTGCGCGAAGTGGTCGCGGCATTCCTCGACAGGATCGAGGCGGTGAACCCGCTGGTCAACGCTATCGTTTCATTGCGTGAGCGTGCCGACATCCTGCGCGAGGCCGACAGCGCTGACGCTCATCTGGCGCGAGGAGGAGATACCGGATCGCTGTTCGGCCTGCCGATCGCGATCAAGGATCTTGCGCTGACAAAAGGCCTGAGAACCGCCTTCGGCTCGCCGATCTTCGCCGATTTTGTGCCTGAGGAAGACGACTTCTTCGTCGAGCGCGTCCGCAAGGCCGGCGCGATCATCATCGGCAAGACCAACGTTCCCGAATTCGGGCTCGGCTCCAACACCTACAACACCGTGTTCGGACAGACGCTCAACGCATTTGACCCGGCGCTGACCGCCGGCGGCTCGAGCGGCGGTGCGGCGGTCGCGCTGGCGCTCGACATGGTTCCCGTTGCCGATGGCAGCGATTTTGGCGGTTCCCTGCGCAATCCCGCTGCCTACAACAATGTCTATGGCTTCCGTCCATCGCAGGGATTGGTGCCGGCCGGCCCTGACCTTGATGTGTTTCTTGCGCAAATGGGCGTCGAAGGGCCGATGGGGCGTAACGTGCGTGACATGGCGTTGCTGCTCGACGTTCAGGCCGGCTATCATCCTCGCGCGCCGCTGTCGCATGATAAGCCAGGCTCGTTCCTCGAAGGGCTGGAAGCACCGGCGGCCGGCGGGCGCATCGCCTGGCTCGGCGATCTCGAAGGCCATCTGCCGGTTGAAGCAGGCATTCTACAGCTTTGCGAGGCAGCACTCGGCCGGTTCGCGGATGTATCCTTCGAGGCCGAGCCGCTGATGCCGGAATTCGACTTCGAAGCGCTGTGGCAAGCCTTTGTAACGCTTCGCCAGGCGAGCAGCGGTTGTGCGCTCAAGGCGCATTACGACGATCCCTCGAAACGCAGCCTGCTGAAGCCGGAGGCCGTGTGGGAGGTGGAACATGCACTGCGCCTCACCGCGCCGCAGATCCACGCCGCCACGGTGAGGCGCTCGTCCTGGCACCGAATGCTGCTATCGCTCTTCGAGCGTTTCGACCTGATTGCGCTGCCAGCCGCACAGGTCTTTCCCTTCGATGTCGTCACCCACTGGCCAAGGCAAGTGGCCGGGCGTGCCATGGACAGCTATCATCGCTGGATGCAGGTTTCAGCGTTCGCCACGCTGGGCGGCTGCCCGGCGATCAATGTGCCGGCGGGCTTCGACGCCAGGGGCAGGCCAATGGGCATGCAATTGATCGGGCGGCCGCGCGGTGACCTCTCCGTGCTGAGGGCGGCTGCCGCCTATGAGACAACGCTGCCATGGCAGGCCGGCGCCTGCTGAAATCAACTCCGCATTGTCGGCGCCTCGCCGGCTTGCACGCAACTCATCGCCATGCATTGATCGCGACAGCGCGCCGCACGAGCGGCATCTGTGGAGGGAAAAAATGTCGTTGGAACTCTACGCCACCTATGTCGTCGCCTGCATCGTCATCATCCTGGTGCCGGGGCCGACGGTGACGCTGATCATTGCCAACAGCATCCGCCACGGCTCGCGCGCAGGGCTCGCCAATGTCGCCGGCACCCAGGCCGGGCTAGCCATCATGATCGCCATCGTCGGCATCGGATTGACTTCGCTGATCGCGGGCATGGGCCACTGGTTCGAGTGGGTCCGGCTGATCGGCGCCGCCTACCTGATCTGGATGGGCGTGCAGATGTTCCGCTCGAAAGGCAAGCTGAACGCCGACGGAACGGCAAAAAGGCCACGTGGCGGCTTCTTCCTGCAGGGCCTGCTGGTGGCGATCAGCAATCCAAAGACGCTAGTGTTCTTCGGCGCCTTCTTTCCGCAGTTCATCGCTCCCGAAGGCAATTACGCACTACAGATCGGCGTCATGGGTCTCACCGCGATGATCTTCGCCGCAGTCTCGGATTCGACCTACGCGCTGGCCGCCGGCCGCGCCGGACGCCTGCTGTCGGCCGGCCGCCTCAAGCTCTTGTCGAGGATCAGCGGCAGCTTCCTGGTCGGCGGCGGCCTGTGGCTGGCCTTTTCCAAGGCGAAGTAACGGCCGCGAGCCCGGCGACGCCAACAGCAACATCCTGGAATAGGAAAGCCGATTGAAAGTCGGCCTTCAGGCCACCACATGGATCAACAGTTGGGGATTCATGTCTATGCCGTGGAGTTACGCGGATTTGAAAAGGAACGCGTTTGGCGTGATCCTGTTCATCGCTTTGTTCGCGGCGATGGTTCCGTCGGCTCTGAACAAATGGGCGAATGACGCAAGTCCGATCCGATCGGTCGACCCGGTCGATGCGACGATCAAAAGTGGACAGGGTAAAGGGCGCAATATCCAATATCTGCTGGTCCTTGAGAACGGTTCGACGGTCCTCGTTTACGACGACCTCCCGCATCTGATCGGCTCGCGCGTAGGCATCGAGCGCGTCACGCGCGACAATGGCTTCGTCTTTTACCGGTTTGCAAATTGAACGACGATCGATCGATAAGCTGTTTTCAAAGGTGACGCGAGTGACATGGCTTTTTCGGGGAATCGCTCTTGAACAAAGCCCCTATGCTACTCAACTCTAAGGTATGGGGCCGGCAAATCTTTCTCTTAGAACCCGCATTCTTTTGCTTCGGGAAGAGTTTCGCGACAGAGTTGTTGGCATCACAATCTTGTGTGCGCTCGCTCTCGCGATCGCTGTGCCGATTGTAACCAGGCAGAACAGTCCGATCACTGGCACACAACTCGTAGGAGGCACCGTCGAAGATGTTGCGACGATGCCTCTAAATCCGAGGGGTTCCGTCGGACATGGACTTTATTATAGATATGAAGTCCGCCTCTATGAGGGCAACGCTCGGATATTTGTCGATGGTGAGGTGGAAACACCCCACATGATTGGATCGGAAGTCTCGATCGAAGAACAACAACGCCAGGACGGTACCACCACCTACCGCCTGCTCAACTACTGAGCAGCCCTAAAGCCGCCCCAGCCGTTCCAGCAACAGCGCGAAAAACGCATCATGGTCGATGTCGCGCATCACCATGGCGTTCTTCGGCCGCTTGGTCACCCCCCACCAGTCGATCACCGTCATGCCCATGGTGAGCTCCGAGGCGGTTTCCACGCTGACATTGCAGTTGCGCCCCTTGAACAGCTTCGGCTTCAGCAGATACGCGATCACGCAAGGATCGTGCAGCGGGCCGCCGTCGGTACCGTATTTCTCCTCGTCGAAACGTTCGAAGAATTCCAGCATGTCCGCGGTGGCCGTGCCGACCCTGGTGCCGAGCTTGCGGAAGGCCTTCGTACGCTTGGCGGTGGTCAGCGCCTTGTGGGTGACGTCGAGCGGCATCATCACGATCGGAATGCCGGATTTGAACACGACATCGGCAGCATGCGGATCGACATAGATGTTGAACTCGGCGGTCGGCGTGACGTTGCCGCCCTCGAAGAAGCCGCCGCCCATCAGCACGATTTCCTTGATGCGCGGCGCGATTTTCGGCTCGCGGATCAGCGCCAGCGCAACGTTGGTGAGCGGCCCGAGCGCGCACAGCGTGATCGTGCCGCTCTCCTCGTTCATCAGCGTCTCAACGATGAAATCAACCGCATACTCGTCCTGCAGTTTCATCTTTGGTTCGGGCAGTTGCGGCCCGTTGAGGCCGGTCTTGCCATGCACTTCCTCGGCGGTGACGAGTTCGCGCGCCAGCGGCCGGATGGCGCCTGCATAGACCTTGACGTCCGGCCGGCCGGCCAGCTCGCAGATCTTGCGGGCGTTTTTTTCGGTAAGTTTCAGCGGCACGTTGCCGGCCACCGCGGTGATGCCGACGATCTCCAGCTCGGCGCTGCCCAGCGCCAGCAATATGGCGACGGCATCGTCCTGGCCGGGGTCAGTGTCGATGATGATCCTGCGGGATTGGGGCATTTCAATTCCTTGTTTTGGCAAGTCTTTTTGGGCGGGACGTGTGACGGCTTGAAGTCTGCCGGGCGGCGGACCATATCAAGACCATCGGGAAAAATGCCATCCGGGTTTTTCCACTTTATGTCGCTCTTGAGAGGACACTGTAACATGAGCCGAATGACGCCTTTTTCCAGCCCGCTTCTCCTCGGTTTCGATTCCATGGAAAAGACGCTGGAGCGGTTGGCAAAGTCCGGTGACAGCTATCCTCCCTACAACATCGAGCGCCTCAGCGGTGCCGACGGCAAAACCGAAAGGCTGCGTATCACGCTCGCCGTCGCCGGTTTCGCGGAAAGCGATCTCGATGTCACAACGGAGGAGAACCAGTTGGTCGTGCGCGGCCGTCAGAACGACGACACCGAGCGCGAATTCCTCCACCGCGGCATCGCCGCGCGCCAGTTTCAGCGCTGTTTCGTGCTGGCCGACGGCATGCGGGTGATTGCGGCGGAATTGAAGAACGGCCTTCTGTCGATCGATCTCGATCGGCCGGAATCCGAACGGCTGGTACGAAAAATAAACATATCGGTGAAAGACTGATTTTTGCCGATAGCTCTCATGCGGGATGGCCTTGAGCGGCATCTCGCGGCAAGGAGGCTTGAAATGACCAGAACTAACGAAAATATCATCATGACCAGCGGCGAATTCGCCCATCTCGGCGAAGGTTCTGTCGCCTATCTCAGGAAAGTGTCGAGCGACGATCTGCGCGGCCGTTTCCCGGGCCTCGGCGAAATCGCGCCCGGGCTGGAACTGTGGGCCCTGTTTGCCGCCAATGGCCAGCCGATCCTGCTTTCGGACGCTCGCGACCGGGCACTGGCTGGCGCGCTGGAAAACGATCTGACCCCGGTCGCTATCCACTAACGTCGTTATCCACTGACAAATACGGCGCAGCGATCTGGTTGGAAACGGACAGGGCCGCTCACGGCGGCCCTTCAACGGATTTAATCAAAACCTCAGGCGGCGTGCGAGGCCTGTGTGTCCGACAGCAGCGCGTGGATGGCTACGGCGTCGCGCGTGCCCCTGATCTTGGCAACCGTGTCGGCGTCGCGCAGCACCCGCGCAATGCGCGACAGCGCCTTGAGGTGGTCGGCGCCGGCGCCTTCGGGAGCCAAAAGCAGAAACACCAGGTCGACCGGCTGATCATCGAGGGCCTCGAAGTCCACCGGTGTCTCCAGCCGGGCAAAAACGCCGGCGATCCGCTTCACCCCGGCCAGCTTGCCGTGCGGAATGGCGATGCCGTTGCCGACGCCGGTGGAGCCGAGCCGCTCGCGCTGCAGGATGGTGTCGAACACCTCTCGCTCCGGAATGCCGGAAATCGCCGCCGCCCTTTCGGACAGCAATTGCAGCAGCTGCTTTTTGGAGTTCGCCTTCAACGCCGGCATGATTGCCGGAACGCTGACGAGATCGCTCAGATCCATGCTTGAAATCCCTTGTTCGCCTGCCGTCGCCAGTCCCCACGCTCGCGTGCGGCTGGTTTTTACCCCTGCGCGACCTTGGCCGTGGACGGGTCGATCCAGCCAATATTCCCGTCCGGCCGGCGATAGACGATGTTGAGATGGTCGTTTCCGGCATTGCGGAAGACCAGGACCGGGCTGTCCTTGGTGTCGAGTTCGATCACCGCTGACGCCACCGACATGGTCCGCAGCGTCATGGTCGATTCGGCGACGATGGCCGGCGCGAAATTCTCCGGTATGTCCTCCTCGTCGTCGGCAAGCGGCGCCATCACCGTATAGGCGACGTCGGTGAGCTCGCCGTTGCTATTGCCTGAATTGTGCGACTTCAGCCGGCGCTTGTAGCGCCTGAGGCGTGTTTCCAGACGGTCCGCCGCGGTATCGAAGGCAAGCGTTGGATCCTGGGCATCGCCGGTCGCCTGCAGCGAAGCACCGGAGTCCAGCCGGATCATGCAATCGGCCGTGTAGCGCGACCCCGATTTGACGACTACGATTTGCCCTGAAAAGCCCCGATCGAAATATTTCCCGATCACTTCCCCGACACGGTCGTTGATGCGCGTACGGAACGCATCGCCGATATCCATGTGTTTTCCCGATATGCGCAGTGTCATCTGAAAACTGACCTTCCTTGCTCAGGCTTCAAACTGTCCCGAGTTTATACTCGTGGTCCGCGCGCACAAGCTTTTGCGGCGTCACTTGCGCCGATTTTAGATCCGAACTTTCCGGTTGATCACAAGCCGCCTTCTTGGCCGTCCCGTGGCCTACATCGTGACGGACCATCTCTCGTGCGGGCATCGGCGAACTCAAATCCACTCGCCAGCCCGTCCCATGCGGGCGGGCTTCTAGCCACTTCGTCGCCGCTTGTCAATGAAGGGCGAAAGCTGTGGAAATTCCGCCGGAGATCAACGGCCGGCGCTGGCCAAAGCGCGTTTTTCACGCCGCCGCTGCACCGAAGAGGGTATGTTCATGCCTTCCCGGTATTTGGCCACCGTGCGCCTGGCGATGTCGACGCCGCTTTCCCGCAGCATGTCCACGATGGCATCGTCGGAAAGCACATCGATGGCTTTCTCCTCGTCGATCAGCTGCTTTATGCGGTCGCGCACCGCTTCCGACGAATGCGCATCGCCGCCACCTGACGAAGCGATCGAGGCGGTGAAGAAATAGCGCAGCTCGAACACGCCGCGCGGCGTCAGCATGTATTTGTTTGCCGTGACCCGGCTGACCGTTGATTCGTGCATGCCGATGGCGTCCGCCACCGTGCGCAGGTTGAGCGGCTTCAGGTGCCGCACGCCGTGGACGAGAAAAGCGTCCTGCTGGCGCACGATCTCAGAGGCCACCTTGAGAATGGTCTTCGCCCGCTGGTCGAGGCTGCGCGTGAGCCAGTTGGCGTTCTGCAGGCATTCGGCAAGGAAATCCTTTTCCGCCTGGTTTTTCGCATGTGGCGTGACCTGGGCGAAATAGATGTGATCGACCAGCACGCGCGGCAGCGTCTCGGCATTGAGCTCGACCGTCCAGCTGCCGTCATTGGCTGCACGCACCTCGATGTCGGCCACGATCGCATCGCTGGCACCGCGCGAAAACGCCATTCCCGGCCGTGGGTCGAGCGCCCGGATCTCGGCCAGCATGTCGAGCAGATCCTCTTCGTCGACGCCGCAAATCCGCTTCAGCGTCTGGAAATCGCGCCGTGCCAGGAGTTCGAGATTGGCGATCAGCGCCTTCATCGCCGGATCGAGCCGGTCGCGCACGGCCAGCTGCAGCAACAGGCATTCGGCGAGGTCGCGGGCGAATATGCCGGCGGGCTCGAATGTCTGGCAGACCGCCAGGACCGTTGCCATCGCCGTGGCGTCCGCGCCGAGGCGGGCGGCGATCTCGGCCATATCGGCACGCATGTAGCCGGCCTCGTCGAGGCCGTCGGCAAGCTCGCCGGCGATCAGGCGCGCCGCCGGATCGGCAAAAGCGAGCGCCACCTGCTCGCCGACATGGTCGCGCAGCGTGATGGCCGCCGCCGCCATATCCGCGACGTCGAAGCCGTCGGAGGAAGAGGTGGAACCGTTGCCGGACGCCGATTTCCATTGTGCCGTCAGGTCGGGCCCGAGCCGCTCGCTCGTACCAGGATCGTCAGGAAACAGGTTTTCCAGCGACGTATCGAGCTTTTCCGAGATCGCCTCGGCGCTCCATGCCGTTTCCGCCTCGAACCAGTCGCCGTCGGCAGCCGGTTCCGATGCGGCGTCGCCCTTCTGCGCCTGGTCGCTGGCGGCGTCCTCCTGCGGTTCGGCGCGTTCCAGCAAGGGATTGCGTTCGATCTCGTCGTCGATGAAGCGTTCCAACTCGAGATGGGTGAACTGCAGCAGGCGGATCGACTGCATCAGCTGCGGCGTCATCACCAGCGACTGCGACTGTCGTAGCTGTAGTTTTGCCGCCAACGCCATGGTTCGGTTTCAAACGCCCCGTCTACGCACCCGCACTGCTGGAAGGAATTTTCCAGGCCAGCATAGAAACTGGCCCGGCTTTTGCTTGTCAAGGCGAGGAGCGGTAAAACTCGCCTGCCGACGCGTTTTCAGGCAGAAAATTGAAGAAAAAGCTGTTGGACTACGCCGGAAATCCCGTTCGAACCGGAATTTCGCATTTAGAGTGTAAATCCCTCGCCGAGATAAAGCCGCCGCACGTCGGCATTTGCGACCACTTCGTCGGCTCGACCATGGGTCAGCACCTGGCCGGCATGGATGATGTAGGCGCGGTCGATCAGGCCAAGTGTCTCGCGGACATTGTGGTCGGTGATCAGAACGCCGATGCCACGTGCCGTCAAGTGGCGCACGAGTTGCTGGATGTCGGCGACGGCGATCGGATCGATGCCGGCGAAAGGTTCGTCGAGCAGCATATAGGCGGGGCGGGTTGCCAAGGCGCGGGCAATTTCGAGGCGTCGCCGCTCACCGCCGGAGAGCGACAGCGACGGAGCCTTGCGCAGATGGCTGATGTGAAATTCCTCGAGCAATTCGTCGAGCAGGCGCTCACGCTCCTTGCGGCTCTTTTCGACGACCTCGAGCACGGCCCGGATGTTTTGCTCGACATTCAGGCCGCGAAAAATCGACGCTTCCTGCGGCAGATAGCCGATGCCGAGACGGGCGCGGCGATACATCGGCATCGACGTGACGTCGAAACCGTCGATTTCGATCGTGCCTTCATCGACCGGCACCAGGCCGGTTACCATGTAGAAACAGGTCGTCTTGCCGGCGCCGTTGGGGCCGAGCAGCCCAACCGCCTCGCCGGCGCGCACGCCCAGCGTCACGCCGCTGACGACTTTGCGGCCCTTGTAGCTTTTGGTCAGGCCCTTGGCGATCAAGGTTCCCTTGAACTTTGCCGCTTCGACGGTGACCCTGGCCGGTGCCGCAAGTTTGCTGGCGGCGCGCCCTGGAAGACGCGCCAGCAGCGACGATATACCGGCCATCAGGGTTTCGCTGCTCCAGACTTCGCCGGCGGCGTGATCGACATCATGACGCGGCCGCCGCAAGCGTCGACCTGGGCAAGGCCGCTCTTCATCTGCACGGTAAGCTTGCAGCCGACAAGCACGTTATCGCCTTGCGAGAGCACGACCTTGCTGCCCGAAAGCACCAGCACTTCGGTCTTCATGTCGAAGGTGCCGCGGTCGCCGGTGGCAACCTGATTGTCCGATTTGATGTAGACCTTATCGTCGACCTCGAGATGGTCGATGTTGGCGGATCCGGTCATCGCCGCGGCACCCGCGGGCTGGGCGCCTTTAGCGGCGCCTGCATCCCTGACGTAATAGACCGTCATTTTGCCGGCCTTGAGCACGGTTGGACCCTGGACGACGTTGACGTTGCCGGTGAAGACGGCGACGCTTTCCGCCTGGCGCACCTCGAGCTTGTCGCTTTCGATCTGGATAGGCTTGTCGCCCGACAGCCTGAGGCCGGACATTTGGCTGGTGGCACTGGATTGCGCCAGCGACGGCGCCGTCCCGAAGGTCAGCCCCAAGGGCAACCCGAGCGTCAACGCCGAAATCGCGGCGAGGCGCCGTGCCGAACTACTGAACCGCATTGGTCTCTCCGCTCTTTGCCTCTGCCGCCTTCAAACTGGCGGGATCGATGTCGACGCGCACCTTGTTCTCGAAAACCAGGACCTTGCCATTGTCCTGGACTGACATCGAATCCGCCCTGATCCGCGACCCGCCGCGGCTGACATCGACGGGCTCGCTTGTCTTCATAGTGCCTTCGCCCATGTCGAGATAGACTGATTTGAATTTTGCCACCACACCATCCGTGGTCGACACGGTCACATCGCTGGTCAGGCTGAGCGTGTTGCCGTCGCGATCATAGGTGCCGTGCGTGGCATCGATGGCGGCCGTGTTGTCGGTCGCAATCGGCAGCTTGGCCTTGATGCCCTCCAGATCGATGATGCCTTGTTTGCTGACATCCTGTATGGCGCGCAGGGCTGTCATCGAATAGGGCAGGTTCTGTTTGGTGAAGCCGTTGAGCTTGGGGTTCGCCATCACCAGCTTGCCATCGGCAAAGGCGCCGCCGTCGGCCTGCACCTCGATTGCAGCGGGAGCCATGAGATAGGAATAGACGGGAAACGCGACCGCAATCACGGCAGCGACCAGCGGCACGGCCAGCTTGAGGACACGGACCCGGCGCGAATGACGCTGCGCAACGTCAAACGCGTCGACCCGCGCCCGGCCTGCGGCCTTGGGAGCCAACTCCGTCTCGGTGTTGGTCGGTTCGATTGGTCCCGCTAACATGACTGCTTCTTCTAAACCCCTGCCCGCCAGGCCGCCCTATAGGTGGGGTGCCGGCGCCCTCAAGCAAGCACAAGCCGAGGAAAACCGCAAAAATGTGACAGCCGCCCCTGTACAATGAAAATGGCCCCAGCGCAGCCTGTACCTCATACCAGATATGGGCGCACAGTGTTAGAGCCTGTGGAACGTGACAGGTTGAGGCTTGCCGCGAATGCCTAACGGCCTTTGGCGCAAGGCCGTCAGGAAACGGTAGCCGGGCGCGAATGGTTGCTTTAAAAGCATCTGCTCCCACCGACTACGAGGCTGACCATGGTATTGAGAGCCGACGACCTGATCGACCGCCGCCGCTTGCGCCGCAAGCTGACATTCTGGCGTGTTGCGGCGATTATCGTCGCAGCAGCCGGACTGATCGCCTTCTCGGCATGGATCTATGGTGACGACTTCACCGGCGCGGCTGTCGACCACATCGCCAAGGTCAAGATCGAAGGTACCATCACCGAAGACGAAGAACTGATCAAGCGGCTGGAGGCAATCCGTCAGTCGCCGCGCGTCAAGGCTGTGATCCTGTCGATCGATTCACCCGGCGGCACCACCGTCGGTGGCGAATCGATCTATGAGGCAGTGCGCAAGCTCGCCGCCGACAAGCCGGTGGTGGCCGAGGTCGGCACGCTCGCGGCTTCGGCAGGCTATATGATCGCCACCGCGGCCGACCATATTGTCGCACGCAAATCCTCAATCGTCGGCTCGATCGGCGTGCTGATTCAGTACCCGGACGTCAGCGGCCTCATGGACAAGCTCGGCGTCAAGCTGGAGGAGGTGAAATCCTCGCCCTTGAAGGCCTCGCCTTCTCCCTTCAAGCCGACCAATGACGATGAGCGCGCCATGGTCCGCAAGCTCATCCTCGACAGCTACGACTGGTTCGTCGGCATCGTCGCCGAGCGCCGCAACATGACCAAGCCGGAGGTGCTGGCGCTCGCAGACGGGTCGATCTTCACCGGCCGGCAGGCGGTCACCAACAGATTGATCGACGCGGTCGGCGGCGAGGCCGAAGCGATCGACTGGCTTGCAGGCAAGGGCGTCGATGCCAAGCTCAAGGTGGTGGAATGGAAGGACACGGAAAAACGCGGCGGTTTCCTGTTCTCCAAAGCGATGGCGCAGACCGTCGGTGCTGCGCTTGGCCTGGCCGGCCATGACGGCGACGTCCTTCACGAAATTGGAGCGGACCGCTTGTTTCTTGACGGTCTCGTTTCCGTCTGGCACCCTTGAGGAACCGCTTGGGACGAGTGAAAAACCAAATAAAATCATTCTGATAATTTCGGCGGCACTGCTTTTACGGGGAGCCTTTTCATGATCAAATCCGAACTTGTGCAGATCATCGCCACGCGTAATCCGCATCTTTTCCTGCGCGACGTCGAAAACATTGTCAGCGCCATCTTCGATGAAATCACCGACGCGCTTGCCGAGGGCAACCGGGTCGAGTTGCGCGGCTTCGGCGCGTTTTCGGTGAAAAATCGCCCTGCCCGCACCGGCCGCAACCCGCGCACCGGCGAATCCGTAGAGGTCGAGGAGAAATGGGTACCGTTCTTCAAGACCGGCAAGGAATTGCGTGAAAGGCTGAACGGAGGCAAATAGGCGCCGCGCCCGCCGTCCCGCTCCGACAGCAGTCCCTACGGAAAAACATGTTCAATCGCTTAATCCTCATCGTGGTCTTCGTGCCGCTGGCCATCACCCTGATCGCGCTGGCCGTTGCCAACCGCGAACCGGTCGCCTTCACGCTCGACCCGTTCAATCCGGGCAACCCGGCGCTGACACTGACCTTGCCGCTGTTCATATTCCTGTTCCTTGCCCTTGCCATCGGCATGATCGTCGGCAGCCTGGCGACCTGGATCAAGCAAGGGCGCTATCGCAAGCTGGCGCGCCAGCGCGGTGCCGAGGCCGAGAATCTGCGCCAGGCGGTAAGCCGCGCGCCTGCCGCGCCTCGGGGCCCGGCTTTGCCGAAGCCGACAAACTGAAGCGTCGCTGACATATCTTTCGCGGAGCCTTTCATGCTGACCATTTCGGCCGCCGAGGTCGACAGCGCGCTGACCTTTCCCGGACTGATCGAGACGCTGCGCGCCGCGTTTCGCGATGGCGCCATACAGCCGGTCAGGCACCATCATACGATAGAGCGGCCCGACGGCGCCGCTTCAACGCTGCTTTTGATGCCGGCCTGGACCGACTTCAACACGGCTGGCACCTCCGCCGGCGGTCACATCGGCATCAAGATCGTCACCGTGTCGCCCGACAACAACGCTGTCGGAAAACCCGCGGTGATGGGCCTTTACCTCTTGCTCGACGGCGCCACTGGCGAGCCGCAGGCCATGATCGACGGCCAGCGGCTGACGCAGTGGCGCACGGCCTGCGCCTCGGCGCTGGCCGCCTCCTACCTGGCCCGCGAGGACGCCTCGCGGCTGCTCGTGGTAGGCGCCGGCGCGCTGTCGCCGTTCCTGGCGAAGGCGCATTCGGCTGTGCGGCCGATCACCAGCATCCGCATCTGGAACCGCACGCCGGCCAATGCCGAAAAGGTCGCTGCAAGATTGCGTGCGGAAGGTTTTGCGGCCGAAGCCGCAGGCGATCTCGACGCCGAACTCGGCCAGGCCGACATCATTTCCTCGGCGACAATCACCACCGAGCCGCTGGTCAAGGGCGCCTTGTTGCGACCCGGAACGCATGTCGACCTCGTCGGCGGCTTCACTCCGGCGATGCGCGAAAGCGACGACGACACGGTTGCGCGGGCCCGCGTCTATGTCGACACCCGCGCCGGCGCCGCCAAAGAGGCGGGCGACATCGTCCAGCCACTGGCCTCCGGCGTGTTGAAGCCGGAAGCCATCGTCGCCGACCTTTATGAACTCACGCGCGGCCAGAAAAAAGGCCGGCAGAACGACGACGAGATCACGCTGTTCAAGTCGGTCGGCGCAGCCCTCGAGGACCTCGCCGCCAGCATTGGCGTGTATCGCGCAAGCGTAGGGCAGTAGGGCAGTAGGGCAGTAGGGCAGTAGGAAACCGCACTGATCGTGCGGCGCCGCGCCAGCTATATTTCCTGTCACGTACTCCCCTACTGCCCTACTGCCTTACTCCCTTTGCCAATAAACCCGCAGCCGATGATTGTCGGGATCGAGCGCGACGAAGGTCCGGCCGAAATCCATGTCGGTCGGGCTCTGCAGGATTTTCAGACCCCGTCCGGCCCAATCGGTGTAGGTGGCATCGACCGCCTCCGGCGTGTCCAGCGCAAAGACGATCTCGGCGCCACCGCCTGCTGCCGCGGCGGCCGGTTCCACGGTGTGACGCGACCAGAGGCCGAGCTTGAAGCCGTTGTCGAGCACGAACAGCACGAAGGTCGGCGAGGTCTCGACCGGCTGCCGCCCAAGCAGCGCGCTATAGAAGGCGCCGCTTTGCTCAGGCTTGTCGACATAGAGGATGACGAAATTGGGCGGTGTCATGAATTGCTCTCCAGATCGTTTCGACTGGAGGAGCATACCGTACGCCCACTGCCAGATTCTGGCAGCAGTCTCAACTGAGCAGCAGCCTTAGCTTGGCGTGTCGAGCGTCGCCCGCCATTCTTTGAGCAGCACCTGACGGCGGCGCGGATAGCGCATCTCGGTGGCATTGAGGCCGGATATCCGGTCGGCGCGAAAGTGCCTGAAATCCTGGCGCATCTCGCACCAGGCCGCGACGACGCGCACCTTGTCGAAGAAGCCGAGTGCGAACGGCCAGACGGTGCGCTCGGAGGCAGCGCCGCCGGCGTCGCGATAGACAAAGCTCAGCTTACGCTCCTCGCGGATGGCCTGCCGCACCACGCCGAGATCGATGCCTTCGGTGACCTCGGTGCGCGACCCGACCAGCAGCGTCGAGGCGTCGAGCTCTTCGCGCAAATCGTTCGGCAGCACCGCCGCGATCTTGGCCAGCGCGTCGGTGGCGGCGTTCGCAAGCCGCCAGTCCGGCTGCTTGGCCACCCAGCGCGAACCGAGCACGATCGCCTCGATCTCCTCATCGGTGAACATCAAGGGCGGCAGCATGAAACCGGGCCTGAGCACGTAACCCAACCCCGCCTCACCCTCGATCGGCGCGCCCTGCCCCTGCAGCGTGGCGATATCGCGATAGAGCGTGCGGATCGACACACCCATTTCGCCCGCAAGGCTGCGGCCGCTGACTGGCCGGCGATGCCGGCGCAGGATCTGGATCAGGTCGAGCAGGCGTTCAGCACGGGACATGAATCATGACCTGGTTTCAATCACGATAGAGCCCCAGCGCTTTCGGCGGCAAGCGACATGGGTGGCGGACGGGAACGTCTGCGTCCTGACGCCGTTGTCTGGCCACTATGGATATGCGCGGGTTCCTGTTGTTCTGGTCGGTTTTGACCGCCATCGTCGCTGCGCTCAGCCTCGGACCATCGTTCGCCCATGTGCTGGAATCGGTGCCGCGGCTGACCAGTTGGCCGCCTTCGCTCTGGCGTGAAACCACTGTCTTCAACGCTCAGTTCCAATTCTTCGCGATTGTCGGCGCACCGCTGGACGTGGCCGCGATCCCCTGTCCGGGGCTTCTCGCCTGGATGCTGCGCAGTGACCGCCCGGCATTCTGGTGGATTTTGGCCGCCACCGTGCTTTATCTGATGGCCCTCGTGGCGTGGTTTACCCTGGTCAAACCGGCAAACGATGTCCTGGCCACCTGGGTGCCTGGACCGATCCCGGACAATTTCGAAAGTATCCGGAGCAGTTGGGAAACCGGCCATATGGTCGTCACCGGCTTCAAGGCCGTTGGTTTCATAGCGCTCGCAGTCGGCCTGCTGTCGATCAGGCGCGGCTGATCCGGTTGCACACGTCGGCAGCCCTTTTGTTGCGCCGGTCAATGTGCTGTGGCAGAAGCGGCGAGCCGCCGTCCGGAGATGCGCCTTCTTGAAACCTTTTCGCGACAAACGCCGCGACAGCCGCCCGCCCCCGAAGGGCGGGGCGGAGCAGCCGCGGCGGCGCGACGCCGGCCTGACCGCCGGTTCGGAGCCTAAACTGCAGGACCGGTCCGAGCCGAAAGCCGCGCCGCGCCCTCTATCCCGTCGCGATGGCGCGCTGCCTGCCGAACATCTGCCGCTGATCCTCGAGGTCGGCCCCAATCAGGACTACGCGTTGCTCGACAGCGGCGCCGGAGAAAAACTCGAGCAATACGGCCCCTACCGCATCGTTCGGCCGGAGGGCCAGGCGATCTGGCAAAAGGCTTTGCCGGCCAGGGACTGGGAGCGCGCCGACGCCATTTTCACCGGCGATACCGACGAGGAAGGCATCGGCCGCTGGCGCTTCCCCAAGACGCCGCTCGGCGAGACCTGGCCGATGAAGCATGACGGCATAGATTATCTCGGCCGCTTCACTTCGTTTCGCCATGTCGGCGTCTTTCCCGAGCAGGCCTCGCACTGGGACCACATGGCCGGACTGATCGCGGCGGCAAAACGGCCGGTGAAGGTGTTGAACCTGTTCGGTTACACCGGCCTTGCCTCCTTGGTGGCGGCGCGTGCCGGCGCCGAGGTCACCCACGTGGATGCTTCCAAGAAGGCGATCGGCTGGGCGCGCGAAAACCAGGAAATGGCGGGCTTGTCGCAAAAGCCGATCCGCTGGATCGTCGACGATGCCGTGAAATTCGCCGAACGCGAGGAGCGCCGCGGCAGCCGCTACGACATCATCCTGTTCGACCCGCCCGCCTATGGCCGCGGACCGAAAGGCGAGGTCTGGCAGCTGTTCGAGGACCTGCCGGCGCTGACCGATATCTGCCGCACGATCCTGACGCCGAAGCCGCTCGCCGTGGTACTGACCGCCTATTCGATCCGCGCCTCTTTTTTCGCCATCCATGCCCTGGTGCGCGACACCTTCGCCGGCATGGGCGGCACGGTCGAGTCGGGTGAATTGATCATCCGCGAGAAATCTGCCGGTCGGGCGCTTTCGACCTCGCTGTTCTCGCGCTGGGTGGCCTGAATGAGTGCGTACGAACGGCACGCGGGCGCGCCAGGGCAGGTGAAGGAAGTCACCAGCCTCGCCAACCCGCTGGTCAAGGACATCAAGGCGCTCGCGCTGAAGAAATTCCGTGACCAGCAGAATTCCTTCATGGCCGAGGGCCTGAAGCTGGTCATCGACGCGCTCGATCTCGGCTGGTCGATCAGGACACTGGTCTTCGCCAAGGCCGGACGTGGCAATACGGCGGTTGAAAAGGTCGCGGCGCGCACGGTCGCCGCCGGCGGCACCGTCCTTGAAGTTTCGGAAAAAGTGCTGGTCGCCATCACCCGCCGCGACAATCCGCAAATGGTCGTCGGCGTGTTCTCGCAGAAATACCTGCCGTTGAAGGACATCCGCGCCCGTGACGGCGACGTCTGGGTGGCGCTCGACCGCGTCCGCGACCCCGGCAATCTCGGCACCGTCATCCGCACGGTCGACGCTGTCGGGGCCAGGGGCGTCATCTTGGTCGGCGAGACCACCGATCCCTTTTCGGTCGAAACGGTGCGCGCCACCATGGGCTCGATTTTCGCCGTGCCGGTCGCCAAGGCGTCGCCCGAAGCTTTTCTCGCCTGGCGAACGAGCTTCCCCGGCCTCGTCGCCGGCACCCACCTGAAGGGTGCGGTCGACTACCGCTCGGTCGATTTTTCAAAGGGCCCGGTGCTTTTGATGATGGGTAACGAGCAGCAAGGCCTGCCTGACGAGCTTGCCGCAAGCTGCGACAAACTGCTGCGGATACCGCAGGCCGGCCGCGCCGATTCGCTCAACCTTGCAGTGGCCACCGGCGTCATGCTGTTCGAGATCCGGCGCGGCGCGCTGAAGCTCGGCCCGGAGGACGCCAGATCGTGACATCTCAAACCGTGAAACTGCAAACCATGAAGTCCTGGAGGCCGTATGCTCTTCTGGTCGTCGCCGCGATAGCGCTCGACCAGTGGGTGAAATACCTAGTCGAAACCGGTCTTGCCTTTCAGGAACGGCTCGACCTGCTTCCGTTCCTGGCGCTGTACCGCACCTACAACACCGGCATCGCGTTCTCGCTGTTTTCGTCCTTCGGCGACACCGGCCTGGTGGTCGTCGCGGTTCTGGTGGTCGCTTTCGTGCTCTATCTTGCGGCCCGCACGCCGCCCGGCCACCTGCTTGCCCGCATCGGCTTCGCACTGATCGTCGGCGGCGCGCTCGGCAACCTGATTGATCGCGCAATCTACGGTCATGTCATCGACTATGTCCTGTTCCATACGCCGGTCTGGTCCTTCGCGATCTTCAACCTCGCCGACGCCTTCATTTCGGTTGGTGCGGTGCTGGTCGTCTTCGACGAACTCATTGGCTGGCGGCGCGGAGCGTCGAGCGATTGACCTCACTCGCCTGGCGCCACACATTCTGATCTGCAAGCCCGAGGAGAAAAAATGCCCGAAACCTTCAAAGCCATCCTCGTTTCGCGTGACGCCGAGAAAAACCAGTCGGTCGCGGTGACCGAGCTTACCGAGGCAGACCTGATGGAGGGCGACGTCACCGTCGCGGTCGAGGCGACGACGGTGAACTACAAGGACGGTCTTGCAATTACCGGCAAGGCGCCGGTGATCCGCCGCTGGCCGCTGGTGCCGGGCATCGATTTCGCCGGCACCGTCATCTCGTCTTCCAATCCTGACTGGCGCAAGGGTGACAAGGTCATATTGAACGGCTGGGGCGTCGGCGAGACGCATTTCGGCGCCTTTGCAGGGCGCGCCCGCGTCAAGGGCGACTGGCTGGTGCCGTTGCCGGACGGCATGAGCCCGCATGATGCGATGGCGGTCGGCACCGCCGGCTACACCGCCATGCTTTGCGTCATCGCGCTGGAGCGCCACGGCATCGTGCCCGATCGCGGCCCGGTGGCGGTGACCGGCGCTGCCGGTGGCGTCGGCTCGGTCGCGGTCTCGATCCTGTCCAGCCTCGGCTATCACGTCATCGCCTCGACCGGCCGTGCTGCCGAAAGCCCCTATCTGATCGACCTCGGCGCCGCGGAAGTGATTTCACGCGACGAGCTTGCCCAGCCCGCAAAACCACTCGCCAAGGAACGCTGGGCCGGCGGCGTCGATGCGGTCGGCAGCCACACGCTGGCCAACGTTCTATCGATGACCTCCTATGGCGGCGCCGTTGCCGCTTGCGGCCTCGCCGGCGGCATGGACCTGCCGGCAAGCGTCGCGCCCTTCATCCTGCGCGGCGTCTCGCTGCTCGGCATCGATTCGGTGATGGCGCCGAAGGCGGTCCGCCTCGAGGCCTGGCGCCGTATCGGCGCCGATCTCGACCACGCAAAGCTTGCCAGCCTTTCGACGAGCATCGGCTTCGACGGCATCATCGGCGCCGCGCATGACATCGTCGAGGGTAAGATCCGCGGCCGCGTGGTGGTGGATATGTGAGCCCCCAAGGGAAAAAAAGAGCGCGACCGGTAAAATTCGAGCGATCAACCACAACCTTCGATAAGCTCTGTCTGGCAGGATTTCCGTATGATTGCGGAACCCGGCATCAGAGAGGCGGAACCAGCCGAACGGGCCGACGGGACGGCCCCCGCGGCGCCAGGACGGCAGCTTGTCGCCGCGCCACCGCTGGCGCCGGAACTGCCGGCCTCCAACCGCGAAGGCCTGCCCTTCCTGACGCTCGTCGCCATTGTCGTGCTGGCAGGCTTTTCGCATCTGACCGGGGCGCCGATCTTCATCACTATCGGCCTTTTGGCGACAGCCATCGCCGGGCTCGCCATGCATCTGCGCAACAGGCGCACCGAGCGCCGCGCGGTGGCCCTGCTCGATGCCACGACCGCCCGCAGCCGCGCCGAAATAGAGACGCTGGCCGACCGCATGTGGGAGATGCAGGAGAGCGAGGAGCGCTTTCGCGGGCTGATCGATGCACTCGGCGATCTCGTCGTCCATCGTGACCGCGACGGCCACATTGTCTACGCCAACAAGGTTTTCGCCGACCTTGTCGAAACCGACCAGCGCGACCTTGCCGGCAAGACCCTGGCCGAACTAGGCATCGATGTCGGCATCGTCCCCGACGCCGCGTTTTCCGACCATGAATGCCTGAGTTCCACCGACGTCGCCATTCGCACGCCGGACGGCCCACGCTGGTTCTCTTGGATCGAGCTGTCGGTGCGCGACAAGGACAGCGGCGCCGTTTCGCATCGCGCCATCGCCCGCGACATCACCGCTCGCAAGCGCGCCGAATCCTCGCTGATCACCGCCCGCGAGCGGGCCGAATATGCGAGCCAGGCCAAATCGCGCTTCCTCGCCACCGTCAGCCACGAGATCCGCACGCCGATGAACGGCATCATGGGCATGGCCCGGCTTCTCGCCGACACCAGCCTTTCGCCCGAGCAGCGGACCTATGTCGGCGCCATTTCGACCTCGGCCAGCGCGCTGCTGGCGCTGATCGAGGACCTGCTCGACTACTCCAAGATCGAGGCCGGCCGCTTCGATCCCGAACCGCAGCCGATGTCGGTGCGCGAGATCGCCGACAATGTCATCGAGCTTTTGGCGGCGCGGGCTTTTGCCAAGGATATCGGCCTCGGCTGTCATGTCGAACCCGACGTGCCGCAGCTGATCACCGCCGACCCCGGCAGGGTCAGGCAGGTGCTGCTCAATCTCATCGGCAACGCCGTCAAGTTCACCGACAGCGGCGGCGTCCTGGCAAGCATCGCCCGCGTCCGCACCGAAACCACCGACCGCATCCGCTTCACCATCACCGACACCGGCCCCGGTCTGCGCGAGGAGGACATGGAGCGCATATTCGAGGACTTCGAACAGGCTGACGGCACCTCGACCCGTGCGCATGGCGGTGCCGGCCTCGGTCTCGCCATTTCCAAGCGCCTGGTGACCGCCATGGGCGGCACTATCTCTGTGTCAAGCCGGCTTGGCCAGGGGTCCGAATTCGTCTTCGAGATTCCCGCTATTTCCGCCGTCGAGGCGCCGCAGATCCGCCAGGACGCGCTGTCGGGCCGGCATGCCGTGATCGTGTCGAAGAACCTGGTCGAGGCCGAAGCCCTCGCCCGCACCATTCGCGCCAATGGCGGCACGGTCGATCTGGCCACCGCCGCCGCCCAGGCCACCCCTTTCGCCGAGAGCTGCGACGTGCTGCTGATCGATGCTGCCATGGAGCAAAGCGACGGCAGGCTGCTCAGGCGCCTGCGCCAGAGCGGATTTGCCGATTGCGAGGCAGTGACGCTGATTGCACCGACCGACCGTGGCATGCTTGGCGAGTTCCGTGCCAATGGTTACGCCACCTTCCTTGCGAGGCCGGTGCGCGGCGAGACATTGCTGCGCGTGCTTTTGACCAGCCACGCGCCGGTCATCGCCGAGCCGCAACTGCAAAGGCGCGGCGCGCAGGCGGGGCACGCCATTGGCGCCCGCCAGCAGGGCCTGTCGGTGCTGATCGCCGAGGACAACGACATCAACGCCATGCTGGCCCGCGCCACGCTGCTGAAGGCCGGGCATCGCGTGAAAGTGGTCGGCAACGGCAAGGCCGCCGTCGAGGCGGTCATCAGCACCGGCCACAAGCACCGTTACGACGTGGTGCTGATGGACTTGCATATGCCTGTCATGGACGGCCTGGACGCCATCGCCGCCATCCGCCGCCATGAGGAGGAGACCGCGGTGCCGCCAGTGCCGATCATGGTGCTGTCGGCCGACAGCCAGGAAAAGACCCGCCACGCCGTGCTCGCTCACGGTGCCAGCGGCTTCGTCACCAAGCCGCTCGACCCCGATGCCCTGGTTCATGCGGTCGAAGGGCAAGCGGCCGCCTGAGGCACAACATAGACGGTTGATAGATTGCCCAGCCGACGAAGTATTGCCCGCAGAGCCGTATCACGGTACTGTCACAATCCTGTTGCACCTACACCGTATCCCCGTGCCAAGAGGGATGGCTCGAAGGAGAATCACTCGTGCATACAGTCATGCCGGAATGTGATGCTCGGCCGAACGCCAGCGGGCCTTTGCTCGTCGGCCGGAACGCCGATGCCGTCATAAAAGGCGCATCGCTCGGCCGCATCGGCAATCTCGAAGTGCGGCTCGCCCGCAACGAGGCCGAGATCGCTGCCGCGCAGGAAGTGCGCTACCGGGTGTTCTACGACGAGCTTGGTGCCAGGAAGGACCTGTTCCAGATGCAGGACCGCCGCGATGCCGATCGCTTCGATCCCCTCTGCGATCATCTGCTGGTCTTCGATACTTCGCTTTCCGGCCCCGAGCATCGCCGCATCGTCGGCACCTACCGCCTGCTGCGGCAGGAGATTGCCGCGGCCGCCGGCGGCTTCTATTCCGAAGGTGAATTCGAGCTGACCAAGCTCATCGCGCGGCATCCCGGCCAGCGCTTCCTCGAGCTCGGCCGCTCCTGCGTTCTGCCGGAATACCGCTCGAAGCGCACCATCGAGGCGCTGTGGCAAGGCATCTGGGCCTACATCAACCATTACGGCATCGGCGTGATGACCGGCTGCGCGTCGTTCCACGGCACCGTGCCTGCGGCACATGCCGAGGCGCTGACCTATCTTGCCCACCACTGCCGGACGAATTCATCCTGGGACGTGCGCGCCGTCGCCGGGCGCTATTGTTCCATGGATCTGATGCCGATCGAGGCCGTCAACACCAAGGCGGCGATCGCGGCGATGCCGCCGCTGGTCAAGGGCTATCTGCGCGTCGGCGCACGCATCGGCGACGGTTGCGTCATTGATCGTGAATTCTCGACGGTCGACGTGTTCGTGGTGATGCCGGTCAAGGAGATCGGCGCCCGCTACGTCAATTATTATGGCGGAGAAGCGCAGCGGTTTGCGGCCTGAATAGGGGAGTAGGCGGAGAGAAGGCAACGGCCCGAGTAGGCAATTGCTCTACTTTACCCGACGTAGCGCTATTCCCTACTCCCGTACTGCCCTATTCCCCTACTCCCCTAACTTACGCATCTTTCTCAGCCTGCTCGTTGACCGGCCCCGGCTCCACCGGCGCTTCGCTTGCGACATGCTTGGGGCCGCCCTTGGCGACGCCGACCATGGCCGGCCGCAGCACACGCTCGCCGATCGAATAGCCGGGCTGCACGACCTGCACGACCGTGTTGGCCGGTACGTCGGGATTGGGCACCTCGAACATCGCCTGGTGGAAATTCGGATCGAATTTCTCGCCCTCGGGCTCAAGCTTCTTCACGCCGTGGCGTTCCAGCGCCGACAGCATGGCGCGCTCGGTGATCTCGACGCCGTCGATCAGCGCCTTGAAGCCGGCATCGCCCGAAGCCTTGGCCTCCTCCGGGATGGCATCCAGCGCACGGCGCAGATTGTCCGACACCGAAAGCATGTCGCGGGCAAAATTGGCAACCGCATAGGCGCGCGCGTCGTGGACGTCGCGGGCGGTGCGGCGACGCAAGTTCTCCATGTCGGCCGCGACGCGCAGCGCGCGATCCTTCAGCTCTTCGTTTTCCTTCAGAAGCCGCACAAGCGCTTCATAGTCGCCGTCGACGCCACCTTCCCTTGGCTCCGCGGCAGCCTCGGTCTTCTCGGCTTCATCGGGCGCGCGTTCGTCTTTTGCCTGGTCGCTCATCGCCGTTTCCCGTCATTTTCGAATGGTGTGGATTTGCGCCCGATATCGAGGTTTAGCGGCCAAAAATCAAGGGGCAAGCGATACTGCAGCCGCTGTCGCTGCTTGATGGCGGACGGCGCAGACCTTTCGATTTTAATTCAAACTTTACCGTACCCGACGGCTTTGCTTGCCAGCATACTACAATGCGGGAACCATTCCTCCCCTGGAAGAGTTTCGAAGCCGACACAGGATTTTGGATGATGCCCCGCAGGAATGGCGAAAAACGCGACGGGCTCGCCGCCGATATCCGGCGCCAGCTCGGCACCGAGGCGACCAAGCGCTTTCTGCGCACCTTACCGGCCTTCCGCACGGAGTCCGATATTCCCGACCGTCTGAAGGAATTGCTCGACCGCCTGGACGGCGTCGAAGCCAAGGTGGTCGCAGGCGGGCGCCGTCGGTAGACACCGTCGCCAGCAACGCGACCTGCGATTGCGGCCGCAATTCCTCGCCATCGCGCGACATTTACCCGCAGTAACTTTGCGTGATCTCCGCCTTGCGGCAGCGCGCCGCTCCGCCTATGTTTCATGATGAACATGATTTCACCCGAAGCTGTGGCAAACAGCAAGCGCGCCTGGTTGAAGATTCTGTCGCGCTATAAAAAGCCCGACAGGCGTCGCAGCGCCGTCGAACTCGCCATCACCCTCATCCCCTTCGCCACGCTGTGGGCACTGTCCTCGGCCGCCTATGCCTATGGCCATTGGTGGGGTCTGGTCCTCATCCTTCCGGCAGCCGGCTTTCTGGTGCGTATCTTCATGATCCAGCACGATTGCGGCCACGGCTCCTTTTTTGCCAATCGCTATGCCGACGACTGGATCGGCCGCGTGCTTGGCGTGCTGACGCTGACGCCCTACGATTGCTGGCGCCGCGCCCACGCAACCCATCACGCCAGCGCCGGCAATCTCGACGAGCGCGGCACCGGCGACATCAAGACACTGACGGTCGCTGAATATCGGCAGCTGTCATGGCGGGGCCGGCTCGCCTATCGCCTCTATCGCCATCCGCTGGTGATGTTTGGCCTTGGCCCGATATGGATCTTCATTTTCGAGCAGAGACTGCCCTTGGGCATGATGCGGGGCGGTTTCACCCCCTGGGTGTCGTCGATGTCGACCAATCTCGCCATCGCGGTCATCGCCGCGCTGCTCATCTGGTTCGTTGGCCCCGGCGCGTTCCTGGTCGTGCATTTGCCGATCGTCATCCTCGCCGGATCGGCCGGCATCTGGCTGTTTTATGTCCAGCATCAGTTCGAGGAGACGGAGTGGACAAAGGACTCCGAGTGGGAATTCCAGCACGCTGCCCTGCACGGTTCGTCCTATTACGACCTGCCGCCGGTGCTGAACTGGATCACCGGCAATATCGGCGTCCACCACGTGCATCACCTCTCGGCCAAGGTGCCATGCTACCGGCTTCCGGAAGTGTTGAGGGACTATCCGGAGCTGCGTGAGATCGGCCGCGTCACACTCCTCGACAGCCTGCGCTGCGTCAAGCTGGCGCTGTGGGACGAGAGTCGCAGCAAGCTGGTATCGTTCCGCGAAGCGCGGATGGCCGTGTAAAGCATACCGCCGCACCTAAAGCGCGTCGCGCTCGACCGGCCTTCACGCGACGCGCTTTAGGTTGTTGTTTATGCATGCCGTTATCGCAAAACCGCTGACACTTTTGCGCGACATGCGTTAGGGGTGCGGCGGGCTCCACATTCCGAGCTTAAGCCGCCCGGCGCTGGTCGCGCATCAGGATCTCGCCCTGGCGGATCTCGGTGCCCAGCACTTTCAGGCATTCGCGCATGAAGGCGGCAAGGCCCGGCCAGCCCTTGGCCGACACCAGATTGCCGTCGACATGGGCGCCGGTCGGCGCAACATCGATATAGATGCCGCCGGCCAGCGTGACTTCCGGCTCGCAATATTGCAGCGCCGCGACTTCCCTGCCGCGCACCACGCCGTCGACCGCGATCAGGATCTGCACGCCGTGGCAGATGGTGAAGATCGGTTTTCCCGTCTCATGGAAATGCCGCACCAGCGCCTGCACGCCCTTGTCGATGCGGATATATTCCGGCCCGCGCCCGCCCGCCGCGTAGACGGCATCGTAGTCGGCCGGATTGACCTCGGAAAACGTCTTGTTGAGGATGTAGTCGTGGCCGAGCTTTTCCGTATAGGTCTGGTGGCCCTCGAAGTCGTGCAGCGAGGTCTTCAGGATATCGCCGGCCTTCTTGTCGGGGCAAACGACATGGACGGTGTGGCCCACCGCATGCATGGCCTGTTCAAAGACGAAAATCTCGTACTCCTCGCTGAACTCGCCAACGAGCATCAATATCTTCTTGCCAGCCATACCCGGTTCCTCCCTTGTGGCCACATTTATTCGGATCGCGAAATAATGGGCCCATCCTAAGGCGGAGAGGCGCAAAATAAAAGGCTGAATCGGGAATGTGGTCCGACCAGATAGGGCTTCTGGCCCTCTGGAGCGGATCAGCCGGCGCGCACCCGCCGCCAGGAATATTTCGGGCCTTTGGCCTCCGGCTTCACCGCCGGCTGATAGAACAGCGGAAGTCCGCCGGTGCGGCCTTGCTCGAGCCGCTTCAGCAGCACCGGGTGCGATACCTCGAATTCATCGAAGCCGACGCGCAGCATATGCGGCAACTGATCGATCAGCACCTGCCCGGTGGCGCGCATAGCGCCTGCAAAATGATAACGGCTGCGCAGCAATTCGCCCTTGGAGAACGAGCGGCCGTCATTGAACGCCGGAAACGCCAGCGCCACCAGCGACAGCTGATCGAGCAGGCCTGCGATCTTCTCGAGCTGATCGCCGGGCTGCAGCAGCACACCGATGCGCTCCTTCGCCGACCGCCGCACCTCCGGATCGAGGCCGAGAAACGCCTGCAACGGCAGGATGAAACGGCCATTGCCGATCAGCGCCTCGGCGCTTTCGGCATGAACCCACTCGTCCTCGCGGAACCCATCCGGTGTCCACAGCCGCATGGCGTTTTCGGCTATCAAATCGCTCATCAAGAAAATTCCCAAGTCCAAAGATTCTAAAGTGCACCGTGAGATTCAGGTCAGGCCGAGCCGGAACCGAAGGCGGGCGCGAAGCGACCAAACTGCGTGGCTTCCGAGAACCGGAGCGGAGCGTACTTTGGGTACGTGAGCGCCGGAAGCGCAGGAAGCCGCCGTTTGCAGGCCGGCTGGATATCAACATATCCTAAAGCGAGGCGTCGGTCAGCGACCTTTCCAGCCCCGACAAGTGGATGCCGCATTCGGTCTTGGCGTGCCCGGCCCAGCGGCCGCTGCGCGCATCGTCGCCCGGTTGCACCGGCTGCGTGCATGGGAAACAGCCGATCGACAGATAGCCATAGGCGACCAGCGGGTTCTCACGCAGCGCATGCGCGCGCATGTAGCCGGCCTGGTCCGATGTCGTCCAGTGCGCCAGCGGATTGATGCGGATGCGCGAGCCGACCGCCTCGAACACCGGCAGCGCTGCCCGGGTCGCCGCCTGGAAGCGCTTGCGGCCGGTGAACCAGGCGCGGAACGGCTCGACGCCGCGCGCCAGCGGCTCGACCTTGCGGACGTCGCAGCAGGCGTCGGTGTCGGTCTCGTTCAGATTGCCGGTCGGGTCGATCCTTGCCAGCGCCGCATCGTCGGGCCTGATCACCCGGATATCGCTCAGCCCGAAATCGGCGGCCAGCGCGTCACGATAGCCGAGCGTCTCCTCGAAATGCTTGCCGGTGTCGAGAAAGATCACCGGCAGCGTCCGGTCGATCTCGGCGATCATGTGCAGCAGCACCGCCGAATCCGCGCCGAAGGACGAGACGGCGGCGATTTCGCCGTGAAAGAACTCCCGGGTCGACCGCTCGATGATCTCCAGCGGCTTCAGATGGCCGTAGAGCGCGTCGAGACCCGCTGCTTGGGCGGCGATGCCGGCCTCGACGTCGACGATACGGTCAAGCGGCCTTGGCTTCGCCAGCATAGAGCGCCTCCTTGAACGGCGCGGGACCGACTCGGCGGTAGGCGTCGATGAATCTTTCGTTTCTGTCCAGCCGAAGCCCGAGATAGGTCTCGACGATCTGCTCGATGGCATCGGTGATCTCTTCCGAACTGAAGCCGCGGCCGATGATCTCGCCGACCGAGGTGTTCTCGTCGGCCGAGCCGCCGAGCGTCACCTGGTAGAGCTCGGCGCCTTTCTTCTCGACCCCGAGGATGCCGATATGGCCGACATGGTGATGGCCGCAGGCATTGATGCAGCCGGAAATCTTCAGCTTCAATTCGCCGATGTCGCGCTGGCGCTCCAGCGAAGCAAAGCGCCGCGAGATTTCCTGCGCCACGGGAATGGAACGCGCCGTTGCCAGCGCGCAATAGTCGAGGCCGGGGCAGGAGATGATGTCGCTGATCAGGTTGGAATTGGCCGTCGCCAGCCCGATATCGACAAGCGCGTCATAGACCGCCTTGAGGTCGGCACGCGCCACATGCGGCAGGATCAGGTTCTGCTCGTGGCTGACGCGCAGCTCGTCGAATGAATATTTTTCGGCAATGTCGGCGACCGCTTCCATCTGGCTGTCGGAGGCATCGCCCGGCGTCTCGCCGATGCCCTTGAGCGAGATGGTCACCGCCGCGTAGTCGGGATGGCGATGGGTGACCACATTCTGATCCAGCCATTCGGAAAAGCTCTTGGAGTCGAGACGGGCAAGCTTGACCGCCTCGTCGCCTTCCGGCCGGTCGACAAGTGGAGGCGGCGCGAAATAGGCATCGATGGCGCGGATGTCTTCTTCCGGCAGCCTCAGCTCGGCGTCCTTCAACTCCTGCCATTCGGCCTCGACCTGGCGGGTGATCTCCTCGACGCCGGTCTCATGGACCAGGATCTTGATGCGCGCCTTGAACTTGTTGTCGCGCCGGCCGTAGAGGTTGTAAACGCGAAGGATCGCCGTGCAGTAGGACAACAGATCCGCTTCGGGCAGGAAATCGCGGATCTTCTTGGCGACCATCGGCGTGCGGCCTTGGCCGCCGCCGACATAGACGGCGAAACCGAGCTCGCCGGCGGCGTTCTTCTTCAGGTGCAGGCCGATGTCGTGCGTCTGGATGGCGGCGCGGTCGCGCTCGGCGCCGGTCACCGCGATCTTGAATTTTCGCGGCAGGAACGAGAACTCCGGATGCACCGAGGACCATTGCCGCAGGATTTCGGCATAGGGGCGCGGATCGGCAACCTCGTCGGCGGCTGCGCCGGCGAAGTGGTCGGCGGTGACGTTGCGAATGCAATTGCCGCTGGTCTGGATGGCGTGCATCTCGACGCTTGCCAGATCCGCCAGGATCGCCGGGATGTCCGACAGCGCCGGCCAGTTGAACTGGATGTTCTGGCGCGTCGTGAAATGGCCGTAACCCTTGTCGTATTTGCGGGCGATGTGGCCAAGCATGCGCAGCTGCTTGCTGTTCAGCGTGCCGTAGGGCACCGCGATGCGCAGCATATAGGCATGCAGTTGCAGATAGACGCCGTTCATCAGCCGCAGCGGCCGGAACTGGTCCTCGGTGATCTCGCCGGCAAGGCGCCGCGCGACCTGGTCGCTGAACTCGGCGACGCGGGCCTTGACGAAATCGTGGTCGAACTCATCGTAACGGTACATATTCAGGTCTTTCCGGGCGCGTCCGCCCGTTATTTTCTTCGTTCGAGCATGATCGGGATCATGCTTGGGTCATCTATGCCGCGCGTGCGGCTTGCGGACGGGCCTGCTTGCCCAGGTCGTTGCGGGTGGTCGGGCCGGCGGCACGGATCTTTTCACGCAGCCGGACCGCTTCGACCGTGCCGTTGGCCACGGTCACGTCGATCAGATTGACGTCGACCACTTCGTTGTTGGCGGAGGCCTTGGTGCCGATCGCCTCCAGCCGGTCCTCGGCCGCCTTGTCATGGGCGATGTCGGCATGGTCGATGGTCTCGGCCCAGCCGCCGTTGGCGTACCAGACGGCTATGCCGTCGGCGAGGCGGTTCGCGGTCAGGACTTTCATTGGTTCACTCCTTGCGCGGCAGTACGGGCCACGCTTTCCTGCCTGTGTGCCGCCAGCGGCTCGGACCGTTCGAAGTTGGCGCCGGCGACGGCGTCGCCAATGATGGTCATCACCGGGCCGCTGAGGTCGGCACGCGCCTCCAGCGACGGCAGGTCGGCGAGCGTGCCGTGGAAACGGCGGCGGTTGGCAAGGCTGGCATTCTCGACCACGGCGACGGCCGTATCCGGCGACAGGCCGGCTTCGATCAGCCGGCCGGCGACCTCTGCAGCGACCGAGCGGCCCATATAGACGGCGACCGTCGCGCCGGAAATGGCGAGCTTTGCCCAATCTGGCAGCGAATTTCCCTTGAGGTCATGGCCGGTGGTGAACACCATCGACGACGACACGCCGCGCAGCGTCAGCGGCAGTTCGAAATCGGCGGCGGCGGCGAAGGCCGCGGTGACGCCCGGAACCACTTCGTAGGCGACGCCGGCATCGCGAAGTGCCGCCATCTCCTCGCCGGCCCGGCCGAACACCAGCGGGTCGCCGGACTTCAGCCGCACGACACGCTTGCCGGCGTGGCCAAGCTCGACCAGCAGCGCATTGATCTCGGCCTGGCTCTTGGAATGGCAGCCCTTGCGCTTGCCGACCGGCAGGCGCTCGGCATCGCGACGGCCCATTGCGACGATCGCCTCCGGCACCAGCGCGTCATGGACGATCACGTCGGCTTCCATCAGCAGGCGATGGGCGCGCAGCGTCAAAAGGTCCTCGGCGCCTGGACCGGCGCCTACAAGCGCGATATGGCCCGATGCCGGTTCTGTCGAAAGCAGCAGGCCGACGGCCGCATCATGCGCCTGCGAAAGCTCGCCTGCCTCGACAGCGCGGGCCGGCGCGCCGCCAAAGAAATCGCTCCAGAAGCGGCGGCGGGCATTGCCCTTCGGCAGCAGTCTTTCGGCGGTGTCGCGAAACGATGCGGCGAGCGCCGCGAGCGGCCCGAGCGAGGGCGCCAGCATGCGGTCAATGCGGCTGCGCAGCATCTGCGCCAGCACCGGGCCGGCACCTTCCGTGCCGATGGCAATGGCGACCGGCGCGCGGTTGACCAGTGCCGGCGTGAAGAAATCGCATAGCTCCGGCCGGTCGACGGCATTGACCGGAATGCCTAGCCGGCGCGCATCCCCGGCAACGCGGCGATCGAGCGCCTCGTCGCCGCTGGCGGCAAACACCATCACCGCACCATTGAGATGTGCTGCATCATAGGCGTCGGCGATGTGGGCGGCCCCCGTCTCGGCGATAAAGGCCAGCAGCTCGGGGCTTGTTTCATCGCTGACGATGCGCAGCACAGCGCTCGACTGCGCGAGCAGCCGCGCCTTGGCCAGCGCTTCCTCTGCGCCGCCGACGATGGCTATGGCTTCGCCCTCGACCCGCATGAAGACGGGAAAGGCATTGAGCTTGGGTGTGGCTTGCGGCATGACGAGCGGAATCCTGGAACCGTTTGTCAGTTCTACGCGGGGGCGCGAAAAACCAGAAGGCACCCACTCGCGCATCGCTTCGTAGCAGGCAATCTCTTTTCTGCAAGCATGAAGGCCAAGAGAAAAATATTCCACATTCAAATGCGGGGCAGATTGAAGCTGCTGTTGCAGCCCTTGATCCGCTGCCTTTTTAGCGGCCGGAGGAGCTAACCACAAAACAGATTTTTCTAAATTCTATCAATTTAGTAGATTAAGCCGCCGGATGCTGACCGAGCGATCGACGGCAGCCCCGCACTCTCGCCGACCCCTGTCGGAGCACCGGGTCCGAGTGCCGGAACATTCCCGCCTCGGCACGCGTTTGCTCTATGGACCCAGGCCCGGTCACACCCCTGCGGCAAAGGCCCGGCGATGGGCTCGAAAAATCAAAAAAGGAGCGCCCCATGAGCAACGTCAGACTGAAACGCGGACTATGGATCGTGGTGGCAGATGGCGAAAAGGCGCTGTTCCTCGAGAACCGTGGAGACGTCCAATATCCCGACCTTCAGGTCGTGCACGAGATGGAGCAGGAAAATCCGGCAACCCGAGAACAAGGCACGGACCGCCCCGGCCGCTACAGCGACGGCCCTTCCGTCCACCGCAGTGCGGTCGAGGACACCGACTGGCACCGTCTCGGCAAGGAGCGTTTTGCCGAAGAGATTGCCGACAGGCTCTACAAGCTCGCGCATCGCGGCAGCTTCAAGGAGATCGTGCTGATCGCGCCGCCGCCGGTGCTGGGCGACATGCGCAGGAAGCTGCACAAGGAGGTCACCGACAAGATAACGGCCGAAATTCCAAAGACGCTGACCAACCACAGCATACCCGATATCGAGAGCCTGCTGCAGGCGACCTGATCGGGCATCGGCGGCGCGCAACTTTCGTTTCCGTAGCAATCGCCTGCCTGGAGCAGGCCGCGCCGGGTGGCAACGCTTGCCGGCTCAACGCCTTTTTGCCGCCTTGCCATCGATTTCATGGGAATTGCGGGTTGTCTCGCGACTGTCCCAGCCTCCATACTGCCAAGGCGGCGGCTTTTGGACGGCGCATATCCGACATCGCGATTCCTGAAGGTGCTCCATAGACAATGCCGCATGACACGCCCCTTATCGCCACCATCGTCGC
The DNA here is from genome assembly GCF_040320845.1 of Mesorhizobium sp. M0601. Lineage (NCBI taxonomy): Bacteria > Pseudomonadati > Pseudomonadota > Alphaproteobacteria > Hyphomicrobiales > Phyllobacteriaceae > Mesorhizobium > Mesorhizobium sp. M0601. Next base: position 64,631 of record NZ_JAMYQK010000020.1, read on the forward strand.
CGGTCTGGGGCTGGCTTTCGTCTTCGGCGCACTTGCCAACCGTTTTCGCGTGCCGCCGCTGGTAGGCTACCTCGTCGCCGGCGTTCTGGTTGGACCGAACACGCCGGGTTTCGTCGCCGATGCCGGCCTCGCCAATGAACTTGCCGAGATCGGCGTCATCCTGCTGATGTTCGGCGTCGGCCTGCATTTCTCGCTGAAGGACCTGTTGTCGGTCCGCGCCATCGCCGTGCCCGGCGCCATTGTGCAGATCGGCTTCGCGACGGCCCTCGGCGCCGGCCTTGCCTGGATGCTCGGCTGGTCGATGGGCGCGGGACTGGTCTTCGGCCTGGCGCTTTCCGTGGCCTCGACCGTGGTGCTGTTGCGCGCCCTGCAGGAGCGGCGGCTGATCGAGACCGAGCGCGGCCGCATCGCCGTCGGCTGGCTGATCGTCGAGGATCTGGCGATGGTGCTGGCGCTGGTGCTTTTGCCGGCGTTGGCCGGCGTGCTCGGCGGCCAAGAGCAGGTTGAGGTGCACTCCAGCGGTCTGCTGTCGCTGCCGGCGAGCTACGGCGTCTGGGGCGTCGTCGCCATCACACTGGCCAAGGTCGCGGCCTTTGTCTTGGTCATGCTGGTGGTCGGCCGCCGGCTTATCCCCTGGATCCTGCACTACGTCGCCCATACCGGATCGCGCGAACTGTTCCGGTTGGCGGTGCTTGCGATTGCGCTTGGCGTCGCCTTCGGCGCGGCCAAGCTGTTCGGCGTGTCGCTGGCTCTCGGCGCTTTCTTCGCCGGCATGATCATGAGCGAATCCGAGCTCAGCCACCGGGCGGCCGAGGAATCGCTGCCGCTGCGCGACGCCTTTTCCGTGCTGTTCTTCGTTTCGGTCGGCATGCTGTTCGACCCGTTCAGCGTGATCAGCAATGGCTGGCCGATCCTGGCGACGCTGGCCATCATCGTTGTCGGCAAGTCGCTGGCAGCCTTCGTCATCGTCGTCGTCTTCCGCTATCCGGTGGCAACCGCATTGATGATTTCGGCAAGCCTAGCCCAGATCGGCGAATTCTCGTTCATCCTGGCTGAACTCGGCGTCGGGCTGAAACTGCTGCCCGAACAAGGCCGCGACCTCATCCTCGCCGGCGCCATCCTGTCGATCGTCCTCAATCCGCTGATGTTTTTTGCCGTCGACCGGATGAAACCCTGGCTGGAAGCACGCGCCGGCAGGACGGCGCCGTCCGGCGAAGCAAGGCCGATCGGCCCGGCGACCGAGCCCGGCCAGGTGGCTTCGGTCGCGGCGCCTGCTAACGAGGATGGCCCACCGCCCAGGACCAGGCTGACCGGCCACACCATCCTGATCGGCTACGGCCGCGTCGGCAGCCTCGTCGGCACGGCGCTGAAGCAGGCCGCCCTGCCCTTCCTCGTCATCGAGGATGCCGACAAGACGCTGGCGAAGCTCAAGGCCGAAGGGGTCGAAACCGTACCCGGCAACGCGGCGAGTGGCGACGTGTTCGCCGCATCCAATCCCGAGGGGGCGAAGCGGCTGATCCTGGCCATTCCCAACGCCTTCGAGGCCGGGCAGGTCGTTCTGCGCGCCCGCGCCGCCAATCCGACAATCGAAATCATCGCCCGCGCCCATTCCGATGCCGAGGTCGAGCACCTCAAAAACCTTGGTGCCGACACCGTCATCATGGGCGAACGCGAGATCGCCCGCGGCATCGTCGAGGAGGTTTTGGCAGCACCGAAAGCGCCCACGGCAGCCTAAGCCTGCGCCGCCCCGCCAGCGTTGCGGTCAAGCCCTTCTCCCCGTTCTTCACGGGAGAAGGTCCCGGCAGGGGGATGAGGGGCAGCGTCAACGATTGATCAAAACCAACCGCTCAAACGTGCTGGCCGCCATTGATATGGATTTCCGAGCCGGTCACGTAGGACGCCTGCTGCGAGCACAGGAAGAAGATGATGTCGGCGACTTCTGCCGTGGTGCCCAATCTTCTCAGCGGGATTGTCTCGACGATTTTTTCGGTGCCCGGCGACAGGATCGCGGTGTCGATCTCGCCCGGTGCGATCGCGTTGACGCGAATGCCGTGCGGGCCGAAATCATGCGCCATCTCGCGCGTCAGCGAGCCGAGTGCTGCCTTCGACGTCGCATAGGCGGTACCGGCGAAAGGATGCACGCGGGTGCCGGCGATCGAGGTGACGTTGACGATCGAGCCCTTGGCCGATGCCAGTTCCTTGAACAGTCCGCGCGCCAGCATGATCGGGGCGAAGAAATTCACCTGGAAGACGTCGCGCCAGACATGCATCGGCGTGTCGATAGAGTTCATGCGGCTGTTGCCGTCCTTGAGCTTCGGCGAGATGCCGGCATTGTTGACGAGCGCATGCAGCTGCCCGCCATGCGCCTCGAGCCGGTGGCGGATCTCGGAGATGGCGATGCCGACATCCTCCTGGTCGGCGAGGTCGACCTTGATATGGTCTTCGGGGCCGGCCGGCCACGGGCAGTCCTCGGCAAAGGCCTGGCGCGAGCAGGTGATGACGCGCCAGCCTTCGCGTGAAAAGCGCTTGACAGTGGCATGGCCGATGCCACGGCTGGCGCCGGTCAGCACGATGGTTTTTCTGGTGTCGGTCTCTGCCATTCGCGGTCTCCAAACGGGAGATGTAGCGGAACGCGGCAGCGGTGGCGAGGGGCCCGTCGCTCAGCCGCCTGTCAGAATGTCCAATATCGAGGTCTGCCGCTTCTTGACCGGGCCGCCGACATTGCCGGGCGGCACCGGATGCTTGATCGATCCGGTGGCGCTATCGACGCCCGGCATGGCAAGGCCGCCGGCATCGACCGTCTCGGCAGGACGCGCGGGACGCGAAGCCGACCGGGTGGCTGCCACAGGCGGCGCCGATTGGCCGACGGAAGCGACCGGCGCCGGCGGCGCCGTATCGGACGGTATGTCGTCCGGGACGATGGTGTCGGGCGGCGTCGACTTCCAGGTTCCAGGCAGCGGCCGCACCGGCACGCCCTCATGCGCGGCGACCATGAACTCGTGCCAGGCCTGCGCCGGCAGCGCGCCGCCGGTGACCTTCTTCATCGCGCTGCCGTCATCATTGCCGAACCAGACGCCGGTGGTCAGATTGGCGGTATAGCCGATGAACCACGCGTCGCGCGAGTTCTGGCTGGTGCCTGTCTTGCCGGCGGCCGGCCAGGCGAACGCCGCCTTCCTGGCCGTGCCGATCTCGACCGTGCCGGTCATCATCGAGTTCATCATGCCGACGACATCGGGATTGACGACCCGCGGCGCACCGCCGCCATTATTTTCGTAGAGCACCTTGCCGTCGCTCGTCGTGACGCGGCGGATGAAATGGATGTCGGGCTTATAACCGCCGTTGGCAAAGGGAACATAGGCCGAGGTCAGTTCCAGCGGCGTCACTTCCGAGGTGCCCAGCGCGATCGAGGTATTGGCCGTAAGCTCGGACTGGATGCCCATGCGGTGCGCCGCCTCGACCACCGCATTCGGCCCGACTTCCATGGTCAGCTGCGCGGCAACCGAATTCAGCGATTTTGCCAGCGCCGTCGCCAGCGTCACCTTGCCGAAATATTTGCCGCCGTAATTGTCGGGCGTCCAGTTGCCGATCTTGATCGGCGCGTCGTTGCGCACGCTGTCGGGCGTGCGGCCGGATTCCAGCGCCGCCATGTAGACGAACGGCTTGAACGCCGAGCCCGGCTGGCGGCGCGCCTCCGAGGCGCGGTCGAACTGGCTGGTCGAATAGTCGTAACCGCCGACCATCGCACGCACCGCGCCGGAATTGTCGATCGACACCAGCGCGCCCTGGCTGACATTGAGCTTCTTGCTGCTCTGGTCGATCAGCCGGCGGATCGATTGCTCGGCGAGTTTCTGCAGCGTCAGGTCGACAGTCGTGTCGACGACGATATCGCGGCGCACGTCGCCGATCAGGTCGGGCAGTTCTTCCATGATCGTATCGGCGACGTAGTTTTCCGAGCCGGTCCAGTAGGACGGCGCGCGTGTCGCCGGCGCGCTCATCGCCGTGGTCTGCTCCTTGGCGCTGATCTTGCCCTCGTCGCGCATCGCGGCGAGCACCAGCTGCGAGCGCTGCTCGGCCGCCTTCGGGTCGCGCGCCGGCGACAGCCGCGACGGCGCCTTGAGCAGGCCGGCGAGAAGGGCGGCCTCCGACAGCGTGACGTCGCGCGCGCTCTTGCCGAAATAGCGGCGCGAGGCCGCTTCGACACCATAGGCGCCAGAGCCGAAATAAACCCGGTTGAGGTACATTTCGAGGATCTGGTCCTTCGTATGCTTGTGCTCCAGCCACAGCGCCAAGAGCACTTCCTGCACCTTGCGTTCCAGCGTGCGGTCCGGCGTCAGGAACAGGTTCTTGGCCAGCTGCTGGGTCAGCGTCGAGCCGCCCTGCGAAAAATGCCCGCCCAGCACATTGGTCACCATCGCCCGGGAAAGGCCGATCGGGTCGATGCCGAAATGCGAATAGAAGCGGCGGTCTTCGATGGCGATGACGGCCTCGGGAATATAGGGCGACATTTCGTGCAGGCCGACGGCCTCGCCGCCGCTCATGCCGCGATTGCCAAGCAGCTGGCCGTCGACCGAGACGATCTTGATGTTGGGGGCGCGATCGGGAATGGCCCAGGTGGTGGCCGCCGGCATTTTCGCGCCGTAATAGACGACGATGCCGGCAGTGGCGATGCCGCCCCAGATGGCCAGCACGAAGCACCAGTAGAACAGCCGGGCAAGCACGCCGAACACGCCGCGCCGGCTTTTGCCGCGCCCGCCGCGCGGCGGCTTGGCCTTGGACGATTTGCGCTTTGCAGCGGCTTTTCGGTTGCTCGGCACGACGCGGTCCTCCTCGCTTACCGAAAAACCGGCCGAGGATCTCGCCCCCGGCGATGCCTCGAAGCTGGGCTCGATGCGGCTGTCTTTCCGGTTCGCCATGCGCTGTGCTGTCTTCCCCATGCTTATGGCGTTGGGGTTGAAGACTAGATGCGGCGGTTTAAAGGCGGGTTAAGTCGGGAAAAATCGAAGTAAACTGTATTCAGTCGCTTGCCGAACGGCTGCGGCCCGCGACAGCGCCAGAAATGAAAACCCGCCTCGGCGGGCGGGTCGTTGGGGCCAATGAGCACCATACCAAAATTAGTAGCATAGCTGCCGGCACAAAGCAAGAACAAAATACGCTTTGCCTCAGAATAATCACTTCAGGTCGGCGCTGCCCCTCACCCTTACCTCTCCCCGTGAAGGACGGGGAGAGGGGGTCGCCAGCGTCGCGGCCAAGCCCCTTCTCCCCGTTCTTTACGGGGAGAAGGTCCCGGCAGGGGGTTGAGGGGCAGCGCCGAGATCGGATGAAAAACCTATGCAACACAAACTTTGAGGAGGAAAAAATTCGCCACGATCCCGCCGGCCCGAGACCAGCCCCCCAGAGTCGTCCGCATCCGCATCGTCGGAGGCCGGCCGCCAGCTGATCGGCTCGATCTTCCTTTGCGTATGGCCGTCCGTATAGGCCCACCAGCCGGCGTCGCTTTCGTCCCAGTCGCCGCCGGCCGCCTTCAGCCGGTCGAGCGAACGGTATTGCGCGATGCTCTCGTTTATCACGCCGTCGCTGTCCTGCCAGTAGACGGTGACCTTGGAACCGTCCCTGGGTGCCGTTTCGATTGATTTTCGGGCAGCCATTTTCATTTCTCCCGGTGAAGCGAACGGAACGCAGGGACAAGCGTCCGGTTCCTGGCCGATGGCCTTTAGGAGGATTCGCTCCGGCGAGACATATGGCGTGGTTTTCGAGAACCGGAGCGCAGCGGACATTTGGGTCCGTGAGCACCGGAAGCGGAGAAAACTGCGCCAGATGGCCGCCGGAGTAGAATTATCATGAAGGCCATTAGCTGTGGGCGAAGATATCCTCCTCATCCCAGCCCATCAGGTCGAGTTTCGCACGCGTCGGCAGGAAGCGGAAGCAGGCATCGGCCTCCCTGGTCCGGTTGTCGCGCGCCAGACGCGCGCTCAGTACGTCGCGCAGCCGGTGCAAATAGAGCACGTCGGAGGCGGCATATTCGAGTTGCTCGGGCGACAGCGTCTCGGCGGCCCAGTCCGATGATTGCTGCGCCTTCGACAGGCCGATCCCGAGAAGCTCGAAGCAGATGTCCTTCAGCCCGTGCCGGTCGGTGTAGGTGCGCGTCAGCCGCGACGCGATCTTGGTGCAGAACACCGGCTCCGGCATGACGCCGAAGGCATTGTAGAGAACGGCGAGATCGAAGCGGCCGTAATGGAACAGCTTGGTGATGCTGCGGTTCTTGAGCAGGCTGACGAGGTTCGGCGCCTTCTTCTGGCCGGGCGCGATCTGGATGACGTCGGCCGAGCCGTCGCCCGGCGAGATCTGCACGACGCAGAGCCGGTCGCGATGCGGGTTCAGCCCCAGCGTCTCGGTGTCGATGGCGACCGCCCCGACATCGTAATGCAGCAGGCCGGGCAGATCGTTTTTGTGGAAACGTATGTCGCTCATCGTCTTCTCCGGTCGCGGCCCCGTGCAGCGATGCGCGACGGACCGTGCCCGTCCTTGCCGCGATCCGGCGAAAAATCAACAAAAACTTGAATCTGGCGTAATTTCAGCGTGTCAGCGCCTCGAGAATGCGCGCCCAGGAGCGCTGGCCCTTGTGGAAGGAGCTCATCTCGTACTTCTCGTTCGGCGAGTGGATGCGGTCGTCGTCGAGGCCGAAACCGACGAGCAGCGACTCCATGCCGAGATAAGTCTGGAAATCGCCGACCACCGGGATCGAGCCGCCGCTGCCGGTCACCACCGCCGGCTTCGGCCATTCGTCGGACAGCGCCTGCTTGGCCTTGGCGAGGAAGGGCGAGTCGTAGGACAGCTGGATCGCCGGCGAGCCGCCATGCGGATGAAATTCGACCGAGCAGTCGGCCGGAACGCGCTGCCTGGCAAATGCCTGGAAGGCGGCGCGGATTTTTTCCGGATCCTGTTTGTGGACCAGGCGGAAGGAGACTTTCGCCGAGGCTTGCGCGGCGATCACCGTCTTGAAGCCCTTGCCGGTATAGCCGCCGATGATGCCGTTGAACTCGGCCGTCGGCCGCGCCCAGGTCAGTTCGAGCACCGAGCGGCCCTTTTCGCCGGACGGGATCGACAGGCCGATCGGGCCGAGGAAGGTCTCGGCCGTCTCACCGAGCGACAGCCACGACTGCAATATCTGCGACGGCGTTTCCTCGACGCCGTCATAAAAACCCGGAATGGTGACGTGACCATCCGCATCGTGGATGTCGGCCAGGATCTTTGCCAGGATGCGGATCGGATTGGCGGCCGCACCGCCATAGAGCCCGGAATGCAGGTCGCGGTCGGCGGCAGTCACCGTGATCTCCTCGCCGACCAGCCCGCGCAGCGAGACGCAGATCGACGGCGTATCGCGGTCCCACATGCCGGTGTCGCAGACCAGCGCGAAATCGGCCTTGAGCTCATCCGCATTCGCCTCGAGAAACGGCTTCAGCGACGGCGATCCGGACTCCTCCTCGCCCTCGAACAGGATCGTGATGCGGCACGGCAATCCGCCATGCACCTGCTTCCACGCGCGGCAGGCCTCGACGAAGGTCATCAGCTGGCCCTTGTCGTCGGCCGCGCCGCGGCCGGTGATCACCTTGTGGCCGGGCTCGATCTCCTTGACCGCCGGTGCGAACGGGTCGCTTTCCCACAGCTCGATCGGATCGACCGGCTGCACGTCGTAATGGCCGTAAAACAGCAAATGCGGCGCGCCCGCCGGCCCATCGTGATGCGCGACCACCATCGGATGGCCTGGTGTGTCGCGCATGCTGGCGTCGAAGCCGATCAGCTTGAGCTCGGCGACCAGCCATTCGGCGGCCTTGCGGCAGTCGGCGGCGTAGTCCGGATCGGTGGAGATCGACTTGATGCCGAGCAGGCCGAACAGGCGTTCCAGGCTCTGGTCGAAGTTCTTGTCGAGGCGGTCGAGAACAGGGGAAACTGCGGACATCTGGCGGGCCTTTCGATTCTGGCGGCGAATCTAGAGCCCATGTTGCGAAACGGAAAGCCCGCGACCGTTGGGCCACAGCTTCCTGTCCAAAGGCAAAAAAATGCCGCCGTGGTGGAGGGAACCACGGCGGCCTCTACTCGAAACGATGCGGCAGCCCGGAGAGGGGGGATAGGCTGCCGCAAGTGTCCGGAATAGGCGGGGGACGGGCCTTGCTCCGGACTTCGGCGAAAACTGCCGATGGCGTTTATCTGTGTCTGCGAACGTGGCGATTCAAGGGCACAAAAATTACACTTTTGTAACATAGGCGTGAGCGAACAAAGCTCCGGCCAGGCCGCATGGCAGGCCAGGCTCGCACGCCATTTGTCAGGGTGTTGCCGGAACCCTTGGCAGAAGCCGCCTTTGGCATGGACCGCGGCGCTGCGCCGCGCTATTCCCTCGTGCCATGAAAAAAGGCGATCATCTCTTCCTTGTCGACGGCTCCGGCTACATCTTCCGTGCCTATCACGCGCTGCCGCCGCTGTCCCGCAAGTCCGACGGGCTGCCGACCAGTGCCGTGCTCGGCTTCTGCAACATGGTCTGGAAGCTGACGCAGGACGCCCGCAACACCGATGTCGGCATCGTGCCGACGCATTTCGCCGTGATTTTCGACTATTCGTCGAAGACCTTCCGCAACGACCTCTACCCCGAATACAAGGCCAACCGCTCGGCGCCGCCGGAAGATTTGATCCCGCAATTCGGCCTGATCCGCCAGGCGACCAGGGCCTTCAACCTGCCATGCCTTGAGACGGAAGGCTACGAGGCCGACGATTTGATCGCCACCTATTGCCGGCTTGCCTGCGAAGCCGGCGCCGACACCACCATCATCTCTTCCGACAAGGATCTGATGCAACTGGTCGGCCCAACGGTTGCCATGTACGACCCGATGAAGGACCGCCAGATCGGTGTTCCCGAGGTGATCGAGAAATGGGGCGTGCCGCCACAGAAAATGATCGACCTGCAGGCGCTGACTGGCGATTCGGTCGACAATGTGCCGGGCGTGCCCGGCATCGGGCCGAAGACGGCAGCGCAATTGCTCGAACAGTTCGGCGACCTCGACACGCTGCTCGCCCGCGCCGGCGAGATCAAGCAGGACAAGCGGCGCGAATCGATCATCGCCAATGCCGACAAGGCACGCATTTCGCGTGACCTGGTGAGGCTGAAGAACGACGTGCCGGTGACCGAAGGGCTTGACGAATTCGTATTGCATGCGCCGGACGGCCCCAGGCTGATCGGCTTCCTCAAGACCATGGAATTCTCGACGCTGACCCGCCGCGTGGCCGAAGCGACCGGAACCGACGCCGGCGACGTTCCAGCCACCCCCGTCACCATAGAGCGTGCCGATACCGCGCATGGCCCCGATATGGGTTTTGGCGTGCCCGCGGCCGCCGAGAGCGCACCGCCGTCGGACGAAGCGGCACTCGAAGCTCCGGCCGCAGCCAAGCAAGGCGACACCCCATCCCTGCTTTCGGCGCTTCGCCTGGAGGCTGCCACCGCCCGCAAGATCGACACCGGCGCCTACACCTGCATCCGCGACGCCGCGACGCTGAAGGCCTGGATCGCCGAGGCGATGGAGAGAGGCATCGTCGCCTTCGACGTTAAGACGTCCTCGCCCGATCCGATGCGGGCCGAACTGATCGGCCTTGCCATGGCCGTCGCGCCCGGCCACGCCGCCTATGTGCCGCTTGCCCACAAAAACGGCAATGGCGACCTGCTCGGCGGCGGCGCGGTCGAAAACCAGGTCCCGATCCGCGACGCGCTGGCGTTGCTCAAGCCGCTGCTCGAGGACAAATCCGTCCTCAAGATCGTGCACGACATGAAATACCGCCTTGTCGTCATGAGCCGTCACGGCATCGAGATCGGCCCCTATGACGACACCATGCTGATCTCCTACGTGCTCGAGGCCGGAACCCACGGTGGCCACGGCCTGGAGGCGCTGGCCGATAAATGGCTCGGCCACGCGACCATTCCGCTGAAGGAACTGGCCGGTTCGGGAAGAAGCTTCGTCGGCCTCGATCAGGCCGACCTCGGCAAGGCGACGGCTTACGGGGCCGAGCACGCCGACGTCGCGCTCAGGCTCTGGCAGGTGCTGAAGCCACGGCTTGCCGCCAAGGGCCTGGTCTCGGTCTATGAACGGCTTGAACGGCCGTTGGTGCCGGTCCTGGCACGGATGGAGCAGCGCGGCATCTCCGTCGACCGGCAGATCCTGTCGCGGCTCTCCGGCGAACTGGCACAGGGTGCCGCACGGCTCGAGGACGAGATCTACCAGCTGGTCGGCGAACGCATCAACATCGGCTCGCCAAAACAGCTCGGCGACATCCTGTTCGGCAGGATGGGTCTGCCCGGCGGTTCAAAAACCAAGACCGGCCAGTGGTCGACCTCGGCGCAGCTTCTCGAAGACCTCGCCGCCGAAGGCCACGAATTGCCGCGCAAGATCGTCGACTGGCGCCAGCTGACCAAGCTGAAATCGACCTATACCGATGCGCTGCCCGGCTTCATCCATCCCGACACCAAGCGCGTCCACACCTCCTACGCGCTTGCCGCGACGACGACCGGGCGGCTGTCGTCCTCGGATCCCAATCTGCAGAACATTCCGGTGCGCACCGTCGAGGGTCGAAAGATCAGGACGGCCTTCATCGCCGACAAGGGCAACAAGCTGGTTTCCGCCGACTACAGCCAGATCGAATTGCGCGTGCTCGCCCACGTCGCCGAAATCCCGCAGCTCAAGCAGGCCTTCGCCGATGGCGCCGACATCCACGCCATCACCGCGTCTGAAATGTTCAACGTGCCGGTCGAGGGCATGCCTTCAGAAGTGCGCCGCCGTGCCAAGGCGATCAATTTCGGCATCATCTACGGCATTTCGGCCTTTGGCCTCGCCAACCAGCTGTCGATCGCGCGCGAGGAAGCCGGCGACTACATCAAGAAATATTTCGAGCGCTTTCCCGGCATCCGCGACTATATCGATGCGACCAAGGCCTATGCCCGCGAGCACGGCTTCGTCGAGACCATTTTCGGCCGCCGCATCCACTATCCGGAGATACGGTCGTCGAACCCTTCGGTCCGTGCCTTCAACGAGCGCGCCTCGATCAACGCCCGCCTGCAGGGCACCGCCGCCGACATCATCCGCCGCGCCATGATCCGTATGGACGAGGCGCTGGAAAAAGCCAGGCTTTCTGCCCGCATGCTGCTGCAGGTGCATGACGAGCTGGTTTTCGAGACGGTCGAAGCCGAGGTCGAGGCGACGATCCCGGTCGTCTGCCACGTCATGGAGAACGCCGCCATGCCGGCGGTATCGATGTCGGTGCCGCTGCACGTCGACGCCCGCGCAGCCAACAACTGGGAAGAGGCGCATTAAGGCGGGCCACAGAGCCATGTTCGGTTCAAGGTTCACGAGCAGCAGCGGTATGCTATAGTGCCCGTATGATCACCAAGGCACTTGAGAATCTGGTAAGGCATGCGGAAGCTTGGCCTCGCGAAGACCAGGAGGAGCTTGCTGATTACGCCCGCGTCATCGAGGCGCGGCGGACTGGCGTGTATGCGATGTCGGAATCAGAGCGCAGCGCGGTCACAGCGGGCCTAGCAGAGGCCGATCACGGCACTTTCGTAGATGAGGATACCGTTCGCGCGGCCGACACCCGCCGCAGGCTATGAAGGTCCGATTTACGCGGCAAGCCTTTGCCGAACGCGAGGCGATTTTCAACTACCTCGAAGAGCGGGCGCCTCAGGGCGCCCTTTCAGTCATTTCTCGGATCCACGCTGGGATTTCGCGACTTGCCGAATTTCCCGAAAGCGGTCACGCAACCGACATCCCTGGCGTTCGCGTCCTCTTCATAGGCCGCTACCCTTATAAGGTCTTCTATCGTGCCCGTGCCGACGCAATTGAGATCCTGCACATCCGGCATACCTCAAGGAGACCCTTTCCCTACTGAGCCGATCCGGGAACACCCGGCGAGGGCTCGGAAAACCTTGCTCCGCCTTCGCCGCGTTGCTCCGGCCTCAAGCCGCCTCGGCCAAACACTTCGCACATGTCCCACGAAACTCGATCACCGCCTTCTTGGCGGCGAAGCCGGTCGAGCGCACCCATTCGTCGAGCCGGTGGCCGACATCATGGTCGGAGAACTCGGTCACCTGGCCGCAGGTGTCGCAGATGGCAAACGCCGTCATCGAATGGCTGTGGTCGTGCGGCTCGGCACAGGCGACGAAGGAATTGAGGCTTTCGAGCCTGTGCACGAAGCCGGATTTCACCAGCGTGTCGAGCGCCCGGTAGACCTGCAGCGGCGCGCGAAAACCGCGCTCGCGCAGTTGGTCGAGCAACGTATAGGCGCTGAGCGGGCCGCTGGCGGCCTCGAGCTTCTCGAGAACGCAAAGCTGGTTCTTCGTCAGTACATCCCTTGCCGCCATGATCCTGTTCCAAGCCGCTCCGATTGCTGCCATTTCGCAAACAGTCGGACCTCTTCCACTGAGATAGCGACGAACTGCCATTTTTGCTACTGTTTCTATTCGCAGCCGGTGGTCGGCTGGCCGGCGGCGCCATATTCAAAATACTGACAAAATCCTCGGCCAGGCTGGCCGTGCTTGGAAATTCGATCGGGCTTGGGGAAGCAATCATGATCAAAGTGACGCGGCGGACGCTGCTTGCCGGCACGTCCGCGCTGGCCGCTGCCGGCCTGGTGCCGTTTCGGGCATTCGCAGCGGCGCGCACCTACCATGCGCTGCTTGTTGCCTGCACCGATTACCCGAACCTGCCGAAGAAAAACTGGCTGATCGGACCGAAAAACGATGCCGGCCTGGTGCGCGATTACCTCCTGGGGAACACGCCCGCGCCGGTAAAATTCCTGGCCGAAAACGTCACGCTGCTCGCCAAGGATGTCGAAGGCGCCAACGGACCGCCGACACATGCGGCGATCAAGGCGGCGTTGGCCGATCTTGCCGCCAAGGTCCAGCGCGACGATTTCGTCTACCTGCATTTGTCCGGTCACGGCGCGCAGCAGCCGGCAGCGAACAAGGGCGACGAGACGGACGGCCTCGACGAGATTTTCTTGCCGTCCGACATCGACAAATGGGTGAACCGCGAAAAGGGCGTGCCCAATGCGCTGGTCGACAACGAGATCGGCACCGCGCTCGACGCTATCCGCGACAAGGGCGCCTTTATCTGGGCCGTGTTCGACTGCTGCCATTCCGGCACTGCGACGCGCGCCGCCGAGGTCGACGACGAGCTGGAACGCAAGGTCGAGTTCGCCGATCTGGTCGGCGGCGACGACGCTGCCAGGGCGGCTGCGGTGAGAGCCTATGACGAGATTGCGTCGGCCGCGCCGCGCGGCTTTGACGAGGACGGGCAGCGCAAGCCGGCCTTCAAGCTGACGCCGACCGGCGCCGAGCCGACCACCAAGGGCAAATTGGTCGCCTTCTACGCGGCGCAGACGGTGGAGACGACGCCCGAGATGCCGCTGCCCAAGGGCACGGCCGATGCACCGCGTTTCGGCCTGTTCACCTTCACCATCCTGTCGAAACTGGCCGAGAACCCCAACATCACCTATCGCCAGCTCGGCCAGGCAGTGCTGCAGCAATATTCGGCGGACGGCCGCACCCGGCCAACGCCGCTGTTCGAGGGAGAACTCGACGCACGCGTCTTCGGCACCGACAAGACAGACGCGGTCATGCAATGGCCGATCGTCATCGAGAACGACAAAGCCACGATCGGCGGCGGGTTGCTGCATCGCCTCACCCCCGGCAGCAGGCTCGCAATATTGCCGTCGGCGCTGTCGCCGCTGTCCGAGGCGCTTGGCTATCTCCAGGTTCAGTCGGCGAGAAACCTGGAAAGCCGGGTCAAGCCGGTCGAGTTCGGCGGCAAGCCGGCGCTCAAGCTGGCCGACATCCCCGCCAATGCCTATGCGCGGCTGGCCGAGCTCGCCGTCGACTACAAGCTCGTGGTCGCGCGGCCGGCAGCGGCCAAAGGCCTCGAGAAAGAGGCCGCGCTGGCGAACTCGGTTCTCGACGAACTGGCGGCCAGGAAGAGCTCAGGGTTCCACATCGCGCTGGTCGAGCCGGGCAAGAGCGCAGATCTGCGTCTCGCAGTGCTGCGCGAGAACGCCATTGCCGGCGCCGCAGAAGATGCCACCGACGCGCCGGCGCTGTGGTTCCTGCCGGCTTCGGGCGACATGACGCTCAAGGGCGGCAGCAAGCCGCCGTCGATCGTCATTCATCCGGACGGCCGCGAAAAGTTGATCGAGGCCGCCGCAGGGAATCTGACGAAAATCTTCCGCGCCATCGGCCTATCGAGGCTGGCCGCCGCCTCCGATTATCGGCCGGAAGAGGTCAGCGTCGAGTTCCGGATCAAGCGTTTTGACAGCGACACGCTGCAGCCGATCGAAGCGTCGACTGTGCCGCGTGTTTCGCCCGACGATCAGGTCCACGTACTGGCCAGGAACGGTTCGACCAACCTGGTCGACATCAACGTGCTCTATGTCGGCTCCGACTATTCCATCCAGCATTTTCTTGCCGAGCGCCTGACCGAAGGCGCCGTGCTCGAGGAAGGCCTGTTCAAATTCACCGACACCAGCTTCGGCATGGAGCGGATGATCGCCGTCTTGACCGAAGCACCGCCGCAGAGCGAGAAGCAGGATCTGAGCTTCCTGGCGCAAGAGGGCGTTGTCTCGGTAACGCGCGGACTGGGACAGCCAAGCTTCGCCGACATGCTGGCCGATATCGGCATGGCGCCGGCGACACGGTCGGCCATGCGGCTGACCGACGACAAGGGGTCGAAGGGCGCCGTGATGATTTTTCCGATGGAGACGGTGCCGCGCGCCTGAGGCGCGGTCAGGTGCCCGGCCGGGCCTCTTGCCTAATCGGCTGATAATGAACATTCTTCGACCACCGCTGTCGGCGGCCGAACGGAACGGGTGAGGGCGTTCGTGAACAGGATCGTATTTTCGTGGCGCGCAACAACCGCCGGCCTTGTCGCCGGGCTGTTGCTGGCCGCCAATGCTTCGGCGGACGAGGCTTGCGGCCTCTGCGCCAAGGAGGTCGTCATCAACTCCGAACTGGCGAGCTGCTTTCTCGACCAGTACGACCGGATCGCCAAAACCGGCAAGACCGCCGTTGTCGTCGATCTCAGCAGCTGCGCCTCGCGCGGCGTGGTCGAGCCGTTGCCGTCGCCGGGCAAGGCGCAGGTGGAGCCTGACGTGCAGTTCATCGTTTCGCGCACGCAGCTGGATTGCCTGAAGAAGAAGCTGGAGACGCCGGGCATCGTGCTCGACCCGTCCGCCACCATAGAACTGGACAGCTGCGGATGACGAAAGCGGGGGGCAACGCAACGCAGCAGGCAGTGACGGCGCCGGTACCGCAAAAGAAGCCGGTGTCGCTGCCGGAAACCGTCGAGGGCCTGCCGTGGGTGAGCAATCACGAGGTCAAGAAGGAGGCGAACCCATTCACCGATCGCGACTGGCGCATGCTCGTCTATGCCTGGTCCGGATTGCTGGTGCGCCTGGCGATCATCTTCACCTTGATCTTTTCGGTCTACCAGTTCCTGGCAAACCAGGAGCAGAAGCGCGTCGAGCAGACGATGTCGCTGGTCGAGCTCTGGGAAAGCAAGGATTACCAGCAGGCGCAACGGGCCCTCAAGCAACGCCTGGCGGCGCTCAACGCCAAATACGGCAATCTGCTCAGTGCCAATCCGACGCCGACCGAGGAACAGGTGTTCAGACAGCGCATCGGCATCGAAGCGATGAGCGCTACCGGCGGCGACATGCCGCTTGCCGACTTCAGCGACAATTTCGACCGCGTCGTCTATTTCCTCAACCGCCTTTCCTTCTGCGTCGAAGGCAGGCTGTGCTCGCGCGACGTCGCCGACTCCTATTTCCGCGACTATGCCGCTTCCTTCTGGAGCTATTTTGCCGGCTATATCGATAAGGAGCGCAAGGCCGGTTCACCGACTTTCGCCCAGCCGATCGAGAACTATGTCCGCCAGGCGCCATCCTCGGCCCAGTCCGAATAATTCCCGAAAATGCGAAAGCCGGCGACGGAAATGCTCCGCCGCCGGCCGGTTTTCCGCGATGATCGCGGCGGAAACTCTGCAGGCCTATTTGTACAGGCTGTTGATCCACTGGACGTTGATGGCGTTCAGACGCACGGCGGTATTGGCATCCGGGCTCTCGGCCACGTTCACGCCGGTGATGACGCGCTGCTTGGAGCCATTGTCATAGGCATAGACCGAGCTGCCGCTCGACCCGGGATAGGTGTCGCAGTCGTACTGGAAATACTCGGTGGCGATGTTTTCGGCGTGCACTTCGCAGGTCGCCTTCCACATCGTGCCCATCGGCTTGTCGCCGGGATAGCCGATGATGTTGGCGGTGAAATCGCCGAGGTCGTCATAATTGGCATAGCCGAGCCAGCCGAGGTTGGTGCCGACATCCTGCTTCAGGGTGACGATGCCGAGATCCCACGGCACGACCGAGCCGTAAAAGCCCTGGTAATTGTCGATGAAGCCCTGGATGACATAAGCGCTTTCATAGGTGAAGGCGCCGAACGGCGCGTCGTCGGCAGTCTTGCCGTTGAGAGCCGGCACGAACAGGATATCGTCGAGCCAGGCCTTGTCCTCGTGGCTGTAGAGGCAGTGCGCCGCGGTGAGCACCGTGCGCGGGCCGATCAGCGTCGCCGAGCAGCTGCCATAGCTGCCGCTCTTCGATTTGCCTTCGAGATAGCCGATCGCGGTGAATGGGTAGGTTTTAGTATTCTTGATCTGCTCGCGGTCGTCCGTGCCGAACACCTGACGGCCAGCCTCTTCGCCTCCGCTCAGTCCGGAATTGTCGGACTTCTGCCCGTCGGCGGGCGCGTTCATGTCCTTGATGACAAGGTCCTTCAGCGTCTCGTTCGGGTCAATCTTGATGTCCTTGCCATCGGCGGAGCGGCCGACGATGCCATAGGATTTGACGGCCGTTGCTTCGTCGGTGAGCGGCGCGGCGCGGTTGGCCTCGTCGTCGGTCAGTTTCGGCGGGGCGATTGGTTTCGCCCGGCCGGGCTTGTAATCGCCCGATGTTACATCCCGCATGCTTTCGCCGTTGCCGGCATTGGCGGAACCTGGATCGGCAGCCAAGGCAGGAACCGCCCACATTGCGGTGGAAAGCAACGCGGACGCAATAATGCTATGTGTCAGTTTTGTCATGGTGAGACTCTCCCAAAAGTCAGCAAGGACTGGATCAAGATACAGAAATATTGTCGAGATCGTGGTGGCGCAAAAAAATGAAATTGGTTACCGGTGCCTTTACCGGGCCATTATTCAGTGCAGCCAGATTAGGTCCCCGCCAAAAATGCCTGCAACGGTATACTGCCTAAAATAATCCAACATTGGCAACGACAAATTGCTTCCACATAGCCCGTGGGGGGCTATAGGATTTTGGGCGGGTTGGCTCGACAGCACGACTAGCAGAAATGGTGCTCGGCTTTGTGACGGATCGTGCTTCGCCGTGGAGCATGATCTCACCGGCCGGTTCCATTTCAGTGGACCATGCGTCGGCGACTGACCTGCCGGGAACATCGTCTCAGGGGGTTCGAGGTGAAGATCATCCATAGGTTCAGACCGATTGCCGCCGCCGCGCTGCTCGGCATCGCGGCGGCCTTGCCGGCCGTCAATTCCGTTCATGCCACGGACGCGGCCGCCCGGCCCGAGGCGGCGATCTCGCCGATGAAACGCGTAGCCGAGGCCAGGGCCAAGGCCAGGGCGCAGAACCCCGACGGCGCCGATCGCGTCTACGGCGGCAAAGAGGCCGAGAAGGGCGCTTACCCGTTCCAGGTGGCATTGCTGACCACCGGCAAACTGGACAAAAGCCCGGCCTCGCAGGCGAATGCGCAGTTCTGCGGCGGCAGCCTGATCGCGCCGCAATGGGTGCTGACGGCGGCGCACTGCCTCAATGACGACGGCGAGCCGATTTCGCCTGATGTGGTCACCGTGCTCACCGGCGCCACCGATCTGAGCGAGGGCAAGCGCTACAAGGCGGTGGAGATCATCGTCAACGAGGGCTACAGCGAGCAGACGCTGGACAACGATCTCGGCTTGATCCGGCTGGCCACGCCGGCCGATGCCCCGACCATCAAAATTGCCCGTGAGCCGACACCAGACGCCGGCAAGACGACGGTCACCGGCTGGGGCAAGATGCAGGACGGAACGTTTCCCACCGCGCTGATGGTCGCCGACCTGGACCTCCAGCCGAACGCAACCTGCAACAGCGGCATCAAGGCGATTTATGCGCATGATTTGAAGGCAGCGCTCGGCGAACTCGCCCGCCGCATGCGTTATTCGGAAAGGGGCATCGAGGCGGCCGCCAACGCGATTGCGGCCGATATGGCCGATCCGCTGACCGGCAACATGATCTGCGCCGGCACGGCCAGCGGCGAGCGCGACGCCTGCAATGGCGACAGCGGCGGACCGCTGTTCATGACCGGCGCCGATGGTCCGGTGCAGGTCGGCGTCGTCAGCTGGGGCGAAGGTCCGGCCGACGGCGGTACCGCCTGCGGCCACAAGAACGCCTACGGCATCTACACGCGGCTGGCCAATTACACCGGCTGGATCGAGGAGAAGATGAAGACGGCGGCGCCCGCAGCGCCCAAAGCCCTCGGCACGGCGCAGAAGCCCGCCACGCCCTGACCGGTGTCATTGCTGAACCAATGAACAGCGGGAGCAATCCCTCTGTTTCTGTCCCAAAACCCGGTTCTGTCCCAAAAACCTGGGTCGGGACTAGAACCAGCGATCGCGGCGCTGATCTGTGGCGGCCAGGGTGAGGCCGAGTAGCGCTCCTACGGCCGCTCCGAGGATGAATGCCGACGATATTGTGCCGGGATTCTCCTGGACCACCCCCGACACCGTCTGCGCCCTGTTGCGCAGGGCTTGTGCTGTCCGAGAGGCGCGCTCGGCAGCGTTGTCATACCAGCCGCCGGCGTCTTCGATCGCCTCTTCCGCGCGTTCGGCCAAGGTCCGATTGATCTTGCTGATCTCGCGCCTCAGCTGCGCGACCTGCTTCTCCAGGGCTTCCTGAGCTTCGCGTTGGGTCATCTTGGGTGCTGCGGATTCGTTTGGTTCGTCGGCCATGGTAATCTCCTTTGCTCAGGTGAGGATCAACGGCGTGCCCGCTGTGCAGGTTCCTCCGCAAAACGATTCCGTCCGGTGTTTGTTCGTTGGAAGCGCGGCTCTGCCTGCAAAATCGGCTTGAACATAGGATCGTTCCGGCGCTCCCCGCGTTGGTGAAAAACGCCACAAGGGAGGAACCGTCATGGACAACGATCGGCATGAAAAGATTCGGCAGCGAGCCTATGAAATCTGGATGCGCGAGGGCCGCCCGGATGGCGCGCATGAGCGTCATTGGCAGCAGGCGAAGCAAGAGCTTGGCCTCGACGACGCGGACGGTCCGGCGGGAACGATCGCCAGCTCCGACGTTCTGACGGTCGAGGCACTGGCGATGCGCACCGGGATAACCGGTGATCAGGCGCAAGAGCTGATCGACAGGCTGGGCAACGACAGGGCGACGCTCGAGCAAGCCGCGCGGAACCTCAAGGCAGCCGAAAGTTAGCCGCTGGCCACCGTGTCGAAGACAGCTACCAGTTCGCGCTGCCGCGTCTTTTCGATGAAACCGGACCGCAGACCGTCGTCGCCTACTTCCTCGGCGGCCCCTTGCGCTCGGCCGATGCCGCCCAGAGATTGATGTCCGACTCGCAGGCAAAGGTGTCGATCTCGGCGAGCTCGGCATCGCTGAAGTCGAGCGCCTTCAGCGCGCCGACGCAATCCTCGACCTGTTCCGGCCGGCTGGCGCCGATCAGCGCCGACGTCACCCTGCCCCGGCGCAGCACCCAGGCCAGCGCCATCTGCGCCAGCGTCTGGCCGCGGCGACGGGCGATGACGTTCAGCGCCTCGATATTGGCGATCGACTTGTCGTTGATGAATGCCGGGCGCAGCGACTTGCCCTGGCTGGCGCGGCTGCCATCGGGGATGCCGCCGAGATATTTGTCGGTCAGCATGCCTTGCGCCAGCGGCGAGAACACGATCGAGCCGACACCAAGCCCCTCCAGCGTATCGAGCAGGCCATCATCCTCGACCCAACGGTTGAGCATCGAATAGCTCGGCTGATGGATCACGCAAGGCGTGCCGAGCTGCTTCAATATGTCGGCGGCCTCGCGGGTGCGCTGCGAATTATAGGAGGAAATGCCGGCATAGAGCGCCTTGCCCGAGCGCACCGCGTGATCGAGCGCGCCCATCGTTTCCTCCAGCGGGGTGTCGGGGTCGAAGCGGTGCGAATAGAAGATGTCGACATAGTCGAGCCCCATCCGCTTCAGGCTCTGGTCGAGGCTGGCCAGGACATATTTGCGGCCGCCCCATTCGCCATAAGGTCCTGCCCACATTTCGTAGCCGGCCTTGGTCGAGATGATCAGCTCGTCGCGATAACCGGTAAAGTCCGTCCGCAGGATCTCGCCGAACGCCCGCTCCGCCGAGCCGGGCGGCGGGCCGTAATTGTTGGCGAGGTCGAAATGCGTGATGCCGAGATCGAACGCCCTGCGCGTGATCGCCTGCTTGGTTCTATGCGACGTGTCGTCGCCGAAATTGTGCCACAGCCCAAGCGAGATCGCCGGCAGCTTCAGGCCGGACCGCCCGCAGCGATTGTAGACCATCTTGCCATAGCGGTTTTCGGCGGGGACATACGGCATGGGAAATCCTCAAATCGAAACGAGCCCGACGGCTGCCGCCGCGACAGTGGGGCAGTCGAGCTTGCCACCCTTAGCCTCTCCCCACGCAAACGGGGAGAGGCTTTTTGCGGTGCTTGGGAGGCGCGCCGCCTACTTGGTTTTCTGCTTCGCCAGCAGCTCCTTCGCCGCCTTGACGCCGAGTGCCGCGGGCCGCTCGCAGCTGGTCTGCATGGCGACGAACTTTCCGGTCTCGCCCGAACGCAACAGGCCGGTCATGACGTCGACGGCATGCAGCGCCAGTTCCATCGAGCAGCGGTGCGGCCGGCCTTCCGTGATCGCGATCGCCATGTCCGCCAAACCGGCGGTGCGGTAGTTGGCCATCATGCCTTGCGAATGCATCTCGTTGGGCACGCCGAACGGATGCGGCCATTTCGGCAGCTTCTTCACGGGCTTGGCGGCATCGGTGTAGCGCACCTCGCCGCCGAAGAAGTTCGGATCCGGCACGAACACCGTGCCCGCCTCGCCATAGAGCTCCATCGGCGCGTGGCCGTGGCTCCAGACATCCCAGCTGGTGTTGAGCGTCACCACGGCGCCGTTCTCGAATTCCAGCACGCCGTGGATCGTCGTTGGCGTGGAGACCGGGATCTTTTCGCCGGCGCGCGGCTTCGAGCTGATGATGCGTTCCGTCATCGGGATCGAAGCGAAGGCGGCGACCCGCTTCACCGGCCCGATCAGCTGGATCAGGTTGGTGATGTAATAGGGTCCGATGTCGAGCACCGGCCCGGCGCCCGGCTGGAAGAAGAAGTCCGGATTGGGGTGCCAGTGCTCCATGCCATGGCTCATCACATGACAGGTGCCGCTGGTGATCCTGCCGAGCCTGCCGGTGTCGATCAGGTCGCGGACAAGCTGGTGCGCGCCGCCGAGGAAGGTGTCGGGCGCCGAACCGATGCGCAGCCCCTTGCTTTCCGCCCGTTTTTTCAGGTCGAGCCCTTCCTTGACCGACAGCACGAAGGGCTTCTCCGAATAGACGTGCTTGCCGGCGTCGAGGATCTGCTTCGACACCTCGTAATGCACCGCCGGAATGGTCAGGTTGACGATGATGTCGATATCGTCGGCCTTAAGCAGCCCCTCGACGGTCTCGGCGCGCAGTTTGAACTCTTTTGCCCGCGCTTTCGCCGCTTCCATGTTGATGTCGGCGCAGGCGCGCATCTCGATGCCGCGAAACAGCGGTGCCAGCGAGAAATACGCCTTCGAGATGTTGCCGCAGCCGATAACGCCGATGCCAAGTTTTGTTGCCATGCTGGTGTGCTCCTAATAGGTCTTGGCGGCTGCGATCGAGCGGCGGGCGAAGCGCTCGATATCATTGGGATTGTCCTGTTCCATGACGTAGTATTTTGCGGCGCTTTTGGCGCGCAGCGCCTTGATCAGGCCGGGCCAGTCGATGGTGCCGTGGCCGACATCCGACCAGCCGTCCTCGTCGAGGCCCTCGCCCGGCTTGGCCAAGTCCTTGACATGGACGGCGACGATGCGCTTGCCGTGCTTCTCGATCCAGGGCAGCGGATCGACGCCGCCGCGCACCACCCAGGCGACGTCCATCTCCCAGCCGATGTCGGGCGCGCAGGACAGGATATGGTCCTGCGGCACCGAGCCGTCGGCGAGCGCCTTGAACTCGAAATCATGGTTGTGCCAGGCAAAGCCATAGCCGGCTTTCCTGGCCGTCTCGCCGACCTTGGCCAGGCGTTCGCCGAAGCCGCGCCAGCCGGCTGTGTCGGCCGGCCTGAACTCGGCGTTCAGGAACGGGCAAATGAGCAGCGTGATGCCGAGCGCGTCGGCCGTCCTGCACACGCCGTCGAAATCCTTCTCGAGCGCGTCGATCGAGAAATGCCCGGTCGGCATGGCGAGCCCGTTCTTGTCGAGCTCGGCACGGAACGCCTTGGGATCGTCATAGACGCCGCCGAACCCTTCGACTTGGCTGTAACCAAGCTCCCCCAGCATCTTGAGCACGCCCTCCCAGGGCTGGAAATTGCGGGCGCTGTAAAGTTGGAATGACCAGTTCATCGTCTCTGTCCGTTTTCTTGTGGATGGTTAGTTTGGGGGGATGAGTCTTGCGGGAGTAGAAGAGTCTTGGGAGGCTAAATCATGCTCTAGAGGCGGTTACCTGTGGCGGCGTCGAAAAGCGAGGCGCGCATCGGGTCAAAACCGATGCCGACCGCCTCGGCGTTGTTTGGCGTGCGCTCGGCCGTCACCCGCACCGTGAAATTCTGGCCGGCGAGCTTCAGCCAGACCAGCGTGTCGGAACCCATGGGCTCGACGACCTCGACATTTGCCGTGGCTGCGAACGGCCATCCCGTGCCGCTGTTGAACGCCACGTGCTCGGGGCGGATGCCGAACACGGCCGGCCCTGGCACCGGGTCCTTCTCGAAAGCATAGGTGGCAAGCGGTATCCGCACATCCTCGGCGACGAAGTGCCAGTCGCCTGCCGCTTGCTCCAGTCTGCCGTCGAGGAAGTTCATTGCCGGCGAGCCGAGGAAGCCGGCGACAAACCGGTTGACCGGCCGGTTATAGATGGTCTGCGGCGCATCGAGCTGCTGGATGACGCCGCCCTTCATCACCGCGATACGGTCGGCCAGCGTCATCGCCTCGATCTGGTCGTGGGTGACGTAGATCATGGTGTTCTCGAGCTTGCGATGCAGCAGCTTGATCTCGACGCGCAATTCCGCGCGCAGCTTGGCGTCGAGGTTGGAGAGCGGCTCGTCGAACAGAAAGACATCGACGTCACGCACAAGTGCGCGCCCGATCGCCACGCGCTGGCGCTGGCCGCCGGACAGCGCCGCCGGCTTGCGATGCAAAAGCGGTTCGATCTGCAGGATCTCGGCGGCCCGGGCGATGCGCTTGGCGATCTCGTCCTTGGCGAGGCCGGCAACGCGCAGCCCGAACGACAGGTTCTTCTCCACCGTCATCTGCGGATAGAGCGCGTAGGACTGGAACACCATGCCGATGCCGCGATCCTTGGGCTCTTCCCAGGTGACGTTCTTGCCCTTGATGAAGATGCGGCCTTCGGAAACGTCGAGCAGCCCGGCAATGCAGTTGAGCAAGGTCGACTTGCCGCAGCCGGACGGACCGAGCAGCACGATGAATTCGCCTTCGGCAACATCGAGGTTGAGCGTCTGCAGCACCGATATCGCACCGAAATTCAGCGACAGGTTCTGGATCGAGACGCTGGTGCCGTTTGCCGCAATGCTGCCGTTTGCGTTCATCGCCATCATCCTTTCACCGCGCCGGCGGCGATGCCGCGCACAAACAATTTTCCGGACAGGAAATAGACGATCAGCGGCACCAGGCCGGTCAGGATGGTGGCTGCCATGTTGACGTTGTATTCCTTCACGCCTTGCACCGAGTTGACGATGTTGTTGAGCTGCACCGTCATCGGATAGGTGTCGGGGCGGGTGTAGACGACGCCGAACAGGAAGTCGTTCCAGATGCCGGTCACCTGCAGGATGATGGCGACGACGAAGATCGGCAGCGACATCGGCAGCATGATGCGGAAATAAATGCCCCAGAAGCCGGCGCCGTCGACACGCGCTGCCCGGAACAGCTCCTCCGGCATGGAGGTAAAGTAGTTGCGGAACAACAGTGTGAGGATCGGCATGCCGAAGATGGAATGTACGATCACCAGGCCGCTGAGGCTGCCGTAAAGGCCGACTTCGCGCAGGATGATGACGATCGGATAGATCATCACCTGATAGGGGATGAAGGCGCCGACGATCAGGATGATGAAGAAGGTGTCGGCACCTTTGAAGCGCCAGTTGGCAAGCGCATAGCCGTTCACCGAGGCGAGCGCGATCGACAGGATCACCGACGGGATGGTGATGCGCACCGAATTCCAGAAGCCACGCGACAGCCCGTCGCAGTTGAGCCCGGTGCAGGCGCTCGACCAGGCCTTGACCCATGGCTCGAAGGTGATCTCCATCGGCGGCGAGAAGATGTTGCCGAGGCGTATCTCGGGCATGCCTTTGAGCGATGTCACCACCATCACGTAGAGCGGCAAAAGATAGTAGAGCGCAACCACGATCAGCGTGCCGTAGAGGAAGATGTTGCGGCGCGAGAATGTGTGGCGCGGCTTCGGCCCGCTCGGCCCGTAGGCTTCGAGCCCGCCGGCGCCGGCAATGGCGGGCAATGAAACGGCTTGGTCAGACACGCTTCTTGCCTCCAAACTCGAGATAGGCCCACGGCACGATGACGATGATCACCGACAGCAGCATCATGGTCGAGGCGGCGAACCCCTGACCGAGGTTCTGGGCGAAGAACATGTAGTCATAGACATATTTGGCCGGGACTTCGGAGGCGATGCCGGGCCCGCCGCTGGTCTGGGCGACAACCAGGTCATAGATCTTGACGATACCGGCAGCGATGATGACGAGCGTGGTGATGAAGACCGGCCGCATCATTGGTATGATGATGAACAGATAGGTCTTCCAGGTCGGTATCCCGTCGACCCGCGCTGCCTTCCAGATATCCTCGTCGATCCCGCGCAGGCCGGCCAGCATCAGGCACATGATGAGCCCGGTGCCCTGCCAGAGAGCGGCGATCAATATGCCGTAGATGACGATGCTGGAATCATAGAGCGGATTGAAGCTGAAGCTCGTCCAGCCGAGGCTGCGCACCACTCCCTGGATCCCGAACTCGGGGTTGAGCAACCACTGCCAGACGAGGCCGGTGACGATGAAGGAGAGGGCGAAGGGATAGAGGAAAATGGTCCGGAACGTGTCCTCGAACCGGATCTTCTGGTCGAGCAGGGCGGCAAGCAGGAAGCCGATCACCAGCGAGAACAGCAGCGACAGCACGCCGTAGATCAGCAGGTTCTCGATCGAGACCAGCCAGCGCGGCACCGACCACAGCCGGTAGTACTGGTCGAGCCCGACGAAATTTAGCCGTGGCAGGAGCTTCGAACTGGTGAAGGAATAAAGCACCGTCCACGCGCTGCCGCCGACAAAGATCACCAGCGCTGTGAGGATCATTGGGATCGAGGCGATCTTCGCATTGAGGTTGCGAAAGAGTTGGCTAGGGCGTTCGCTCTTGCTCATCTGCACAGCCGCTTTGGATCGGGTAAGGGCCGGAGGGTCAAGAGGCCTTGACCCGAGCTCCCGACCCTGCGTTTGCAGGGGCGGGAGTGAGGCGGTCGGTCGATCGCTCAATCGGCCGAACCGACAATGGCGGCGAAGCGCTTCTGCGCATCTTCCACGGTCATGTCCTGCTTGGCGAAGAACTCGGAGAAAAGATCCTCCTTCTGCTTCTGGGTATCCTGCGAAAGCAGCTGGTCGGTCCAGGGCATGATATTGCCCTTGGCGAGAATTTCGAGCCCCTTCTTCATGCAGTCGTTCGCCGCCTTGAGGTCGACGTCGCCGCGTACCGGCAGCGAACCTTTCTTGAGATTGAAGGCGACCTGCGTCTTGGGATCGAGCAGCGTGTGGGCCAGCACTTCCTGTGCCTTCGATTTTTCGGGATCCTTCAGCAGCGGGAAGTAGAAAGCGTCGCCGCCGGTGGCGATCATCTCGTTGAGACCGAGGCCCGGAAGGCAAGTATAGTCCTTGCCGGCGACCTGACCGGCAACCTGGAACTCGCCCTGCGCCCAGTCACCCATGATCTGGCCGCCCGCCTTGCCGGTGATGACCAGATTGGTGGCCTGGTTCCAGTCCTGCACATTGGTGTTCTTGGCCATCTTGCGGGCATCGTCCGCGGCCTTGAAGACCTTGGCGACCTCGGGCCCGGCGGCGAATTCCGCGTCCTTGTCCTTGTAGACCTTGAGGAAGGCGTCGGTGCCGCCGACCGCCGCGAGCAGCACGTCGAAAGCGCCGGAGGCCTGCC
This sequence comes from Mesorhizobium sp. M0601, assembly GCF_040320845.1. Taxonomy (NCBI): domain Bacteria; kingdom Pseudomonadati; phylum Pseudomonadota; class Alphaproteobacteria; order Hyphomicrobiales; family Phyllobacteriaceae; genus Mesorhizobium; species Mesorhizobium sp. M0601. Next base: position 91,155 of record NZ_JAMYQK010000020.1, read on the forward strand.
AGGGCTGGCCGCCGACCGCGAGCGGCTGGATGCCTGCTTTTTCAAGCGCGGGCGCCGCAGCGACATATTCATTCCAGTTCTTCGGCACCGGCACGCCGGCCTTTTTGAAGGCCGCATTCGACAGCCACAGCCACTGCCAGGAGTGGATATTGACGGGCACGCAATAGATCTTGCCGTCGAGGGTACAGCCGTCGAGCAGGCTCTTCGGCTGCACGATTTCCGTCCACTTTTCCTTGGTGGCGAGATCGGTGAGGTCGCGCATCAGCCCGGCCTGCACCAATTCTTCCGCCTGCCGGCCGTGATTGAACTGGGTCGCGCCCATCGGGTCGCCGCCGGTGATGCGGCTGATCATGATCGGCCGCGCCGTGCCGCCGGAGCCGGCGATGGCGCCGTCAACCCAGTGATTGCCGGTTGCGTCGAAAGCCTTGGCGAGTTCGGCGACCGCTGCCGCCTCGCCGCCGGAGGTCCACCAATGGGTGACTTCCAGATCCGTCGCGGCCGCCGGGCCGGCAAATTGCAGCGCGACCGTCGCAGCCAGCGCAGCAGTCATGAGTTGGTATCGCATTTCGTTCCTCCCAGAATCTGAAACGTTACAGATTTTCGATACGGCAATTGCTTGAGGCGCGCAACCCCTCAGGCGAAGGTGGCATCAAGTTTTTTCGAAGCGCGAATAAAATCGCGCGACTCGCCGGCCTACCGCATCGCAACAAGAGGGGTTGCACTGCAAAATGCAATGCTGCGACGCCAGAAAACCGGAAAAGCTCCTTCTGTCGCTCTTTTTTGCGCCGACCGGAGTGCCGCTCGTTTTGCGCCTGTCACCAGTGATATCGCCACGGCAGTGACAATCTGTAACGTTTCAGTATATAGCGGTCTCATTCGGTGAAGGCCCGCGGCGTACCCGCGGCCCGCCGATTGCCGGCCTGCCCGGCAACTGCTATGCGCCTGACGGGGCGGGATGAATGAACAGGCATCAAGAAGAGAAGGCCGACGAAGCGTCGGGCCGGGGCCGACCGACACTGAAGACGCTCGCCTTCATGACCGGGCTGGGCGTCACCACCGTGTCGCGCGCGCTGAAGGATGCGCCCGAGATCGGCGCCGAGACCAGGCGGCGCGTCCAGCTTGTCGCCAAGCAGATCGGTTATCGGCCCAACCGTGCCGGCGTCCGCCTGCGCACCGGCAAGACCAATGTCATCAGCCTGGTGCTCAACACCGAGCACGAGATCATGAGCTTTGTCTCGGATATCATCTACGGCGTTTCCGAAGTCATTGCCGACACGCCCTACCATTTGATCGTGACACCCTACTCGCGCTCGCAGGATCCGCTCGATCCGATCCGCTACCTCGTGGAAACCGGTTCAGCCGACGGCGTCATCATTTCGCGCACGCAGCCGAACGATCCGAGGGCCCGTTATATGCTGGAGCGCGGCATCCCCTTTGCCACGCATGGCCGCACCGATATGGGGCTGATCCATCCCTACCATGATTTCGACAATTACGCTTTCGCAGCCGAGGCAGTGCGCCATCTGGCCGGCCTCGGCCGCCGCCGCCTGGCTCTGTTGGCGCCGCCGGTCGAGCTGACCTATCACAGCCACACGCTCGCCGGCTTTGCCGATGCGCTGAGCGAGGTCGGCGCCAGCGAGATTCCGTTCAACACCGTTTCGATCGATCATTCGATCGAGCAGATCAGAATGCGGACCGCGCAGTTGATGCGCCGCGAAAGCCGCCCGGACGGTTTCATCAGCAGCGCCGCCGCCGCGACGCTCGCCATCGTCGCCGGCATCGAAGACGCCGGCCTCAAGCTTGGCCGCGATGTCGATGTGGTGTCCAAACAATCGTCGGAGCTTCTGCACCTGTTTCGCAGCGAATTGCTGGTCGTCAACGAGAACTTCCGACTGGCCGGCGCCGAACTCGCCCGCTCGGTGCTGGGCTGGATCGGCGGCGCCGCACCCGGCACCCTGCAAAGCCTGAGCGAGCCGGGCGAAGTGCAGGCCTGTCGCCGCCCCGACTAGAGCGGGATACGTTCAAATTGAACTGGGCTCCATCTATTTGTCATAGCCGCATTTCTGCGGCGCCAAGTGATTCCACTTGGCTGCAAAATGCGCGCTGCTGACTGGCAACCTTGGGGCCGGAAGCAGAACGGTCTGTTTTCGGTACGTAGATGAGAAAAGCAGCCGTTGCTTCTTCAAGTTAACGCACGCTGTTCGTCGCCTCGTCCCCTTCGCAGATACAGCTCAACATGCTTTCGCACGCCTACGCATTTCGGCGCGGGGATGACTTCACCGACCTGGCCGATGTACTGAAAGCGGCCCGAGCCGGAGGTCCGCCTGGAAGGGTCTAAACCCTCTCAGCGTCCGGCCATGGGTTGGGCCAGACAATTTCGGCGAATGCGGACGACATTTTCCCCCAGTAGGAGAGATCGATCGATTTCGCGTAGTCGAGGAGGCCCTTGACGTGTCTGTAGAGGCCGGACACAGAGTCGAATCCTCGACGCTCCGCGTGATATTGAACGCCGTGATTCTTCATATGGTAAATATGCATTCGCAAGGTATCACGGAATTTGCGGGACAGTCGTGGTTCAGATCCGTCGACGAGCAGCCCCAGGACCATCCTTCGGCCACCCGGCGGAATGATGCGTGTCTTCGCGGTATTAACGCGAAGGCCCTTGGCGCGGATAACAGCCGCGACTGCATGAACTAATTTCTTGGCCCTCTCTCGACTATATTCGCCACGTGTCGAAAAAGTCATGTCGTCGCTATATCTACTGTAGCGTAGACCATGTTGTACTGCCAATGCCTCGAGCTTGGGATCAACATCCATCATGAAGAGATTCGATAATAAGGGGCTACTTGGGGCACCTTGAGGGAGGAAGCCCACCCTCGAATCTGTGTATTGCGCGATCGTATAGGTGCCGAGATCACGTTTCCATGGCGCAGCGAGGTAGCGTTTGCTGGATCGAGGAGCGTCAGTAACAATTCTGGCCATCTCGAACGCTATAAGTGAGCGATACCCCAGCTTCACGAAAACGTCGAATGCGTGTCGCTCACTGACTGAGCCGAAGAACGCTGATATATCGACCTTGATCACCCATTTCGCGCCACGATGTTGTGCGGCGCAGTCGCGGATTGATATCTTGCGCAGGAAAGAGAAGCATGCAGGATGAGCTTTGGCTTTGCTCAGAATATGAGTGTGTATCCATTTTTGAACCCGGCGCAACTCCGCTTCCGGGACGCTAATGAGACGATGGCCGCCGGACCGCTTTCGAATACGAAAGTAGGCATAGTGGTTCTCATTCCGCGCAACGATGCTTCTAAGTTTGAGATAGTCGACGCCGCAGCGGTCCGCCAAGTGGGCCAGGGTAAGCACGGCAGGCACGGCCGGGTTTCCATAAACCAATCGTTCGATCTCACTGGCGGCTGCTTTCACCAGCTTGGGATCGCGGCCGTCAGCAAGTCCCTTTTCTATGTAGCGTTGAGAGGACCAGGACATTGCTACTTTGACTTCACCGGAGGTGAATAAAGGGAAAGCCGACCCAAGGCGTTCGATGGGAAAAAGGCTTTTCCTTTAATCGACTGCCTCGCGTCAGCTTGCTCTAAGGGCGGCGGCAATCCGCACCCCAGCAGTTGCAGCTTACAACCACCTAGGTACCTGCCTAGCGGCAGGTACACACTAGCCATGCCCTGATCCCCTCAACTGTTTGGGATAATAGTCATCAGAACCGAGCGTGGGAAGGCCCCCGACGTCCTCGCCCAGACGGCGCGAGTATTGGAGTTCGGCGTTGCCGCGGTCCGTCACTCGCAAGGCCGGCGTCAAGAACTTCCAGGATATGCACCGCTCGATGATTTTTGTGCATTGCTCGATCGTCAGGCCAGAGGCGTGAGCCAGCGCCGAACGCTTGCGAACCCGTTTCGCAATTAAACCAAGAAGTACCAGGATCGTCTCGCCGATTGGTCCTCTGCGTGAAAGTGCCCCGGACCTGGCGAGGCGAGTTTGTCCGACTCCATGCAACACCCCCGAGGCTGGGGGAATGGCCAGCTCCGGTGGGAATGTCGAAGCATCTCCCACCAGGACGGACCTAGCGGGGAATAACGGCTTCCAAATTTTGCCGAGGCCAGCATCAGCCCAGAAAATGACCGGGACGTTGTCGGGACAACCGTGTTCGAAAACCAGGGCGGCACCAGTATCCCCGTAGCCCAATGGAAAGTAGGGATGTTCAGTACGTTTTGCGTAGCTTTTCAGACCAGCCAACAGGGCGGAACGCTCCGGCCGAGAGATGGGCAACCCCTGGAAGGTTGGACAACCTCGCACAAGCTTGGGCTCGATATCTAGCAACTTCGCCACTCGCCCTTCTCCGTGACCGGTCGCAGAGTATGCGACCAGCACAAACTTTATTAGACCAAGGGAATGCCACGACTTGATCGTTGAGTGCGCCCAAAGGGCACGGTAAAATTCCGCAACACGGTCGCCGGAACCAACAAAGTCATCTACGAGGACGACGAACCGACACTTCGCGGCGCGCATCTCCTTAATACTAGGATGGTTTAGAAATTGACCCCGATTTGCACGGCACAATCCCCGCACTATCGCGGCGACGCGGCCCTCGCTTCCGACATCTCCGCCAGAGCCTACGGCGTCAGCCTCTTCATCCTCCCTTAGATAGGGAATTGAAGAGTCTGGCCATTCTCGCACCGCGAAAAAGGCACTCGGGCCGGCGGCCTCATGCGCGGTATCTATTAGGAGGGAAATCAGTTGTCGTTCGAACTCAATACCGGATACAAGGACGAGCGACTCCAACAACTGTCGTGCCAGTTCGTGATCTGGCAAGTCGAACTGGTTGATCCAATCTTGTCCGCGTGCCGTCTCTGAAAGCCGAAGCGCTAGCGACCTAGCCAAGTCTATCGGCCTTTAACCTGGATAGCATGATCCATTCTCCTTCTCGGGCATCAGCGACCAAAACACCTTACTTTCGTTGTTGCGCATGTCGAGGTCTCACTTGTCTCCCGATCGCGGAATGTCAGCCGATGAACTTCTGAGCCCCAGAAATGGGCAAGCTGACAGGTAGCTCGTGTTCAACACCTTTGCGGATCTGAAGAGCGTCCATTGCAAACAGTGTGCTCACACGCCCCAGCTGTTGCTTGTTTGTCGATTTCACAGCACGGAAATCGGAATAGCGTTCTTCGCACTTTTCCATCGCTCCTGCGAGAGCTACTGTTCCTTTGGGAGTGGGAACAATGAAAATCGTAAGACTGGATATTGAAAGTTTTCGTGGCATTCAAAATGGAAAGGTTTTTTTCGGCGATTTCACTATTCTTATAGGTGCCAACAACTCCGGCAAAACCACTGTCGTCGAGGCCCTCGCCTTATTGCTGGGGCGGGACCGGCTGGTGCGCACCCTTACCGAGCATGACTTCTTCGGCTCGGATCCGCAGGCGGCGACGAGGATCAAGATAATCGCTACCATTTCCGATTTCGCGCCCAACGACCCTGCCCATCACCACGACTGGTTCCGACAGGGGCGCGGCGTCGAAAAGTGGTACGATCCTACCAGCGGCGACCTTCATCCAGCGGCTACGGCGCAAGCAACGCAGCTCGCCTGCCAGATCGCCTTCTGTGCACGCTTTGATCGCACCAACTTAGAAACCGAGACCGTACGCTATTTCTACGACCATGCCCTCGACGACGATCCGTTCTTGGACGACTCGCCCGCCGTGCCGCTCCCGATTAACCTCATCAAGGAACTCGGCCTTTTCCTCGTTCCAGCCAATCGGACTTGGGATAGGATGATGTCTTTCGGTTCCGACCTGTTTCGCAAGACGGTCGCCTATGTCGGTGGTAATCCTGCAGAAGCGGTGCTGGCAGAGCGGGGTAGGCTTCGCGATCCGGAACAGCCGCTCGAAGAGGACGATAGACTTTCGGCGCTCGTCGGAGAGGTGAACAACGATCTCAAAACGCTGTTCGGGCGAAAGATCGATCTCAGCCTTCGCCTCACATCGACAGACAGCGAAGGTGTTCTGGATGCGGTGATGCCACATTTTCAGGAGGCCGGCCGTCCGCCGCTTCCGGGCCGCAGGCATGGCAACGGCATAATCTCGCTTCAGACCCTCGTGCTGCTGATGCGCTTTGGAAGCCTACGAAGAGCGCGCGGCGATAACTTCATCATGCTGATCGAGGAACCGGAACTGCATGTTCCGCCGCCGCAGCAACGAAAGTTGCTTCACTACCTGAAAAAGATGGCGACGCAGACAATCATCACCAGCCATTCGCCCACCGTGTCGGCAGTCGCGGACCCTCATCAACTTGTCCTGATGGTCAATCGCGCAGGAGCGCTGGTCGCGAACCCTCTGCTGACAGTTCCAATCGATCAGAATGCGAGCGCTGTCAGGCGCTCACTGTTTCTCACCGAACGTGCGGCGACAGTCTCGGCAGTGATGCACCCTTCGGTTCTGATACCCGAAGGAAAATTCGATGCGTCGTGGCTGCGATTATTCGGGCGTATCGCTGATCTGACAGAACTGCCCGCCGATCCGCAGGGCGCGACCTTCACACACGAAGTTGGCGTGATCCCGACCAAGGACGCCCGCATCAATGAAACCTACCGCGACCTTGCCCTTGTGCATCCCACCCTCAGCTGTCTCGTCGATGGCGACCAATCAGGCAACGACTACAGGAATGCGCTGTCCGGTGGAGCATCGCCTTGCCTGCGTATTATCCAATGGCCGAACGGCTGGGAGATCGAAGATCTCGTCTCTTGGGTTTGCGCCGCGGACGCGAGCGTCATCGCGCACGTAGATTTAGTGCCGTTCAACCTTCCTGCCAACATTGCGGCGCTTGCAAATCATCTGAAGTCTCCAGCCGCAAAGACGGACGAAATTCTGCACGGCACTCTTGCCGATCTAATTGTTGCAAAGCCGGCATGCAGCCGTCGCGTGCGGCATGTCCTCGCCGTACTTGCTGACATCGCGACAGGGAAAACGCCTCCTGCGAATTCTGCCACCCAAGTAGGCCATGCCAACGGCGTCACCATCCACTGGTCCTTCAACAATGCCTTTCCGGGGATTTGAGGGACCGGCGGGTTCGGGCAAAACCTACCGACTTATGGAATCGGTGGGAGAGCTGCTGGCCCAACACCCCTTGGAGCCGCACCAGAAGGTTTTGGCGCTAACGTTCATGCATGGTTCGCGCCGGCGCCTCGACGAAGAACTGCGATCAAATCCGCTTTTGCGCGGAAAGTCGATTGCCATGACGATCGATAGCTTCGCCCTGCAGGTCTGGACCCGATGGCGATCGTTGGCCGCTTCCTTGAATCTCGCAACGGGCAATTTCAGCGAGACCTGCGATGCATGCGGGCAGTTACTCGAACATCCACAGGTCGCGATGTGGGTAGCGCGTTCCTATCCGGTCATGGTGGTAGACGAAGCGCAGGAACTGTCGCCGCCGAGACTGCGGATCATCAGCGCTTTGGCGCCACATGCTTCGGTGTTCGTGGCCGCAGACGAATTTCAATGCCTCGACGAAGATCTGGATACAGGTCCATTTTTGGCATGGTTCCAAGGTGGGGAGACCACGCAGCTCAGTCACATCCACCGGACGGCTGTCGCAGGTCTTCTGAACGCTGGTGCAAATCTCCGCCACCTGACTGCGCCTGCAGCCGGGCCGGGTCTAAGCATCAACTATTTTTTTCCGAACGTCGCGCCGTTCCGGATTGGCGCCGCGATAGCACAAGCGCAAGGGACCCGTGCCGTCCTTTTCCCACCGGCAGGGCGCGCCTGGGCGGAGGCGATTGCGCAAAGGCTCGGCGAGGGATTGCAATCTCCCAACTACAACATTCCGCCGATCAGGCTGGTCCTTGAGCCGCGGGCTTCCGACGAGATCGAGGCGGTGATGGCTGGCATTGCGGACGCTGAAATTTTGAACGCCACCCAGATCGCAGCACGGTTTGGGCAGCTGGAAAATCCGCCTCGCTGGATACCGCATGTCACAGCAGCAGCGTTGCAGGCCATGAACAGGCAAGGGAAGGCCGAGTGGTCGGCACCCGAATTACGTGCGTTGGTCGAACGTAAGGCAGCGAACTTTCGCGCCTATAGAAGCGACCGCGTTCGCGGCGTTCCATTACTTAGCGTTCACCAAGCGAAAAACCGACAGTTCGACCACGTCATCATCCTCTGGCCGCACGGCGTTCCGGGAGGCGATCAGTTAAAGGCTAGATTGCTCTACAACGGCATCACGCGCGCCCGCATCAGTTGCAGAGTATTTGTCCGCTCGGACGCCCTGCTGCAGCAAGCGCCCTTCGCGTTCAACGCCAACTAATACGACGAACGTCGGAGTGTCGGCCTACTGGAAGAAGCAAAGCTCGCATGATTGGCCGACATGAGGCAGTTGCGGTCAGGCAGGATTTGGCAGTCACCAGACAGCCCGCTATCGCTGGCATACCAGGTTGCCATCGGCTACGAGATCGCCGAATGGCGCGTCACGCGTCTTGGCTCAAGGCAATCTCACCAAAGCATGAGGATTGGAATGCAGCTTCCGCAGAAGATGTTCGAATTTTCCGACGTTCCCTATCTGCAGGGAAAGCCCTGGATTCCACTCCGACTGGTGATGGAGGCTGTCCCTGAACGGCTCCCGAGTGGCATCCTTCGGGCCGAAGAGTTTGTCGGAATCGCGACCGCCGCAGTTCACTCGGAAAATCGCGCGGATGCCGACAACTTCGGCTGGAGCGATGTTGGCATACAACCTCATCGCGCAGGTATGGAGACATGGGGCTATCGCCCAGCCGATGTCTTCCGCGGGGGAAGGCAACAGCCTCTAGGCTTAAATCTGGTTATCGAGCAGCACGTCGAAGAACTCAATCGTTCCGTTTGGCACTTGCATCCTGATTTAGTCGTGGCACTCAACCTGGTTCAGGAGGGCGACGTCTGGTACCGACCGATAGTGTTGAAAAAGTCCGGGTTGCAGCAGTCCTGAAGCACTGATTCAATCTTCGTCGTAAGAGGAGATTGAGTCGATG